>NZ_JACBGA010000019.1:0-8637 GCF_021401285.1 Sphingopyxis sp. NFH-91 | reverse complement strand
GGCCGAACTCAACCAACCCATGATCGAGGAGGAAAATCAGCCCCTACACATCACCGCCAAAGCCGCCTGACGATGGCCCACGGCCACAGCCGAAATTACACCACCTTGACGGACGCGACCCAAGCGTCGCCTGCCAACTACGAGAGAGCTGAGCATAGAAATTCATCCATAAACGAGTCGGAGACACAAAGCCTGGCAGGGGCTTTACGACCCGAGGCCGCCCTTTGACGGGAACGATCGCCGATCTGATCGCTGCCAATATGGGAGGCGCTCCCGCGCGGAAGGAAAACCTGGCGAGCCAAGTGTCCGCGGTGTTCGAACGATCGGGTCGGCCAGCGCCCTCGGCGTAGTTTCCGCATCCGGCGCCGCCTCGCCAAGCCGGGATGAGCCGAGGAGATGGTCCGCCCAATCCTGCAGCATTCGGCGGCGCGGCGTGAGGTAGAGGGCGCTGTTATAGGCACCGCGAACCTCGTCCTCATCAACATGAGCGAGCGCCATTTCGACCCAGTCAGGCCGATAGCATTCGGCTTCATTGGCCCATGTCGATCCAAGTCCCCGGAATCCGTGAACTGTCTGCTTCCCGAGATAGCCCATGCGATAGCATGCATAGATCATCGTGTTTTCCGAGATAGGCTGGCCGGGCTTCTCACCGGGAAATACAAACCGATCGTTGGACGCGCGCTTGCGGCGCAGCAACATCTCGGAGACTTGCGAGGATAGCGGCACCAGATGTTCGCGCTCCATCTTCATGCGCTCGGGCGAAATGCGCCACAGCGCGTTCTCGCTTCCAAGATCCTCAAACTCGTCCCACTCGCAAAAGCGCGTTTCGCTCGTCCGTGCCCAGGTCAGCAAAGTGAACAGCATGGCATCGCGCGTCGTCTCGCGCCGGCGGCTATCCGCCTCGCCATCATAGTTCCGGATCGCAGTCACCAGCCCGGGAAGCTCGGCGAGCGATACCCTCGCCCGGTGCCGGACTTTGGGCTTGGGCCTCAGCGCATCGTTGAGACTGAGCGTCGGATCGGTCGTCGCCCAGCCGCTAGCGATGGCGAACCGGAACACCTGGCTGATGCCCTGCTTGAGCCGCCGGCTGATATCGAGGGCGCCCCGCGCCTCGACCGCACGGATCACGTCCAGAACCTCCGGTGCATCGATCTCATCGATCGGCCGCGCGCCCAGAGCCGGAAAGGCGTCTCGCTCCATCCGCCTGAGAACGCGGCTGGCATGGGCGGCATCGAGGCTTTCGGCACGATTGGCGTGCCATGCGCGTGCGATGGGCGCGAATGTCGTCGGTGCGTCAGGATGGGCAAGCGAGACCGCCGGATCGACGCCTTCCTTGAGCGCGGCCCTTGCGTCTTTTCTTTTCTGCCTTGCGACGGCGGCGGCAACCTCGGGGTATTTCCCGAAATTGAGCACCTTCTCCTTGCCCTCGAAATGATATTTCAGACGCCAAAGCTTCGTGCCGCCCGGTTGTACGAGCAGGTAAAGGCCCTGGCCGTCGAACAGCTTGTAGGGGCGTTTGCGAAGAGTCGCATATTTGATCTCGAGATCGGTCAGCGGCATTTGGGGGCTAGCCTGTAGTTGATACAGGGTGAATCTAGCCCCCATTTTTCGCAAAAATCAAATCGCTGCAGGCGGATTCAGACGGTCGCGAACGGACGCAATCGGCCCGCGGAGGACGCCGGAAATATTTGATTTTATTGCGAAAAAAGACGTCGGCGGACGGTGACGAACTTTTGTGGAAATTGGGTCTTGGTAGCGGAGGAGGGACTCGAACCCCCGACACGCGGATTATGATTCCGCGTGTCGCGCCATTGGTTGCGAGTGAAATCAACCAAAGTCTGCACCGCTCGGCTCTCGCACACCTGTGTGCTCTAGCTTATCGCTCAAATGGCCGCGGTCAGTATAGCGTGCATCAGTCCGGCGGTAAGTTTCGTACGTGTAGTCGGAATGTTCACCGTTTGGACCGGTAACGGATGAGGTACAACGGCCCCCAATACAAACTGAGCCCTACGTTGAAAAACCAGATTGCCGTCGATCAATTTACGACCGCTTCTAGGGGCCGACAAACGCTTCACGAGTGGTACCCTGCAGGCGCAAAACCGCCTTTACAGATCACCTCACCAACGGCTATCGCGGTAGCGTGCTCGCAATCGTGAGTACACTCACTGAGTACACATGCGTGGTTTCACCCCGCAGAAAATGACGGAAAACCGTGGGCTTCTCGCCCATCCGACCCCTCCCGTAGGGGTCACCACGGTAGAGCGCGCGGTCGGCGCGACATTATCCGCACATTGGCGTTTGAGACTGCACGGTTCTGCCTAGCTGCCAAGGCGCCTTAGCCGATGTCGGTCTACTTAACTTGTGGCCGCGACAGATACAGACCGGCGACCGCCGCAGTCAAGCGGCTCGCTCAAATCATAACTTGCAATCGCGCCTGTATAGATTCATCGTAGTTTCACAGGGGCCACGGCGAGGTGCCACGGGGTGTGGCCTCCGTATTTGATACGCAGAGATTCGTTTTTATTTTCAGATAGTTGAAAAGCTGCACCGGCTGGCTGGGGCGGCAGGAACCTCACCTAAGGAAAAGCTGCACCCCAAAAAGCCCTGTTTTCGGCCAATTTCGCGTGGCACCAGTTGCGACTGGCTACACTCACTGGCTACAGTTAGTGGCATCACAGACCAACCGCAATAGAACATCGGTGCGGCGTTCCCATGCAGGCGCTCAGGGTCTTTTGCTGCGCGCTGTGACAGCCGTGCGGTAGCCGTAATTCGGACGTGGCACGTCGCCTGATCTCGCTCGAATGAAGGCATTTTCCCCGTAGCTACCCCGCCTCGCACGCCCTGTCCTACCACAGAGATCGCCCATCGCTCCGCGTCCACTAGGTTAATCCTTAAACAAACGGCTGCCTGTGCGGCGACTGCACCTCAATCAGCGGCGCCAACTTACCTTAGCAACGACCAAGCACGTCCATTCACCTAGGCAGCAGCGCCGCGATGATGATCCCAGAATCTAAGTGGGGTCAACCTTGGTGCGGTCGGGCGCCCATTACGTTGCGCCCAGATCTATCGAAATTCGAATAAATGAAAAAAAAATTCTGAGTAGCTTGGGAGCAGCTTTCGACGATCCTATAACTCAGGGTCGGCGGAATAATCTCGTCCGACGAGCTTTGAACATTAGCTCCAAGGAGAATGAGAATGAAGACCAGTTTTAATCGAGAAATTGCGATGGATTTCCTGATTTGTCTCGGCAGGATGATAACCCTTAGACGAGAAGTAGACGGGATCCCTTTCAGAGAGGCTGCATTCACTGTTGCTGAAGCAGGGAATGAGCATGGTTTTGAGCAGGCGGTAAAAGAAGCCAACAAAGACCTGATTGTGCTTGCCTTCAAGCCCGGGAAGGAACGCCGTGGACCCGCCAATATCGCGGTTTATGAGACCTATGACGGTAAAGTGAAGACGTGGCCTCGATGCTCGGTATGGGTTCTTTCCAGGGAAGGACCGGCTCTGATAGTTCCCAAGGGCGCGGATTTCGGCTTCGCTTATCACGATGCGGCACTTTGTCGGGTATTGGAAATCCCGTTGGACCATCGGGCTGATCGGATCAAAATGGCGCGTAAGATCCTGTCACTGATGCCGCAGATCATGGCATGCGATCCCAATCCTTATGTCAGGGTTCATTGATCTCCCTGGGCGCAACGAGAGGTCGCTGGCAAGGCCGCGCTCCCGATTGGAGACGAAATAAGTATCATGGCGCGAGCGAACACCTGCCATCTGATGAACCCCTGATATGGGGCTCGCATAATGACATATCCGGCTGGCCCAGGCGTCGGCAATTCGATTGCCGACGCCTGGGCTCAGCAGATTCCCTTAGCGATTAGTCGGATAGAGCGAACGAAACGTCGCCATACGCATCGTCGAGCGCATGCCGGCGCGCAACAACTTCCGATCTTCCGACGCCGCGGTCCAATTCGCTGGGACTTGGCGACCGCTAACCGCTTCCACGATCTGAGTGTGCCTAGCTGCCGACAGCCGGTCGGCGATCCGGACGATGAGCAATGCAAACAGGCGCGGCATTTCGCGCATAACGAGGGCCGTGACATACGCGGCAATGACTACAGCAGTTAGTTCAACGATAAACATTCTATTTTCTCCTCCGATCTTCAGATCACCCTCTCCGCTCAATTTCTCTCCTGTTCTGGCTTGAAGGCCTCGCTATCCGCTCCTTCAGAAGCCAGAACAGGCAATGCGATATTCAGGGTGGTCGGCACCGGGCGTTACCGGTGCTCGGTGCCGACACGATCTCAGCGGGATTTTTGCGCTGTCGCTGCCATGACATATTCGGGCGGGACGATTCCGGTACGGTCCCACCAACGCTCGGCCAGGCGCTTGCGAGAGTTGTCCGTCCGCAGCCAGTTCTGCCGGACCTTGCCGTAATCGCGGTGCTCGGGGTCATATCCTCGCAAGGTGATGAGGAGATGGACGTGCGGCGCAATTTCGGGCTGATCGTCGCCTTCCGCTTGATGATGGATCGCCCAGTCTACAACCATGCCGCGGGCCACGAGATAATCCTCGGCAAAGCCTTCGATCAGATTGCGCCAGAAGGCGAGGTCCTCATGGCGCGGCAAGCTGCCAACGCAATGCGCGATTGTCGGCTCGTCGGGCCGATACCGGAGCGCATTCTCGTCCGCTTGTGCCCAGAGCGCGATCCCCGACAGCTTGGGTCCGGCGGCGCGGGCAGGAGCACATCGGCCCGCCGCCGCAAGGTCGGAGCGCGACGCCCAGTTCGGCGTCGGACCCCATTCATCAACGCTATTCTGGCGGTTGATGTAGGCATAGCTCGCCTGCGCCGTGCGGTGCGTGCGCAAGAGTTCGGGCGTGTAGCGGCTTGAGCGTTCCCGGATTACATATCGAGTGTTGAACGGGCGGATGTTATGGATGGTCGTCATTTGGTACGTCTTTCTACAAAGGACAAAGGGACCGCATCGCAGCGGTCCGCTTGCTGATTTGGGTTTGATGGTGGGACGGAGAGACGGCGCCGCAGTGGCTGCTGGACGTCGATTCACCGGATATTTAAAGCTGGTCGCTAGACCGTGCCCTGACGGGCATGACAGCGGCCCGTCGCATGCGAAGCGTTGTGCATATGCACGCTCGCAGGCCTCGCTGCTCGCGCGACCCGAGCAGCGAGGCCATTTTTTCATCGATAGTGAGTTTACGCGTTAGGCGCGCTCAGGCGTGGAACAGGCCGTCCTCGAAGCTGACCCATCTCGCGGTTTCGTCGCCCGCAGCAAGGCGTTGTCGATAGTCGCGATAATGATGCGCGAAAGAGTCTGCACGGCGGATTGGGCGTGAGTTCCCGATATCGGCGAGCGCGGCCTTGAGATACTCGCTGGCATCGATCCAGTCGCGCAGGGCCAGCATGATCTCGAAGAAGGGTTCCGGTCGCGCGATGCGGAACGCCTCGACATGCGCCCACAGCATCAAGCGTGCGGTCGCGACGCGCAGCGCATGGTCTTCGGCTGCCGCAGGCGCCGAGCGCGACCAGGCAAGCTCGATGTCCGCATCGCCGATCTCGGGCATCGGGATCGAGAAACGACGGCACGCTGTTCGCTCATCGAACCCATGGTCACCCATCGCGGCGGGATCGATAGCCGTCTCGCCAAAGCAGAGTTCTGCAAGAGCCGGCTCGACGAAGAAGCGCCGGCTCATCGCGTCCATCGCCAGCGTCATGCGATCGGCCATGGACGCGATCTGGACCACGCCGGGCAACAGTGTCTTGTCGAGCAAGTGCGGCAATGGGATTTCCGACTTGCGCGCGTCGGAGACGCAGATCGTGTTGATCCAGCGATGACCATCATCTTGATCGACCATCGTCAGGACCGCCGCCGCAACCGGCCTGCGTGCCAGCGCCGGATGCTGGTCTGGTATGTCGTTGACGGGAATGCATGCCAGACCGATCACCTGCAGGCATTTGGGAAGTTGATACTCGTTCACGATATTCTCCTTTCGGAGGATCAGGGATCCGAGACAGAACTCCTGCCTCTTTTCCTTTCACCCTGTTCCTCGCTTCCCGCGTCAGCGTCTCCACCGCTTGGCGGGCGCGCAGCCGCGTCCCGCTTTTCCATCCGGCGGACATGCGAGGCCGTTCTGCGGTTTCACCGAATGGGTGATTTTGATTTTGAGCAGCAGGCCTTTCTGACACTTAGACAATCAATTCTAAGCCCGTTGAACTCGCCGCCCGCTTCCCAACAGCGAACTGGGAACGCCACTTCGACTATTTTGGTCGTTAGAGCCTAGGAGCCAATGGGCTCAGACTGAGCGAGACTGCCCCGAACGCAGCGCCCCCGTTCACTTGCTCAAGAACGCGAGCTCTACAAGAAACCCCATCATCAGCGCATGCGACCCGGCGAGGGTATCGATGGCGGCATACCGCACGTTATCGAGACCCTCGCCGGGTTTAAGCTCCGTTTCGAGGTTTACGCCTTCCCGCTAGAGGTCAGTGTCATTTGGCTGACGCCTTCGCGACCAGAATCCGGCTGCTAATTGCGCAAAGCGAGCTCGCTGTTCTGCGTTTGCTCCAAGGGTTAACACCATAAGGCTGAAGGGCGTTTGCTGCGCCGCCCCGTCCGGTTTCAGGAATTTGACGCGCCCTTTAAGAAAGAAGATATCGGCGTCCAAGCTCAAAACCTCGTGGAAAAATGCCGAATCTGTTCTGACCGGAACGAGGCACACAACGGTGGCAACGTGGCCAGCTGACCATTGCTCATGAGCTCGCCGTAGCCACTGCAGGGCACATGAGTACGGCGGATTGACGAAAGCGAGACGCCCTGACCATGTCTGGCTAAGTCCGTCGCCGCCCCTACTGGCCAATATCTTACGGCGCGCCAGGACAGGGCTGAGTTCGTGAGCGCATGGATCGAGATCTATTTCGCCAAACGCTTTATAAATATTGTCCATGAAATCTGGCGGGGTGAAGCGGGAATCACGATCTTCCTTCTGACCCAGCGCCCAATACGCTCGAGCGGGAGCTTGACGCCGAGCTCTCGGCGCAAGCGCTGCCAGCAGGCGCAGCAAGTCTTCAACTGATCCCGCACCATTTTCGAGGTCGAGGATGGCCGTGTGCGACAGTCCGGTTCGCCTAACCAAATTCTCCAGCGACTTTCCATGTTTGATACGGGTGTTGCGGAGCTTTTCGAACAGCGTCTTACCGGCACTCAGACCTGTCAGCATGAAATTGGTTGAGTCCATTACCGCCACAAGCGTTGACACGGTGCCGACACCCTTTTCGAGCCGCGTAATTGTCTGGGGCGACACTCCGACATGCTTGGCCATGACCTTTCGCGACCAACCCTTTGATACGCGCGCTTCGCGCAATTCAACAATTAGGTTAGCACAACTTTCGCCTCCAGGCTCCGGGCGGACTGACGATCCGGCCGAACCGCTACTAACCTTCGAACCGATGCAATTCGACGATTTGCCGCCGAACGGCAATTTTGCCGCTGACAGCCCGGAAGGAGAAGCGTTTGCCCAGACATCCGAACCGCGGGGGAGTGCGGGGGATGTAAGGGATAATTTATTCGACGGCTTTGTGTTCTGTGCATTTCCCATGGCTATGGTTTCCTCGCTCGGCGAGCGAAGCCATGGCTGCTTGGCAGCAATGTTTAGGCTGGTTCATTCATGACCTCGAACGCCATTCAAGCCCGCATCAGCAGATGCGGAGCTCGAAAATTGGCGCGAATCACAAATTCATAGGTCACCGACTTGGGATGCTATCCCCGCCGCATGTTCGCAACTGTGCCGGGCATATAGACCCTAAAGATGAATAAATCTTTAATATAGCTGCGAAGTTTCTCTGGGTAATCGGAATCCTCTGTGCGAGCGCGCCATCTCGGCCAAACAGAATTACGAGAACGCGCGACTGTGTTCGCGTCGTCTTGGGGGTGAGAGTCGATACAAGGAGCATGATTTCCTGACAATGAGGCCTTCAGCGTCCGCGCCCGCTGGGCTCTCGGCCGGGCAGCCCGCGATCGTAGGGATGACGGCCCTTAGATGGCTTCGACCGTTTCGCATTTTGTTTCGCTGTTCGCCGCTTGATCCCGAACGCCATGATCGCCGCGGCAGCCGCCATATCCTCGCTGGATCGAGCCGATGCCAACGCGCGCTTCAACCGGTCCGCCGCCTTCGGCGGATCGAACCGCACCGAACCGCGCTTGATCAGCAGCCACTCTTCGTCGAGCAGCGGATCGCCCATGTGCAGCAACCGGTCCGCTTCGTTTGCCCGCAGCGGCGCGGCTGGCCGCAAGCCGGAATCGACCATAAGATCATGCAGGATATCGCTCCGCGTCTCCTGTTGGACGAACCAGGCGGCGCGGGTGCGGGCGCGTAAGTCGGGCAGTGCCAGCCACTCGGCGCGAGACCCGAGGGCGTCGCGCAGCGTCTCCACCGTGTCCGGTGCCTCGGCATCCGCACGCCGCGCGAACAGGAAAGGGACAGGCGCACGGCGCCACAGCACGGCAGGATCGGCACCTTGGTGGGCGTCCATTAATTCGGCAGGCACCGGCGCGACGTGCGTGGCAGGTCGATCAAGCCAAGATGCCCGTCGCTTCTGCTCCACGTCCCAAGCCGTTGGCCGGCGCGCCG
>NZ_JACBGA010000018.1:0-14902 GCF_021401285.1 Sphingopyxis sp. NFH-91 | reverse complement strand
TCCCTGCCGCCAGCGGATCGACATAGCGCTGGGTCGCGCCGATCTTCAGCATGTGCAGGATGACTTGCGCGTCCTTGGAATCATTCTTGTCCCAGCCATTGTGCAGCGCTTCGCGTGTCCGAGCCAAGGCGACCGACGAAATCAGGCGCAGTTCGCACCCGGCGGACAGCAATCGATGCGCCAACGTGCGGTGATAGTTGCCGGTTGCTTCAAAGCCGACGATCACGGGCCTACCGATGGTCGTCAGATCGTCCGCCAGCCGGTCATAGTCCGCCTTCGTTGCCATGACGGTCATACGGCGTCGGCGGCCGCCCTCCGGTCGTTCGAGGAGAACCTCCTGGCGGTGCTTCGACATATCGATGGCTACCAGGACGGCGTCGGGTGGCGTAGAATACAGCTTGGTCATGATCGGTCAGCCTCCAAAGGGTTGTGTCGACAACTTCTCTTTAGAGACCTGCTGGCAGGTCATGACTGCCTTGATGAAGCCGGCGGGCGCTACGCGCCCTTGTCTCCATCAAGGCATCGCGGCCCTTCGAAAGGCTGCTTCCCAATGTGCTACGGTCCCGAGTTCGTCGCCCATGCGGTGCGCGAATGGCTCGGTCGGCTCGGCGTCACCACCCTCTATATCGAGCCCGGGAGCCCTTGGGAGAATGGCTATATCGAGAGCTTCAATGCCCGCCTGCGGGATGAACTGCTCAATGGTGAAATCTTCTACAGCCTGGAGGAGGTCCGGTGCGTCACCGGATGGTGGCGCGATCATTACAATCGCCTCCGGCCGCACAGCAGCCTCGGATATCGACCCCCGGCTCCGGAAACGATCAAGATGCCAGCCTGGCCGCTCGGCTCCGCTGCGCTCCGCCTCCCGCCCAGGCTGGCATCGGAGGCAATCTTCAACTAACTATGCAACCGGACCAGTCATCGCGGGCAGTCCATATTTGCTCGCGGGCGCATAACGTTTACCTGTTATTTGAGATATTTATATCATGCGGAGCGCCTCCCTTCGACGTGGCGCAGGACTAGTTGGGGCATTTCGAGGACGCGCATAGCGGCCCCGTCGAGCACGAGCGCCTGAGACCCAGGCACGTATGCAACATTGCGGATCCAATCGAGCTAGGAGCCGCTACCACCATGCTTGGCGTCAACGCCTTCCCGCCATCGTCCAAGGCGGGACGTTCCATTTTGGAACCGTGATAGCGCTCTATCGCCCGTCGAATGGGGATCGGCCAATATTTACAAAGACATTGTGGCTGTGCATTCTAGTCGGAAATCTAAGGGAGACGCGCGATGGCATCGTTCCACAAAGCTTGCTTTTGCCTTCTGTCCGTATCGGCTGCGGCCCTGTCTGCAACGCAGAGCGAGGCTAATGGCGGGATCGCTACTCGGCCGGCGAGCAGCGCGGTGATGAGCTCCTTTGCGGCCGCTGCGCCGGCGGTCGCCTCTCGAACGGCTTTGCCGATTGAAAAAGGCATTTATTATGCCGACTATTCAGGCAGTTGCGCCGAGGCGACCGAAATATTTTTCTACGATGGCACCTCCTACGGCTATATTATTCAGTCGCTTCCCGGCAACAGGATGAACAGTCCGCGCGATGCGGCTCTTGATGCGCATAATATCAGCCGAACCGGAGCGTCTACGCGTGGCAGCAAGGACTATGAGCCGGATCTCGTTGGCTTTACCCGTATCTGGTCAACCGACGATTTCATTTCGGAGGCAGGATTTCCCATGGATGCGCGCGGCATCAAGGCGGGCGCTGCGGGAGGCTTCATTTTCCGCGAAGGTAGCATGAGCGCCCGCCGAATGGAGTATAGCGATACAGCTTACGGGAAGTGCGCTGTCTCCCAATTATCACCTGCAATGCAGGCCACGGTTCGAAAATATCGGCCCGCTCTTGCTAATGGCGCGCCGCCTTCAGGTAATGCCACCACGAACGCTCAGCCTAAGCCAACGGCCGGCGCGACCTCCTCGACCATTCCCCTGCAGGCCGGTTACTATGCCTATGTCGAAGGCACATTTTCGACCTGCTCCAAGCCTGTCACGACGCCCATGTATTTCGACGGTTCGCGCTTTTGGGAAGAGAGCGATGTCAGCGACCCGAAACATGAATATTCAAGCCAAGCCGTGACGTGGCAAATGGCGGGTCCCGGTCGCTTCCGCATCGCGTATCGTACGCGCGATGAAGACGGACGCTGGGAACCGAGCTTGGCTGTCAACGAATATGTCCTGAATGGCCCGCAATCCTTCACATTTGTCGGCGCGTTCGGGGGACCCTTAAATTCAAACGAGAAATATCAGCTGTGTTCCGCGACGCAGTTGCCCGCCAAGGCGCGCTGGTACAAGGCCGCGCAATAGTGGCGCCGATGGCCGAGTTCGAAAGGGTTTAAAAGATAATGCTGTGGGCGCAGTCGATTTTTTTTCCCAACCTGTGAGCCGTGCGATGCACTGACGCAGGAGATCGGATTGTATGTATGACGGGTGAAGCGGTCGCTGTCCCCCGCGTCAGAGTGTCTATCCCGGGCGCCCCTTCGAGCCAAACTCTAATACCTCTGCCCCCCGCATACGGATGCAGGCCCGCAAACCTGTTCCAACTTGGCGGCCTGCCTTCCATGGGATGTCATAAGATTAAATCGGCAGCTTTGGTCCACAAACTTATCGTAGCGGTTAGTAGCTTATCGTTGCGGCTAGTTGCCCGAGATTTGTGTCGAGATGGCTGCGGCCGACCTTTTTCATCAAGACCACGTGCGACCGTGAGCTTTTGCAGGTAGCGGCTCGCAGACTAAATGACCGGGTTTCCGCGCTCGACCGACATGACCTTCAACCGGCGCTCTCGCCCGTCCCGGTCTGGCCACAGGATCGTCTGGCCCGGCTTGAGCCCGACCAATCCGGCACCGACAAGTGTGAGGACCGAAATCCTGTTCTCTGCAACATCCGCGTCCTTCGGGAACACGAGCTGGTAGCGATACTCTCGGTCGCTGGCCTCGTCAGTGAAGGTGACATGGGAATGCATCGTTACCGTGCCCGGCGGCATCCGCGCTGCCTTGTGAAGAACCGCGCGGGATATCTCGCCGAGCAGCAACTCGGCGACATCGGGCAGGCGGTCTTCGACCGCGAGTGCGAGATTGGAGAGGCATTCGGCCTCGCTATCGATCATATGGACGGACGGCCGCCGGGCAGCCTTCGAACTAGCCATTGTTTCGCTTCCTGAATGGAAAAAGGGCGCCGGCGCGGCGCGATCATGTATGGATTTTTCGGCCCCGAACCCGGAGCCGCATCGCGCCGTGGTCGGGGCTAAAAGCCGACGAGCAGGGTCCCCGCGTGAAGACGGAAACTGAGAAGGCGAACACGCTTTGGCATGAGCCGAAGATGGTGGCTGCCCGCCGGGAAGTCAAATACTATGCGGCATGCCTGCTATAGATGTGCATGCGGCGGACCCGATTTGGTGAGAGAATCGTGCGATCGGGACGGCGCGCCGGGCTTTTGCAGGCGCAAGGGCGGCGATTTGGCTCTCATGCCGCTTCATGATACAAGCCGCGCATGTTGTGCTCTACGGCATCCCGATTTCTGGCGCACGCTGGCAGCCTGCTGACACGCTGGCCGGCCTCGGCCCGGCCCCGATCCGCCTGACGCGGAGCGGCGCGGCGCCCGAGGCTCATGCCGGTCACTCCACACCGGCACCCCCGCATCTTTCCTGATCAAGGACCTGCGCAAGCCGGTCGATAACGGCGGTCAATTCGCCGGGAGTCTTATATGAGCACCTCCTTGTCCGAAGCGGAAGCTTTCGGCGTCCTCCGTACGCGGCGCAATCAGTTCGAGGCTGCCGCGGCCCAATCCTTGCAAATGTCCGGCGCAGACTCGGAAGCGGCTGTGCGGAACGCGTCCCTCCTGGCCGACCTGGTGCTGGCGGGCTGCGACAAGGATGCCGCACCACCAAGCGATGCCGCCGCCGTGCCGCGCGGGCAAATCATTGCCTTCGGGGACAGCCTCGTGCCTTTGCTGAGAGACGTGATCGGCGAGCCGCCGCCGCACTTCCTCGCTCGGTGCGTGAATGCCTATTGGCGGTGTGCCACCGCGGCGCTCGAAGCGGCATGAACCGCGCGCGGGTCTGGGTCACCCGGACCGACCCCTTCAATCGATTGACCGTAAAGCGTCTTGCCGCAGCGGGATATGACGCGCTCGGCGCGCCGGTTCTCGCCGTCGTGCCGCTCGCGGTCCCCCCCGTCGTGAAAGTGCCCGATGCTCTGATCCTCACGAGCCTCAACGCCGTACGCCTCCATCGGTTCGTGCCTGCATTCGCCGGCCTTCCGCTATTTGCGGTCGGGGATCGGACCGCGCGATACGCGCGCGCGCGGGGATATCGGTGCGTCGCCTCGGCGCGGGGAGACGTGCAGGCGCTCTGCCGCCTGATCAGGGCCGAACTGGATGAAGGGGCCGACATGCTTCACCCGGGTGCTGTCGACACCGCCGGCGATCTCGAAGCCCTCCTCGAACACCGCTTCCGGGTGCGCAAGCTTCCCGTCTACGACGTCAGGGAAAGCGATCCGCGAGACCTCGAATGGATATGCGGCGCTCTGCAGGACATCGATCATGTCCTGATCCATTCGCCACGCGCAGGACGATACGCAGCGTCGCTGATCCAGGACACGGCACCGCGCTGGACCGGCAGCATCCACTGTATATCCGAAGCGGCAGCGGCGCCTTTTCGAAGCAACCCGGACTTGCGGGTCGTCGTCGCCGACCACCCCGACGAACGGTCGCTGCTGGGCTCGCTTGGCGCCGGTGGCGCGGCGATCGATCCGGTGTCCGATCGCGGCGACCCGCATACGGATCTCTGCCTTCACGGCCGATCGGCCGCGCGCACGAAGGGCTTCTTCTCGCGCTTCGGAGTACGGCTGATTCGAGGAGACTAGCCCCGAACCCGCATGCCGCGGGTTCGGGGCGTCAGCTTGACGAACCGCACGCAGCTTCGCCGGCAAAGCTTGAGGTCCCCGGTAAATCCGCGCGCGCGGCGGGCTCTCCTTGTCCGCCGGTCTCGAAATCTTTGTCCATCACGCACGAGCCGCCTGCCCACGCGCCGCCGGCTCATGGAGGTATATGTGAACAACATGAGGGGGCAGCAAATCCTGCTCGATCATCTTATCGTCGGTGCGGCCCGCCGGGCGAGCGCGCTGCTGAACGACCCGAACCAGGCTGCAGTTTTGCGCACGCCCTCGGACTGCGGGCTGACCCCGATCGACAGGCTCGAATATTCTGCGATGGCTGAAGACCAGTTGCTCGCGGTCGCGCTGCGAAGCTCAGCCGGTCCGGCCGACTCCGAGACAGTCGCGGCGGTGCTCGCCTGCCTGTTCGCAACGCCGCCGATGCGGGTCGCTGTCGAGGCCCAGCGGCATGCGGCATTCGGACCTTTCGCGGGCGCCGGACTGCCGATCAAGCGCGCCTGGGAAGCGGGAACCGAAATATCACGGCGGGCGCGGCAGCAAGAAAGCGAACCGCTGCGGGATCTGAAGAACTATGCGGATCTCTACTGCGACCTTTGGTGCGACCCGAGAATTGCTGCGCCGATTTCGGTCCGGCGCGAAATGCTCGCGCTCGTCAGCGTCCTCAGCGCACTTGCCCGCTCGGAGGCGGCCGAGCCGCAGAACATAGGATGAGACGGCATCAAAGAAGGGCCCGGCGCCCGCGGATGACATGGCGGGCCGGCCTGCTGACGATGGCGGTCCTGGTGAGCCTGTTTGCCGCCGGCTGTTGGCTTGCCGGCTTGCTGGTCGCGGCTGCTGCCTGAGCGAGGGAGATAGGAAATGTCTATTGAAATCGCGGGCCTGTCGCTCTGCTGGAAATATCATCTGGAAGAGATCATGGGGCTCGTCCTCGCCGCCGCCGTCGCCGGTCTCTACAGCCTGATGTTTGCGGTTAGCGAGCGCAACAGGGGATGGCTGATCGCAGCCTGCCTGTTCTTTGTAACCTCGGCCGTGCTGGTCGTCGTCAGTCCGCAGGATGATTCGGCAACCATGCGGAGCGTCGCGGACGAACGGCAGGGATGCAAATGACGATCCCCCTGCCTGAGCCGCCGCCGTTCGGGCCGGACGCCTGTCCCGACTGGCACGAGCTGGCCGATCTGCTCGCGCGATACCCGCATCTTGGCGGCCGCGCCCGGCGGAGATTGCTGTCGCTTACGGAGGGTCTGTCGTCCGAAGCGCGCAGCGCGCTCCGCCGCGATCCTGTGCGAGCTGCGAAGCTGTCGCGTTTCGAGACCGAGCATGCGCTCCGGCCTATGTCAGCGCTGCCCGGGGCCGCACTCGCCATATTGGCCGCAGCCGTTTTGCTGCTCCTGGTCGCACCGCGCCTTTCGCCATGAGGCCCGCGGGATGCGCTCCTCCGCTCCGGTCGCCGGAAGATCAGCCGCGGGAAAGCGCTTCGGCGCCCTCGCCCGTGCCGCGTGACGACGCGACCGCACTCAGCAAGGCGATCGTGAACGCTGCCGGGCGGCTCATCGACCCGAAATGTCGATCAGCGGGCTGAAGGGACCATATCGGACACCCTATATCTTGGCACCGCTGTGATCCTCGGTAAATGCCGCGATCGCGGCGCGAAATGTTCGGACGGACTGGGCAGGCTCGCGATCAAAGGCCGGCCGCTGCGCGGTCCAGCGGCCCGTTCGCTACGCGTTCGAGCGACACGATTCGGGTCAATGCCGCCAGAAGCTCGCTTGTTGCTGCATCTTGTTCCCATGTGTAAATCGACAGCGTCATGGGCATGACGGGCTCAAACTGCCGGCAGATATGAACCCTGTAGGGCTCGATCGTGGCAAAAGGCAGGATGGTTATGCCAAGCCCGGCTTCGACGGCGCGGAGCACGCTGACGAGACTGTTGCCCGTGAAGGCCAGATACCAGCGAAGCCCTGCGCTCTCGATCTGTTCGACCATCTGATCACGGTAAAGCCCACCCGGTGGAAAGGCGACCAGTGGGATCGGATCGGACCAGGGCTGCGCGTGGTCGGCGCTCTCGATCCACGCCAGCGGCTCGGAAAAGCTCGCGCGCGCGTCAGCCTGCGCCCGGTATTCCTTGACGATGACAAGGTCGAATTCCCCGTCGCGATACCGCCGTGACAGGTCGCGGCTGAGGCCCGTCGTGACATCCAGCCGAATATCAGGGTGCCGCGCGGCAAAGCGCGCAAACCCGTCGCCCATCGCGGCCGTCATCAAATCGTCCGGTAGGCCGACCTGCAGGGTTCGGCTGCCTGAAGGATCGGCCAGCAACGCCGCGGCTTCCCTTTGAAGTGCAAGAACGCGCCGCGCGTAACCGATCAGGCGTTCGCCGGCAGGAGTGAGCTTCACCGGTCGGGCGGTGCGATCCAGCAAGGGCTTGCGGATTCTGCCCTCCAACCGGCCGATCTGCTGGCTAACCGTCGACTGAGTGGAGCCCAGGCGATGCGCCGCGGCTGTGAAGCTCCCGGCGTCGGCAACCGTTATGAAGGCCTCGAGCAATCTTGGGTCGAACACGGCTTCATCATAATTGTGAATGAAAAGCATTCAATCATTTCATTCGGAAATGGATTAGCAATGCGCTACGGAAAGAATATCCCCATTTCACGGCTTCAGCGCATATCAGGATCAGATCGATGAAGATGTCCCGCCTCCTTACCGCGATCGCGCTTGGTCTCGTCGCCGCTCCGGCCGCGGCAGCAGAGATTTCGACCCATGTGCTCGACCTTGCGGCGGGTGTCGGGGGGGCCAATGTCCCCGTCACGCTTTCGAAGCGTGATGCCGCCGGAACCTGGGTGGAGGTGAGCACCACTCGCACGGACATGAATGGCCGGGTGCGCAGCTTTGGACCCGACGCCGATTTCGAAACTGGAATCTACCGGCTGCAATTCGATATGACCGCTTACCCTAACGCGGCGGCGACGCCGTTTTTTCCTGAGATTGCGGTGATATTCAATGTGTCCGACAAGGCTGGCCACTACCATGTCCCAGTGGTGGTCAGCCCCTACGGCTATTCGACTTATCGAGGCAACTGACGATGAATGGCCTGTTGCTGCCCCTGACGCTTGCTGTTGCGACCGCCCAGCCTGCGCCGGTCGCGCAGCGCACCGTTTCGCTCGACATGGCCAATGCGCTCGCCGAAGCGACGCTGGCATCGTGCCGGACGATGAACAGGGACGCGGTCGTCGCGATTGTCGATCGCGGTGGTAATCTCATTGCGCTCCAGCGGGCTGACAAGGTCGGGCCGCACAACATTCGCGCAGCCGAGCGCAAAGCCTTCACCGCCCTTTCGACCAAAGCAAGCACATCCGCACTGGCCGAGCGAGCGTTAACCGATCCGGGCGCGCGGAATCTCGCGCAGCTTCCTGAACTCCTGCTTCTGGGCGGCGGCCTCCCCATCCTGCATGACGGAGACGTGATCGGCGGCATCGGGGTCGCAGGCTCGGGTGGATCGGCAAGCAACGAGCAATGCGCCAGCGCGGCGCTCGCAACTTTCGCCCCATAAGCCGGAGCTTGGCATGCCCGCACTTCTGGAGCGAATGACCGGCTGGGTCTGGTCGCGCCCCTATCTCCTGCTGACGTTTACCGCACTGTTCTGGGCTGGCAATTCGATTGCCGGTCGCGCGGCGCGCGATGTGATGCCGCCGGTCGCGCTAGCCTGGTGGCGATGGGCCTTGGCCTTTCTGTTGTTGTTGCCGTTTGCATGGCCCCATCTGCGACGAGACTTCGCTACCCTCAAAACGCACTGGCGCTGGCTGCTGTTGCTGGGGGCTCTGGGGATCGGAACCTTCAACACCCTCCTCTACACCGGCCTTCAAACGACCACGGCAGTCAACGGCCTGCTGCTCCAGTCGATGCGGCCTGCGCTGATTCTCATGCTCGGTGCTCTCGTTTTCGGGGAGTATGTCCGGTTGCCGCAGGTCATCGGCATATGTCTCTCGATCACCGGGGCGCTGATGATCATTCTGGGCGGTGATCTGTCCTCGCTTCTCGAACTGGAATTCAATTCGGGAGATCTCGTGATCTGCGTCGCGGTTGTCGTCTGGTCCTTCTATTCCGTTCTGTTGCGCAAACGTCCGGCCGTTCATCCACTGAGCTTTCTGGCGGCAACCTTCGTGATCGGCATTGTCGTGATCGCGCCCTTCTATCTGGCCGAGATCATTGACGGCCGATTGATAGAAAGCAGTTCTGAAAGCTGGATGGCGATTGGCTACGTCTGCCTGTTTCCCTCGCTTATCGCCTATCTCTTTTTCAATCGCGGGGTCGAGTTGCTCGGTTCGGCAGCAACCGGGCTTTATCTCAACATCATGCCAGTTATCGGCGCCATGCTCGCCGTATTTATCCTCTCCGAACCGTTCAGATGGTTCCATCTTGTCGGCATGAGCCTGATCGGCGCAGGGATTTTCAGCGCCTCCCGCATCGCTCGTCAATCAGTCGAACAGTCCATTCCTGCCGCCCGCTGAGCATGGTTTGTCATTTTGGCGGCGCCCACCAGCGGGCGTTCATGCCGAATATTCGCGTCCGAGCGCCGCATCAGCACGAAAGACCGGGGTGGCGGTCGATCGAAACCGTTGCAATCGAGTGACGCTTGCGCTTCCGGACATGGAAAGGCGCCAACTTTCACGCTCGCGATGGGACCTGACACATCACGCCCCCGGGCCACGCATCGCGGAAGCGCCTTCGCTTGAAGGCCCCAAACCCAAGGCGCCGCGCGCGATCAGCAGCGCTTGCCGGAGCCGGCGGGTCCGGTTTGGGCCGATCCCATGAATTTCGTGAAGTATCCGGACCGCCACCGTGCGGATTTCTGCTTTCCCTGGCCGGCGCCGGCCGTTGATCGAGGAAACGATGACGGGGTAGCGCGACAGGAACGGTTTTGGCTGCATGCTCATGTCCTTCCATTGAACGGCCCACGCCGCGTGCCGGGGCCCGCTGGCGCTTTCGATCCGTGTTTGCGCCTTCGTCCTTCCATCCACATAAATGGGGCGGCGATCGTCAGCAATATCGCGGCCATCGACAATAGCTCGCCGCGGACCAGACGCATGGCGATCGCGAGAGACAGAGCAATCAGGAGCGCGGGAGCGCTCCATTCGGGGTGATGCGATCGTCCGAAGGCGCTCCACACCGTGATGACCGATGCGGCCGCCACCGCGAAGCTCCCCAGAACCAGCCCGAGGGCTTCCATCAGGTCGCTGAGCATCTGCACTATCGTTCGCCTGCTGGCGCCGATCGACCAATTGTCGCGAAGATCGGCGACGCACATAATTATATCGCATTACGATATAAAAATCAATCGGGTGTCGAACCGGCCAGATCCCGCCGGACAAAACGTCTTCGCTTCGTCTCGGCGCTCTGCTGCGCTCGTCGCGCCTTGAGCAAGTCCTGGCGGGATAGTATCCCCACTACTTTGCCCGTCTCGCGTTCGACGATCGGCACGCGCGCAACGCCTGTCTCGACCATGAGGTCTGCGACAATGCCGCAGGGCGTTTCGGGATGAGCCACTGCTTGCGATGCGTCCGAAAGCGTTTCGCCGAGCGTCGCGGCCTCATCGAAAGCACCTATCTTCCATCGCAGCGCGTCCGATCGCGATGCGAGCCCGACGAGGCATCCCTCGGCATCGACGACAGGATAACTACGATGAATCGCCTCGTCGGTGAAAAATCGCAGAGCCGGGCCGATCGTCATTTCGGCCGGCAGCGTGTCAGGCGCGGGCGTCATGAGCTGGCCAGCCTGCTGCATGTCGAGCGGATCGACGATATATTCCTGCAGGATGTGCCGTCCGCGGCGAGCGATTTTCTCGGTGAGAATCGAGCGCCGCATACACAGAACGCTGATTGCATAGGCGAAGCCGGATCCGGCGATAAGGGCCGGAAGCGCATCGAAACGGCCCGTCAATTCTGCGGCAAATATGATGCCGGTAAGCGGCGCCCGCATCGCGCCACTCAGGATGCCCGCCATGCCGATCATCGCCCAGAAGCCCTGCGAACCGGGTAGCCAGAGACCGAGGATGTAGCCCGTTGCTCCCCCCAGAATGAGAAGGGGTGCGAGCACCCCGCCGGACGTCCCCGACCCGAGAGCCACGAGCCAGACAATGGCTTTTGCAATCAGCAGGACGATGGCTGCGCGCAACGCCATCGAGCCATCGATCAGCGACTGGATATTCGAATAGCCGGCGCCAAGAACGCGCGCATCGATCAAACCGCCAACGCCTACGACTGTGGCCCCGATCGCCGGCCACCACATCCAGTGGACCGGCAGACGGTGGAACAGGTCTTCGACCCGGTAGAGGAAGGTGGAAAGCAGCGCGGCCTGCAGGCCTGCAACTATCCCGATGCCGGCCGAGGCGGCGACGATCCAGCCGACGTCCGGCGAGGGCCAGATACCGGGGAACATCGCGCCATCTCCGATCAGTCCGGGGCGCCATGCAGCGGCGACCAGAACACTGATGACGACCGGAACAAAGCTTCTCGGCTTCCATTCGAACAGGAGAATTTCGACCGCGAGCAGGATCGCGGCCATCGGCGTTCCGAAAATGGCGGTCATGCCCGCGGCAGCGCCGGCCACGAGCAAGGTCTTTCGTTCCGCCGCGCTAAGGTGAAAACACTGGGCAAAGAGCGAGCCGACGGCGCCACCTGTCATGATGATCGGTCCTTCGGCTCCGAAAGGTCCCCCGCTTCCGATCGAAATGGCGGCAGATATCGGCTTGAGAATTGCGACTTTCAGCGACAGGCGGCTTTCACCGTACAGGATCGTCTCGATCGCCTCGGGAATACCGTGGCCGCGTATCTTCTCCGAACCGAAGCGCGCCATCAGACCGATGATCAGGCTGCCGATGACGGGGACCGCTACAACGGCCAAACCCACGGCGGCATCCGAGATTTCCGCCGCCTCGGCCGAAATCCGTCCAAACCAGAAGGCGTTGGTGGCGATGGCGATCGATTTGATCAGGACCCACGCGCCGAACGCCCCGCCTGTGCCGACCACCGGCGCCAGAAGCGAAAGAAATATCATTCTGGCGTCGGCGCTATGGTCGGCAAGTTGATGGCCGGAAATCGTTCGTGCAGAAGGAAAGCTCACCATATGCCTCTTTCGAATGACGGAGGCGGCGCAATTATATCGTAATGCGATATAATTCAATCAGGGGCGTTCATGGCTGCGAATTCGACGGACATCGATTATGCCGCACTGGCCGAATTCCGGTACGCGCTGCGGCGCTTCCAGGTTTTCAGCGAGACCAAGGCAGCGGAAGCGGGGTTGAAGCCGCAACAGCACCAAGCGCTGTTGGCGATCCGCGGGGCGCCGCCCGACGAAGCGACGGTCGGATATGTTGCACGGCGCCTGATCGTGAAACCTCACTCCGCGTCCGAGTTGATAGACCGGCTCGAGACATTGGGTCTTGTTCGCCGCGAGCTGACGCAATCCGATCGCCGGCGGGCTTTGCTCAGACTGACACCACAGGCACTTGATATCCTGTCAATTCTGTCTGCGGCACATCGCGAAGAGCTGCGACAACTCCAGCCCCTGCTCGTCAAGCATCTGTCGAAGCTCGGCTAGCCGAAGGCGCCGGGAACGGCCGCGTCCCTGAGATACTCCCCCGGAATCGGCGAGCCGCCGCGCGCGGGCTGCGCGCTCGAGGTTCAGCGCAGGAATTCAACGAAGAACCGCACTCGCCCAACCGCTTCGACTCTGTGCGCGATCGTAGGTTCGACAATGCCCGGTTCGCTCTCCGGCGTGATGATTATTTCGGAAGCGAGCCGTCGTTCGTCGGTCACAAGGTAGCGCAATCTGCCCTCTTCGACGTGAATCAGACCCCAGACGCCCTCTTTCGTCGCATGGTCGCTCATCAAGGCAGCGGGCGTCGTCGCTTCAGTAAATGTGGCGGTTCGTTTGTAGGATCGAACACCGGCGGGCAGGGTGGTCGTCATGATCTCGCCAATCGTTCACGCTGGAACTGGACGCTAAGCTGCAGGCTTTCGGCGATCCGCGCTGCCTTCGCCTGAAGTACGGCCGCAATACCCGGATCGAGAAGATCTCCGGTGGTTCTTCGCCACAACGCCAGCCAGCGGTCGAAATTCGCCTTGGTCATGGCACCTTCGTGACGCAGATGGGCGACCATCGGCTGGCCCTTGTAACGCCCGCTCGTCAGCATGATCGACGACCAGAAGGCTTGCAGCTTTTCAAGATGCTCGTCCCAGTCCGCGATTGCGCGGTTGAAGACCGGACCAAGAACCGGATCGGCCCTGACCCGCGCGTAAAATTCGGGAATGAGCTTCGCGAGGTCCTGCTCGGATAATTGCGGTTGCATTCGGTCTACCCGGTCAGGCTGCTAAGGCGTCTTCATAGGCTTGCGCCTCGGCTGCGATGAGAATGTCGGCGAGCATCCAATAAGCCTCTCCCCAAGCCGCCAGCACCTCATCGGTAGCGACGTCGGCCCCGAGCACGTCGCGGATCGCAGGAAGCAGGGCTTCGGCGACATAGGGATAATGTTCGGCCTTGACGCCGGTCTCGACATGGCGCGCGACCATGCGCGAGACCGCCGTACCGAAGTTCGCAAGCTTGTCGATATTGCGCGCGTAGGCAAGGATGGCGCCCGCAAGGCGTCGCGGCTGCTCGCCGCTGCGCTGGGCCGCCTTGTCGAACAGCGCCTCAATGGCGGGGTTTTGAAAGAGCCGCGCATACATGGCGGTGGTGATCTCGACGCCGTGTTTCTCGAGCGCCGGAGCGGTCGATTTGACGATGGCGATGGCTTGGGGAGAGGCGGTGCGCATATTATACTCCTTTGTTTCGATGGGTGTCGCGCTGGTCAAGCGGCGGGGCGATGGGTCAGGATTTCGGTCAGGGCATTGGTCAATTCGTCGCCCGTCAGCGGCTTTTCTATCAGCCGCGCGCCGAGCGCCGCGGCCGAGGCGCGAAAGGCGCGGTCAGGATGCGTCGCGAGCACGATGGCTGGCGACGCGCTCCCGGCGGCGCGAAGGCCGGCAAGCCATGCCAGTCCGTCGCCGCGAAAGCCCTGGTCGACGACCAGGCACACGGAACCGGTGACGCGGTCGGCGTCGCCGCGAATGTCAAACCCCTCGAGCGTCAGCAAAAAACCGAGCGCGGAGCGAAGGGCGGGATCGCTCGCCAGAAGTGTAACCGGCCGATCCATGCCCTTCTCTCCTTGCCTTGGGCCTGCGCTCAAGCCGCCTTCTTCCAATTGGGTTCCAGCGTCACATGCGGCGGACACTCGGCCACCGCGCCGACGGGCAGACCGGCGAGCTCGTTGGCGAAGCCGTGGTTGACATCGCGGTGGTGCGCCTCGTCGGCGCGAACGACCAGAACGACGTCACGCAACGTCGCATCGGCGGGCAGGCCCCAATAATGTTTGGCGATCTGGGGCGCCGGGACGTTCGCGCTGCGGCCCTCGTCGATCTCGGCAAGATAATGTGTGTAGCTGATCACCGCCTCTTCCTCGAAATAGCCCACGACGCGGTGCGCTGTCTTGGAACTGATGAGATAGAGCGCGAAGAAGCAGACATAGAACGCCCATTGCACGCCGATGATCACCGCCCGCTCGAAGAGCGTCGGCTTGGAGATCTCGATGAAGGTCATGAGGTGCATGCGCTCATTCTCGGCCTCGTCCATGAGCGTCTTGATCCAGCCCCTGTCGTCGCACATGCGGCGCAGGCACGCGAGATGGTTGATCGTGGCGCCGACCATGCCCGGCACAGCGGCGACCGTTTCCAGAACCACGGCGCGATGACCGTAGCGCTCGGCGAAAAAAGTGTCGGCGCACCAGCGCAGCGCCTTGGTGAAGCCATAAGCGACACGATCGGACAGACCCTTGGGGTTGTGATGGACGCTGAGATCGATGAAAGGTGCAGTCATGGGAACATCTCCGTTCCGGCGGCAGGGGTAGAGATGCCGTCGATGGGGACGAAATAGGCCGG
>NZ_JACBGA010000017.1:0-17509 GCF_021401285.1 Sphingopyxis sp. NFH-91 | reverse complement strand
CTCCACCATAACGATGAACCCGGTGGCCACCAGCGACGCCGCATTCCGGGGTGGGGCATGCCCCACCCCGGAATACACCATCGCCTACACCGGAAATTACACCACGAGCGCGGACGCTAACACGGAACGTCTGTTGGCGAGGTCTGTCGCAAGGCAGGGATTAGCGAAGCGACGTACTATAATTGGCGCAAGAAATACGCCGGGCTGATGCCATCGGAGATGAAGCGGCTGCGTCAGCTCGAGGAGGAGAACGCGAAGCTCAAGCGGTTGGTCGCGGACCTGTCGCTTGACAAGGCGATGCTGCAGGATGTTGTCTCGCGAAAGCTCTGAGGCCTGATCGGCGGCGTCAGCTGGTTGATGATGTTCGCAGCACGTGGCAGGTCAGCATCCGGCGGGCCTGCAGCGTGCTCCGGGCGGAACGATCCAGCTACCACTATCGTGGCAAGGGTGCCGATCAGGCCGACCTTAAGCAGCGGATCAAGGAGATCGCGGAGACGCGGGTTCGGTACGGCTATCGCCGTATCCATGTGCTGCTTCGACGCGAAGGCTGGGCGATCAACGGCAAGCGAGTTTATCGGCTTTACAGGGAGATGGGTCTACAACTGCGCAAGAAGGCGCCGAAGCGGCGGGTAAAGGCAAAGCTGAGGGAAGGCCGCTGTGCGGCCTCCCGCGTCAATGATGTATGGGCCATGGACTTCGTCCATGACCAACTGGCGACTGGACCGAAGCTGCGGATTCTCACGGTGGTTGATACCTTCAGCCGGTTCTCGCCGGCAGTCGTTCCGCGGTTCCGGTTCCGGGCGCCGGACGTGGTTGAAGTGCTGGAACGGGTCTGCGCGCAAGTTGGCTACCCCGCCTCGATCCGGGTCGACCAAGGCAGCGAGTTTATCTCCCGCGAGCTCGACCTATGGGCTTACATGAAAGGCGTGACGCTTGACTTCTCGCGGCCTGGCAAGCCTACCGACAATGCGTTCATCGAGAGCTTCAACGGCAAGTTCCGGGCGGAATGCCTCAACGCCCACTGGTTCATGAGCCTGGATGACGCGGTGCGAAAATGCGAGGCTTGGCGTAGAGACTACAACGAGGTACGACCGCACAGCGCGATCGGCAACAAACCACCGATATCGCTTATGTTGGCGTCAGCGGCACATGGCCCGCCCTGATGTAAGCACGCTGGAAAGCCGCCAGCAGGGCGGTCCAGAAACGGGGTGCAGCTCAAAAGCTGCTGGGCTCTAATCCCGGCTGGTGGAAACCAGGGGGTCACGTCATAGACCATGTTAGGGTCAATATGATTGACTAGATGGTACAGTCTTGACCGGTCAAAAAAAATGGGTTCGCGAACTGTGAAGCGCGCCTTCAGCATACTCCTCGATCAAGAAAACACGAGCGTTGACGTCGAATTCAACAAAGTAGCCGAGCGCATAGCCACAAACGTGCTCAGGCAGCGTCTTGCCATCCGCTGACCAAATTCCATCATACGATGACTGTGTCAGCGTCCTAAGCCTTAAACGATCCTCCTCCTTTTCTGACGTCGGCCGGGTACTGCGCTTCATCTCAATGGCAATGAGGTTATCGCGTCCAGGAATCTCTCCACGGCTGTGGAGGATTAGGTCACAAACAATTCGGACGACATAGTAGCGATGGGCAAGCATCGTCTTAACCTTGCCATCCTGCTTGCGGTTGTAATCCGCATCCGCACGGTAGCCTTGTATCCCAGCCTCTATCGCAGCATTTTCAAGCAATGGTGCCCAGCAGGCGCAAAGATTGCGTTCCGCTGTACCATTGAGAATGTTCTTGGTTTCACGTTCCAGGAACAGCGTGAAAGACTGCTCGAACACCGATCTCAATTCCTCAAACATGAAAGCCACCCCGCCTCCGCTTTCCTATTGAACTCAGCATCGGTGTTCGCCCCAAAAGCGGTCCCAACGCAGCGCCGTTCCGCTCGCGACCATTGCACAAGAGAGATCGCCGCCCTTGGGCGAAACACACCAGGCAGCGGTTCGATCGCCGCCGGCACTGCCGACCGACACACATGACATGGTCGGGCCGCGAACGAGAATGTGGCCATGGGGACCGACCCCAATTGGTTCTCCAACCAAGGCCACAAGCGCATCACGCGCCTCTTCTGCAGAGGCTGCTGGGCAAGGTTGATTGGCACGACAGGATCCGTCTGCTTCCCGGGCGGCAATCCCCGAAAGACGAATGCGTGGTCCTTCCGAACACCATATCGGCCCGTCACCATCCCACACATGCGTCGGTGTGCAGGAGAAGCTCTGGCCGGCTGGAATGATGAGCGCAGCTGCGAGAAGCAAGCTCATTGGTCGATCATCCCTTGAGCAGACCCAACCCCGGTGATCGGACAATATGCAGGTAAATTGGTCAGAGAGCCCTCCATCCGATCAGCCAAACACAAAGTAGGCGACAGCCAAAGCAAGCAGAATCCAAACGATAGTCCCGCCTCCAGAGCTCTCTTGCTTTGCAGGTTGCCGACTTGGCGTTGGCTTGGAAATCGGCACCTTTGACACTGGTGTCGGCGTTCGCGGACGCGGGGTAGGATCAATCCGATATTTCGCGGCAGATATAATCGGCGTTGGCCTGGCCCGTCGTGGATTCTTGAATTCTGTGCCTTTGGTTATTCCAAAGCTTTCGAGCGTCGCAGGTTCGATATCAATTGCCTTCCGAGCGCGCGTCATTGCGACATAAAACAAGCGAAGCTCCGCGAGATTGCCTTTCCGCTTGGCATCACCTGTTTCTGTTTCCGATCTAGGATCATTCTCATCCTGGGGCTTCTGGTCAGGCTCTGCCTGTGGCGGAAGCGAGGGCATGAAATCGCCCGCGAGGCGAACACAGTCCCACTCTCGTCCCTTGGCCTTGTGCGCCGTGGAGATGATAAGGTCCGCGTCCTTTTCGCTATCAGCTGTCTTTCGAAGCTCGTTGATCAGCCGCTCTTCGCCAAAGCTCTCTACAAGACTCACAAAGGTCCGGATTTGCTCACCTTCAGGGAGCTTGGAAAACTCAACGACCTCGCTCCAGTGCTGAAAACCGAAGAACTCGGCAATGTCGGTCGCACGTCCTTGCTTGAGGTCCCTAACCCCATTCAGCATACGAATGAGCTCACCAATTCCCCCGACAATATGCGGATTTCGGCCAGCGGTAAGCGCCTCCAGTACGCTGCTCATCACGGTGGCATTCGTACGAGCGAGGATCGCATCAGGGTGGTCGACGCCAATGAAGCTCTCTACTGCGGGATTGCCCGTCAACGGGATCTTCTCGTCCAGCTTACGCAATACCGCGCTCGCCGCATCTGCAATCCTAGTCCCGAAGCGGAACGAGGTTGTCAGATATGTCGAATGGTCGGTCTTGGCCAAATCCATTGCATTTACAGCGCCTCGCCATTCGTAGATCTGCTGGTGCCGGTCGCCCACATACACGAGCTGCGATTGCTGTTTGCCCAAAACCCCCAGGACCACAGGGTTCGTGTCCTGAGCTTCGTCCAGCAAGATGAAGTCGGCGGACAGCCGCGGGTCCGAGAGCGCCCAGAGTTTCAGGTATCCGTCATGCCCCAGGGGAACCGGATCCGAGGGATCCGACATCCGCTGCCACATGATCCTTGCACCTTCGATCGCACGTCGCTCAAGCGTCTCGCGATCGGCTGGCGGCAACATCGCAAAGTTGCCCATGTGATCGAGATCGGGAACGTGACGATCATCGATCTGTTTGCGGCCACCTTGCATAAAGTGGCGCAGGGTTTCTCGGGCGAGGTGCGCCTGCGCTCGAGCAGTAATCTTCACCCCCGAAAGCCAGCCGTCCTCGCACCGCAAATGCTCTGCAAAGGCATTCACGTTCATGTTGTCCGTCATCTTCTTGATGTTGCGCTTATAGGCCGCTGGCGTGGCCCGAAAGGCGAGGCTGTGAACGGTTGAGCAGGTGACTGAGCTCGGAAATTTCTCCGACGCTTCCTGGGCAATCGACTTGTTGAATGCGAGGTACATCCCCCTTTCCGAACTTGTGCCAGCAAGCAGCTGCAAGGTGGTCGTTTTGCCAGTGCCTGCATAGGCATTGATCTTGAGCGAACCGCCGGTCCGAAACTTCTCTACGGCTTCATTTTGTTCGCTTGTCGGCTTCATTGTTTTCTCAGATTTGCAGGCGGCCGAGAGGAGCAGCCTGGCATTTTATCTCACAGTAAATGCTTAACTTTGATGCCAATGGCCAGCAGTTTGGTCAGTGAACGCAAGGAAATGGCTTCAAAGAACTGGGCAGGATCCGCCCCCTCCTTCGTGGGAGCATGGGAACTATTAGGCGCCCGGTAGTCCCGCAAACCTCTCTCTATGACGGGCTACATATTCCGGGCGCGGGTGCAGGCGCGTATCTCGAGGAAGATTGATGGGCTGGCCGGCGTTCGGGAAAAGCTGGAGCAGCTGCGCCGGGACCTTGTTGTGCGAAACCAGAAGCTCGAAATTCTCGCTCAGAGAAATAAGATGGCGATCGAACAGCCAGTGCGCGGTCGCTGATAGAGCAATGCCGTTTTGCACTTCGTCAGGACCACCTTCGCCCACACCCCAGATATGAGCGGCCTGGGCCTCGGCTTTGCCGCCACCGTTGACGATACGCAGGTTCGTGACCGCGCATGTGTCGTCATAGGCGGCAAGGACCTGCCCGCGAAACGCGGCATCGCGGATCTTGCGATTTACGAGAACTTGTTCGATCCGGCGCTCGCTCAATGGCCCAGCAATAAGCGCCTCAGTTTCCGGATCGAGATGCCTCTGATCAAGTTCAAGGCGGATGGCGTTGGCAGGATCGAACGTCTCGCTCAGACCCCCGTTCACGATTTCGGCAAAGTCAGTGCCACTCAGGGTGCGAATGGAGCGCCCTCTTAGTGAGCGGCCAGCCGCGCTGGCGTCTGGCAAATCACGCAAGAATTGCTCAGCGAACCGGCCGCCAGCATCCCTATAAGGCACTGGCCGATCGAGTTCGAGAAATTGGCTGACCCGCGCATAATACATGCCTCGAGCCTCGGGGTCGGGATCAATGCGATCAACATGAGCCACCGCGAAATAGGCCATCCGGCCACCCTCAGCACGAGTTTCTCTATAGAGGATCCAGTCGCCGACACATTGCTGCGCGTGCGGCAGGTAATCCTGCGGGAAGTGGTAGTGTTGGGATGGCTTATCCTTGTAGCGCGAGGCGCCGCTGACTTCGAATACGCCCTTCATACGCGCTCATCCCTTGCCGAACGCTCCCTTGAATAGACGATCAAGCACCGGAAGCAATCCGCCGAGAATTATCATGTGGTTAGGCTCAGTTTTCTGCCTTCCAACCTGAGCATCTATTTGTTTGGCTAAATGCTAGCCAAGGCTATTTAATGGTTTGCACCACTGCAGGAGCAACCATGAGCATTGGCCGATGATCTTCTTCTTCGACACAGAAACGACGGGGCTCTCTCCGCACTCCGATCATGTCGTGCAGCTGGCCTGGGCCGTTACCGATAATGACGGGCGACTGATCAACGAGGATTGCAGGATCATTAAGCCTTCAGGCTACGAGATCCCTTGGTCGGCAACGAGGATTCACGGCATTTCAATTGAACACGCTCAGCGCCATGGCGAAGATCTCAATGCGGTACTGTCACGCTTTGTAGCTGACGTCGGCCAAGCCAAGCTTCTCGTCGCTCATAACATATTGGCCTGCTGCCGGTTTGATGGACACCGAGATAAGTTCATTCAGGCTACCCCAGCTTCACGTTCGAAGTCGATAGGACTGAGGTAACCCAGGGTCGAGTGACGCCGGGTCGGGTTGTAGAAGCATTCGATATAATCGAACACGTCGGCCTTCGCCTGCGCCCTCGTGCGGTAGATTTTCTTCCCGATCCGCTCGGTCTTGAGCGAGGAGAAGAAGCTCTCCATGGCGGCATTATCCCATACATTGCCGGACCGGCTCATCGAGCAGGTGACCCCATTATCGGCCATCAGCCGCTGGAACTGCTGGCTGGTATATTGGCTTCCCTGATCCGAGTGATGCAGCAGCGCGTCGGGTTTGCCACGCCGCCAGATCGCCATGATCAGCGCGTCGGTGACGAGCTGGGCTGTCATGGTGGCGCTCATCGACCATCCGACTACCCGGCGCGAGAACAGGTCGATCACCGCCGCAACGTAGAGCCATCCTTCGGCCGTCCAGATATAGGTGAAGTCTGCGACCCACTTCTGGTTCGGCCTGTCGGCCGTGAACTGGCGATCGAGCACGTTGTCGGCGATGACCGAACGCTCGCCATGATCCTTGGGAAGCCCGCGCCGCCGCGGCCTTGCTCGCAGACCCTGCTCGCGCATGAGCCGTTCGATCCGGTGTAGACCGCAGGATATCCCATCGGCCAGCAGATCGTGCCAGACACGGTGCGCGCCATAGGTGCGATAACTTCCTACATGGCTGGCACGGACCTTCGCACCGATCACCTCGTCGTCGCGGGCACGCTGCGACGGCGGACGGATCAGCCAGGCATGGAAGCCGCTTCGCGAGACACCGAGCGCCCCGCACATCCATGCCACCTGCCAGATCCCTCGGTGCTTCGCGATGAACTGGAACTTCATATCGAGTCCCTCGCGAAGTAGGCGGCGGCTTTTTTTAGGATGTCGCGCTCCGCCTTCAGCTTGGCCAGCTCGCGCCGCAGGCGATCGATCTCCATCTGCTCCGGCTTCATCTGGCCGTGACCGGGAAAGGCATGGCCCGGATCGGCCGCAAGCTCCCGAACCCATTTGCGCAGCACGTTCGCATGCACATCCAGATCGCGCGACGCCTGGGCGATCGTTACCCCGCGTTCGCGGACCATCCTCACCGCCTCAAGCTTGAACTCGCGGCTGAACTTCCTTCTTTGCATTGTGGACCTCCGATAGGTGGAAACACCCTATCTCGGTGTCCACCAAACCGGCAGCAGGCCAGTCAATGAATTCTGCGCCTGGGCCCGCATCGGCCGCACGCGCTTCTACGAGATCATCAATTCCGGCGAGCTGCGCGCGGTCAAGTACGGCCGCCGGACCTTCGTCCCGACCAAGGCCGCCGACGAATGGCTGGCGAACTGTCCCGCCTATCGCCCGCAGAAGGATCTGGCTGCCTGAGCACCCTCAGGGCAGCGAAGGAAAGTCCGCCCTCCGATACGGCCCGACCATCTCGGCCAGGGCCCGCGGCGCGAGCACTTCCACGCTCGAGCCCCATGAGTAGAGGTGCCACGCCATCTCGAGATGGCCCGAAGCGCTGAACCGCACGATCAGGGAGCCATCCTCGCACCGCTCCGACGTCTGGGTCGGATGGAACAGGAAGCGGCTGGCGCGCTCCGCTGCATCGGGCGCAAAGCGCCACACCACTTCGCCGAACTCAGCATCATTGTGAAACGAACCGAAGGCGCGGCTGGCATGGGCGCGAAGATCGAAATCGGCAGGATACGGAAAGCTCGACGCCAGGACCTCGGCCTCGCTGATGTCCTCCACGCGGTAATGACGGAAGCGCCCGTCCTTCTTTGCCAGATCCCGCCCAACCAGATAGCGCCGGGCGCCCAGCAAGAGCCCTAACGGCTCGATCTTGCGCCAGCTTGCCTCAGCGTCGCCGCGGCTGCGGTAGGCAAGCCTAAGATGAAACGGGCCCTTCAGAGCCTGCGAGATCGCGCGATCAACCTCTGCTGCCACGGCAGGCTGGGGGCCAGGTCGTGCGGCATAGCCGAGGGCCTCGAGCAGGACCTCCTCGTCAACCGCCAGCCGCCACCCGCTCTCGGGCGGGATCAGCGCCCTCACCTTGCGGTCGAGCCCGGCCAGCCGCTCGGCTTCTGCAACAAGACCGGTTCGGCGAAGTTCGCCGACCGCCGTGGTCATGGCCGCAAGCTCATCGGCAGAGGGCGACAGCAATTGCGCGATCGCGCGAGCCGGAACCCGCCAGTAGTGGCGCCGACCCCCCTCATCGATCCAGTGTTCGGTTGCAGGAAATGCCTCCTCGAGGGCGCCAATCATCCGCTGCGCTGTTCGGCGCACACAACCGAACTCGGCCTCGACGTCAGCGAGACAAACCCCACGCCGTGACGTCGCCATCATGGCGAGGCGGAGCAGGTCGACAGCCTTGGAAAACGACACGGCACCTCCCTGGGATGACAGTTTTTGTCGCCCTCGTCCTTCATAACCGATTTGCACGAACAGGAAAGGACCCGACATGGCATTTACCCACCACGCACAGACCCGCCTCCAGCAGCGCGGCATTCCGACCGAAGCGGTCGATGCGCTGCTCGCCTATGGCAACACCCGCAGGCACCATGGCGCCGATGTCTATTACCTCGACCGGCAGGCGCGTTCGCGGGCCAGGGCAGGGCTCGGCGCTCAGCTCTTCAATCGCATCGAGAAGGCTCTCGATTCCTACCTCGTCGTAGGCGACGACGGCGCGGTCATCACCGCTGCGCATCGACTGCAGCGGCTCAAGTTCTGAAGGATGCACGCAGTGACCCGTATCCCGGCCCATTTCAAAAACTGCATTCTTGTCAGCCATTTGGGGGCGTCGTACTGTCCGCCCCTCACCCGGAACGTGGAGCAATCCTGAACATGCGCAAGCACAACTCCCGATTGCTGCACTCGGCCTCGGACCTCAACGCCTTCCTTGGCTGCGCGCACGCCGCAGCGCTCAATCTCCGGAAGCTGCAAGACCCTCAGTCGCTTCCCGAGAAGGCCGAGGACGACGAGACCATGGTCCTGATCCAGGACGCCGGTCACGCCCACGAGGCAGACTATCTGGCCTCGCTGCGTCAGTCCGGTGATGTGGCGGAGATCTCGAGCGAAGGAACGCTCGAGGAGCGCGCAGAGGCAACCCTTGCCGCCATGCAGGCAGGTGCGACCTTCATCTATCAGGCGACCTTTCTCGATCCGCCCTGGCACGGCTTTGCCGACTTCCTTCGCCGCGTCGATCTCGACACCGACCTCGGCAACTGGGGCTACGAAGTCATCGACACCAAGCTGGCCCGCTCCCCTGACCCCAAGCATGTAATCCAGCTGGCGCTCTATTCGAAGATGATCGCGAGGGTGCAGGGAGAGCCGCCGCACGCAATGCACCTGGTCCTTGGCGACGGCGCGGAAGCGAGCTTCCGCCGGGTCGAGTTCGAGCACTTCGTCAGTGCGGCAAGTGATCGCTATCTTTCCTTCATTGATGAAGGCGCGCAAGGCTCGCGCCCCGAGCCCTGCAAGGCCTGTTCGCTCTGCGGCTGGCGCGATGTCTGTGCCGCCCAATGGGAGGAGGAAGATCACCTCCACCAGGTGGCGGGCATTCAGAGCACGCAGATCGACAAGCTGCGCGCGGCCGGCATCAACACCGTTGCAGATCTTGGCGCGCTCCCGGCAGGCACGCAGATCCCCCGGCTCGCTCCGCGCACCTTCGAGCGCCTGCGGGCGCAGGCAGCCATGCAGGTTGCGCGGCGGACGGGTGAGCCCAGGACCGAGCCGCTGCCGATCGAACCGGGGCGCGGTTTCTTGCGCATGCCCGCGCCGAGCCCCCACGACCTCTTCTTCGACCTCGAGGGCGATCCCCTCCATCCCGATGGCCTTGAGTATCTCTGGGGTGTCCACTATCGTGACCCCTCAGGCGAACCCTTCTTCCGCCATGCCTGGGGGCATGACCGTGCAGCCGAGCGGGCCGCCTTCGAGAGCATGGTCGATTTCTTCACCGAACACTGCGCGCGGCACCCCGACGCACACATCTATCACTACGCGCCCTACGAAGTGACGGTGCTGCGCCGCCTTTCAACCGCCTTTGCCAGCCGCGAGGCGGCGGTCGACAACCTCCTACGCGGCGAGAAGCTGGTCGATCTCTATTCGATCGTTCGCGGCGCCATCCGGACATCCGAACCGGATCTCAGCCTCAAGACGCTCGAGATCTTCTTTGCCGAGAAGCGCGGCGAGGATGTCCAGAAGGCCGACCAGTCGATCGTCCACTATCACCGCTGGCGCGAGACCGCCGATCAGGCACTGCTCGACGGCATTCTCGCCTACAACAAGGTCGACTGCGAGAACACCGAAGGCCTGCGCGACTGGCTGCTTACGCTCCGGCCCGATCTTCCCTGGTGGACTAAGTCCGGTCCCGAGCCATCCCCTGAAAAGAGCGAGGAGGCTCAGCGCCGCGAGGGACGGCTTGATGCGCTGCGCCGGGCAATCACGGCTGGCTCTGCCCCGCCATCCGGCCGTGGCCGCGAGCTTACCTCGCACCTCATCGACTTTCACACCCGCGCCAAGAAGCCCGAACAATGGGCCATCTTCGATCGCTGCGAGCGAGAGGAAGACGAACTGGTCGATGACGGCGAATGCATCGGGGCGATCTCGCCCGCGAGCGGGGACTGGCTGCGCCCCGAAAAGCAGTCGATCGTCGCGACCTACCGGTTCCCTGCCCAGGACACCAAGCTGCGCGAAGGCAAGGAGGCGCTCCACGCACCGACCCGCGAGCGGCTCGGAACCGTCTTTGCCATCGACCGCGAGCAGGGCATTGTCGAGGTCAAGCGCGGCAAGAAGGCAGGCAGCGAATTCCCGACTGGCGGGTCACTCATTCCCGGCTGGCCGCTCGACACCACGCAGCTTGAGCTCGCAGTCGAACGCGTCGCCGAGGCCTGGGCCTCGCACGACCCGGCTGGCCCCAGTGAGTCGCGCTACCGGGCGCTTTCCGACATTGTCGAGCGAACCGGTCCTCGCCTGCTCGACTGGCAGGGCGGGACGCTTGTCAGGGACAACGAGACATTGGTCGATGCCGCAATCGCACGCGCCCTGGCGCTCGATCATTCTGCACTCTTTATCCAGGGCCCTCCGGGGACCGGCAAGACCTACACCAGTGCCCACATGATCCTCTCGCTGATCGCAGCAGGCAAGAAGGTCGGGGTTTCCTCGAACAGCCACAAGGCGATCAACAATCTCCTCGGGAAGATCGAGGAGATCGCAGAAAAGGAAGGCGTTCATGTGTTCGGCGCCAAGAAGGTCTCGCCCGGCGATCCGGACAGCTACCTCAACGGCCAGATGATTTATGACCTCGCCGACAATGGCGATGTCGAAGAAGGCGGTTATGACCTCGTCGGGGGCACTGCCTGGCTCTTTGCCCGCCCCGCCTTCGATCAGCATTTCGACTATCTCGTCGTCGACGAGGCCGGGCAGGTCTCACTCGGGCACCTGCTCGCCATGGGTTCGGCGGCGAAGAACATCATTCTGGTCGGGGATCAGATGCAGCTTGGCCAGCCAATCCAGGGCGCACACCCGGGCGATAGCGGACTCTCCGCACTCGACTATCTGCTCGAGGGCGCGGCAACGATCGCGCCGGAGAGAGGCATTCTCCTTGATACGAGCTGGCGCATGAACCCCTCGATCGGGAGCTTCATCTCGCGGGCCGTTTATGATGGCCGCCTCAGGTCCCATCCCGCTTGCGAGCAACAGACCCTGCTCCCTGGTGAAGATGCGGATCCCACCCTGCCTCCTCACGGGATCCGCATGATCCCGATGGACCACACCGGCTGCAGGCAGATCAGTGAGGCGGAGGTCGCGAAGACGGTGGAGCTGGTCGATGCGCTGCTCGGCACCCGTTTCATCGACTTCGATGGTGAGGAAGGGACGATCGGTCTCGACAACATCCTCGTCGTTGCACCCTTCAACATCCAGGTGAATGCGCTCAAGGACGCGCTTCCCGAGGGAGCCAGGGTCGGCACGGTCGACAAGTTCCAGGGGCAGGAGGCCGAGATTGTCATCGTCAGCATGACGACCTCATCGCCCGACGACCTCCCGCGCCACGTCGACTTCTTTTATTCGAAGAACAGGCTCAATGTGGCCGTCAGCCGCGCACGGGCGCTCGCCATCGTCCTTGCCAATCCGAAATTGCTCGAGCTCGAGGCGACCACGGTCGAACACCTTAAACTCGTCAATACGCTCGCCTGGCTCAATAACGAGGCAAGTAATTGAAGAAGCGACTGGATCGAAACGGAGAAATTTGGAAGATGCGCGCGGGGGTATTTCGCTGGTGACCGAAGACAAGTTCAGGGAATGGATGGCGAGCGAAGGGCTGGTAGCCAGCTCGATCGCGACGCGGATCTCCGATCTGCGGCGGGTCGAGAAGCAGTTCGGCGACCTCGACGCAGCTTTCGATCACGATGGCTGCGCGAGCATCTTCGAAAAGCTTACCTATACCGCAGCCGATCAGGCGGCAGGCAAGCCCAACCCTTCCGGGCTTGAAATCGACGGAAAGGTCTACGACAGCCTGTCAGGCTACAAGTCGGCAGTGTCAGCCTATGTCCGCTTCAGGAACGGTGAGACAGCCGCCGGAGACATGAGCCAGGCGGACCGGGTTCGCCAGCATGTGGCTGACAATTACGCGACCCCGGCTCGCCGGAGAGGCGAAAACCAGTTCTCGGTGGTATCAGGGGACATCCACCGCGACCTTGGGCTCGCCAATGCCATGCCAGCCGTCTGCAGCGCTCTGGACAGTCGCAAGTTTGCCGAGCTGATCGATGGAGAATTGATCGACCGGGCCGGACCCGCCAATTCCTCGACTGTCCGCTTTACCTTCAGGCTCAATACCGAAGGGGCTTTCGATATCGCCGCTGCCGAGCGCGAATTGAAGCGACGCTACGGTGAAGAGATCCCGACCATCAAGGATACCGGCAACCGCTATGTCACGAGCTTTGCCTTGCCCGATGAGCGCCAGGTCGCGCTCGAAAAGGAAGGCCAATCGGTCCGGATCTGGATCGAAGGCGGCAGGGACAATCCGCCGCCTGCAGGTTCCCCGGATTACTACGCCCCCGACCAGGGGCGACAATCCAATCTCCCCAGCCGCCTCAAGCACATGCCGCCCGGCGGCGCGCAGCCACGCCAGGTCATCAAGATCACGTTTGCCGATCGGGCGAGCTTCAACCGCGTGCTCGACTGGTATGAAGCGCAAGGGTCAGCCGCAGGCACGCTGACTCGCGCCGCGGTCATCGCCGCGATCCGCGAGTGCGAAGAGCTCGGAACCGACCCGTTCCTCGACAAGCATGGCTTCAGGCGCCCCAGAACCTACTGGATTGCCGAAGAGGGCAAGTTCTACCCCTGCAAGGCCATCGCCAATGTCGCGCTGCGCACCGTCGAAGGAGCCGATACCCAGATCCGTGATGCTACCCGTTCGCGCGAGCTCATATCGCGTCTGGGATTCAGGGTCGTCGACAGTCTCGATGAAAGAATAGATGCAGCCGAGCTCGCGCGGCTCAAGCAGCGCTTTCTCAGCAAGTTTCCTGATTTTGAGCCGGCCGGTTTTGCGGCGAGCGAAGGCGGATATTTCGATGAGGAGCGAGGATACAAGGAATCCCTGCTTGAAAAGGCACAGGCAGCGCTGGACGATGAATCCGTGTCTGAAGAAGAGCTGGGCGGGCGCTTCCTTGATATTCTGACCGGTCCGCAATCGGGGCTGCTCGGCTGGCGCACCGATGCTCGGATGAGGAGCCTTCGCGCCAGCCACCCGGGGATCCTCGAAACTGAAGCTGGAAACCTTATCCTTTCCGAGGACGACCCAGCCGTAGCCCTCGATCGTTTCGTCAAGGCCACCTGGCCGATCCTCAGCGAGGGACAGGACAAGAGCCAACCCTACAGCGAGAGCCGCAATATTCCCTCGATGCTGCTGGCTCTTGCGCATCCGACAGAAGCGATGGGGATCAATACGGATCCCCTCTGGCGCGCAAGCAAGGCGCTGACAGGCAAGTCTCCCTTCGGAAACAATCCCGTCAACGAGGACGAATATGCAGCCGTCCTCGACCTTGCCGACACACTGTTCGAGAAATTCGAGGAATGGGGTTGGCAGCCGCGCGATCTCTGGGATGTCCAGGGGTTCATCTGGGTCGTCAGGGAGACCCAGGACGCAGCCCAGCCCGACAATGATTCAGATCACGACGAGACCAAGCCCATGCCCAGACCCACCAATCTCATTCTTTACGGCCCTCCCGGGACCGGAAAGACCTACCGGACCGCGAAGGAAGCCGTAGCGCTTTGCGATGGCTCGGCTCCCAATGACCGATCCGAACTGAAGGCACGCTACGATACGCTCGTCGAGGCGGGGCAGATCGGCTTTGTCACCTTCCACCAGTCATACGCCTACGAGGACTTCGTCGAGGGCCTGCGCCCAGAGACAGGAAATGGTGAAGGCGAAGATGAAGGCGCTGCGGCTGGCTTCCGTCTGGAACCCAAGCGAGGAATATTTCGGGAAATATCCGCTCTTGCCCAGCAATCCCGGCGCAATGTCGGCAGGCCAACGGGGCTCGACCTTAGCGGTCGCGAGTTCTTCAAGATGTCTCTTGGCCGAGCGGGCAGCGAAGATCATATCTATGATGCTGCCATCGAAGGGAATTACATAGTTCTTGGCTGGGGCGGCGATGTGGACTGGTCCGACCCCCGATATGATGACTATCAGGCCATCTTCGACAAGTGGAACGAGCTTCATCCAGGCACACATGGCTCGGATGGCAACATCTCGCAGCTTTGGCGATTCCGCAGCTCCATGAAGGAGGGTGACATCGTCATAGTTCCGGATGGGAATTCAAGCTTCCGCGCCATTGGCGAGGTTGTCGGCCGATACGAATATGCGCCGACCGACGTCCGCGAATACAACCATCGCCGCGCCGTTCGCTGGCTTCTTGTCCTCGACGAATCCTTGCCCGTTGAGACCATCCATGATGGCAAGTTCACCATGCGCACCTGCTATCTGCTGAAGCGCAACCGGATGAAGCTCGAGGCGCTATCGCGTCTGCTGCCTGGCAATGCTCCGGCTTCCGACGCCTCTCCTGACCAGTTCGTTCTCATCATCGACGAGATCAACCGCGCCAATATCTCCAAGGTCTTCGGCGAGCTGATCACGCTCATCGAGGAAGACAAGCGGATCGGCGGTGCCAACCAGACGACCGTCAAGCTTCCCTATTCCGGCGATGTCTTCGGGGTGCCCGACAACCTCCACATCATTGGCACCATGAACACCGCCGACCGCTCGATCGCGCTCCTTGATACCGCGCTTCGCCGCCGGTTCACCTTCCGCGAGCTCATGCCCGAGCCTGACCTGCTCGAGGAGGCCGCCGAACGGACAGGTGTGCCCCTGGTTGGACTGCTGCGCCGACTCAACGAGCGGATCGAATATCTCTTCGACCGCGAGCATCAGATCGGCCACGCCTACTTCATGAACTGCCGGACGATCGAAGACGTCCACGAGACGATGCAACACCGCGTCATCCCGCTCCTCGCCGAATATTTCTACGAGGACTGGAACAAGGTCGCGCTCGTGCTCGGCGATGCCGAAGGCGCAGGACGCTTTCTCACTCGCAGCCAGCTGTCTCCACCGGCTGGCATCCAGTCCGATGGCTTCAGCGAGGATCGCTGGCGCTGGCAGGTTCGCGATCACTTCGACGCCAGTGCCTACGACGCCTTTGCATGATCAGCCGGACAGTCCTTGAATGGCGCAAGATCCGCTATGGCGACGGGCCCGAGGAAATACCCGAATGGGCCGCTGACCGGATTGCCGCCGTCGCGCGCGCGAACCCGCTTGGCGGCGAGGAAGGCGCGCGCATCCTGCAGCATGGCCGGAATGCGCTGCGCGCGCAGCAGGTTGTCGGCGTCATCGCTGCCCAGGATTGCACGCTCGAAATCCTTCCCAAGATCGACGGGCTTGGCGATGGCGACAGCGCGGCAAGCCAGGCCCAGATCCGGCGCAATCTCGTGCACATGCTTGCGGTTGCACTCGATCTCGACATTGCCGCAGGCCAGATGGCGCGGCTCGGCTGGCAGGATGAAAACCTGCTCGAGGTTCTGATCCGCCTCTTCTGCGATAGGCTCTTCGAAGCCGTGCATCTTGGCTTGCCTCGGCGCTACGTGTCCATGGAAGAAGACATTCCGACGCTGCGCGGACGGCTCGATGTCATTCGGCAGTTCTCCACTCTGGCTGCAAGCCCGGACCGGCTGGCGTGCCGCTTCGATGAATTGTCGAGCGACATCCCGCTCAACCAGATCATGAGGGCCGCCGTCGCCCGCCTGCTGCAGCTGTCGCGGTCCACACACAATCAGCGCAGGCTGCGCGAGCTGTCGTTCGCCTTTGCCGACGTGAGCGACGTGCCGGTCCAGTCGCTGCGCTGGAACAGCGTGATCCTCGACCGCACCAATGCCCGCTGGAAGGATCTCCTCGAGCTCGCCCGACTTCTCCTCGGCGAGCGCTTCCAGACGACTACCAGCGGACGCGGACAAGGCTTCTCGCTACTCTTTGAAATGAACACCCTGTTCGAGGAGTTCGTAGGGCGAACACTCAGGCGCGCCCTCGTCGGCACAGGTCTTCAGGTCGATCTCCAGGGCGGAAGGCTGCATTGCCTCGCAGAGCTCGGCGAAGACCACGTACCAACGGGCCGGCGCCGCTTCATGACCAAGCCGGACATCATCATTCGTCGAGGTCCCGAACGGTTGATGATCATCGACACCAAGTGGAAGCGCCTCGCGCCTTCAATCGACGATCCCAAGCAGGGCGTGAGCCAGTCAGACGTCTACCAGATGATGGCCTATGGCAGGATCTACCAGTGCCCCGATCTGATGTTGCTCTACCCCCACCACGATGACCTGAAGTCGCTCGCAGGCTTTCAGAGCCAGCATTCTGTTGTCGGTAGCGAGGATACACTGATTGCAGCGACCCTGGACTTGTCTGATCTGAAGACGGCCGCATTGCAGGCCGGAAACCTCATCAGGCCTCAGAACCAATTTGAAGCAGGGGCAACTCCAGGCTTGATTTTTCAGACACATGGAAGCCAGTTACCTGGCTGAACGGGGTAAGGCTTCGACTTCCAGGGCGCTAGTCTTGAAGCCTTTATTCAATTGAGGGACAAATGAACGAGATTCTCGAGCAAATACTCGATCTGTTTTTGGGCGTGCTTGACTTTGTGTACGGTGAGCGCTGGGTCGCACCATTCGTCCTGCTGCCGATCATGTTCGCCGCCGCCTTTATCGTCAGGCAGCGAGCAAAGAAGAGGGTGGTCCCCTACCTTGCTGCTGCACGGGAACGGATCGACGCACTGCAGTCGGCTCTAGGGACTGATCGAGATCCCGATGCCGAAAGGCACACCTTTGCCGAGAGCTACATCGAGGTTTCGGGCGCGATGGGGACCGAGCAGGAAGGCGCACATAACCTCGTCCAGGCCTGGCGTGAATTTCAGGAATCCATGGTCGATGAGAGCGCCTCACCCGTGCGCAATACCAATCGTCCAAGCGCGTTCTTCAACCGCGCAGCGCCAAAGCTCACCGTCCTGCATTTCGCCTCGAATATCTTCGTCGGCGTCGGGCTTATCCTGACCTTCCTCGGGCTGATCGTCGCACTCAACACAGCAGCGCAGAACATGGGTGAAGACATCACCGCTGCGAAATGTCTGTCGTCAGAACATTTGGCGCAGATCGCGGCGTTGATTAGCGGAGCGCGGGCCTCGTCCTGGGGTTGATATTAAGCGGCGAGCTTGCGGTGCTGCAAGCGTCGGTGTTCGATGGTC
>NZ_JACBGA010000016.1:0-20248 GCF_021401285.1 Sphingopyxis sp. NFH-91 | reverse complement strand
CCGGCCTATTTCGTCCCCATCGACGGCATCTCTACCCCTGCCGCCGGAACGGAGATGTTCCCATGACTGCACCTTTCATCGATCTCAGCGTCCATCACAACCCCAAGGGTCTGTCCGATCGAGTCGCTTATGGCTTCACCAAGGCCCTGCGCTGGTGCGCCGACACTTTTTTCGCCGAGCGTTACGGACACCGCGCTGTCGTCTTGGAAACGGTCGCTGCGGTTCCGGGAATGGTGGGCGCGACAATCAACCATCTCGCCTGCCTCCGCCGCATGTGCGACGACAAGGGCTGGATCAAGACGCTCATGGACGAGGCCGAGAATGAGCGCATGCACCTCATGACCTTCATCGAGATTTCCAAGCCGACGCTCTTCGAACGGGCCGTAATCATCGGCGTGCAATGGGTGTTCTATGTCTGCTTCTTCGCGCTCTACCTGATCAGTTCCAAGACGGCGCACCGCGTCGTGGGCTATTTCGAGGAAGAGGCGGTCATCAGCTACACACATTATCTTGCCGAAATCGACGAGGGCCGCAGCGCGAACGTCCCGGCGCCCGAGATCGCCAAACATTATTGGGGCCTGCCCGCCGATGCGACGTTGCGTGACGTCGTCCTGGTTGTTCGCGCCGACGAGGCGCACCACCGCGATGTCAACCACGGCTTCGCCAACGAGCTCGCCGGTCTGCCCGTCGGCGCGGTGGCCGAGTGTCCGCCGCATGTGACGCTGGAACCCAATTGGAAGAAGGCGGCTTGAGCGCAGGCCCAAGGCAAGGAGAGAAGGGCATGGATCGGCCGGTTACACTTCTGGCGAGCGATCCCGCCCTTCGCTCCGCGCTCGGGTTTTTGCTGACGCTCGAGGGGTTTGACATTCGCGGCGACGCCGACCGCGTCACCGGTTCCGTGTGCCTGGTCGTCGACCAGGGCTTTCGCGGCGACGGACTGGCATGGCTTGCCGGCCGTCGCGCCGCCGGGAACGCGTCGCCAGCCATCGTGCTCGCGACACATCCTGACCGCGCCGTTCGCGCCTCGGCCGCGGCGCTCGGCGCGCGGCTGATAGAAAAGCCGCTGACGGGCGACGAATTGACCGATGCCCTGACCGAAATCCTGACCCATCGCCTTGCCACTTGACCACCGCGACACCCATCGAAACAAGGGAATATAATATGCGCACCGCCTCTCCCCAAGCCATCGCCATCGTCAAATCGACCGCTCCGGCGCTTGAGAAGCACGGCGTCGAGATCACCACCGCCATGTACACGCGGCTCTTTTGCAACCCTGCCATTGAGGCGCTGTTCGACAAGGCGGCCCAGCGCAGCGGCGAGCAGCCGCGACGCCTTGCGGGCGCCATCCTTGCCTACGCGCGCAATATCGACAAGCTTGCGAACCTCGGTACGGCGGTCTCGCGCATGGTCGCGCGCCATGTCGAGACCGGCGTCAAGGCCGAACATTATCCCTATGTCGCCGAGGCCCTGCTTCCTGCGATCCGCGACGTGCTCGGGGCCGACGTCGCTACCGACGAGGTGCTGGCGGCTTGGAGAGAGGCTTATTGGATGCTCGCCGACATTCTCATCGCAGCCGAGGCGCAAGCCTATGAAGACGCCTTAGCAGCCTGACCGGGTAGATCGAATGCAACCGCAATTATCCGAGCAGGACCTCGCGAAGCTCATTCCCGAATTTTACGCGCGGGTCAGGGCCGATCCGGTTCTTGGTCCGGTCTTCAACCGCGCAATCGCGGACTGGGACGAGCACCTTGAAAAGCTGCAAGCCTTCTGGTCGTCGATCATGCTGACGAGCGGGCGTTACAAGGGCCAGCCGATGGTCGCCCATCTGCGTCACGAAGGTACCATGACCATGGCGAATTTCGACCGCTGGCTGGCGTTGTGGCGAAGAACCACCGGAGATCTTCTCGATCCGGATATTGCGGCCGCACTTCAGGCGAAGGCAGCGCGGATCGCCGAAAGCCTGCAGCTTGGCGTCCAGTTCCAGCGCGAACGATTGGCGAGATCATGACGACCACCCTGCCCGCCGGTGTTCGATCCTACAAACGGACCGCCACATTTACTGAAGCGACGACGCCCGCTGCCTTGATGAACGACCATGCGACGAAAGAGGGCGTCTGGGGTCTGATTCACGTCGAAGAGGGCAGATTGCGCTACCTTGTGACCGACGAACGACGGCTCTTTTGCGAAATAATCATCACGCCGGAGAGCGAACCGGGCATTGTCGAACCTACGATCGCGCACAGAGTCGAAGCGGTTGGGCGAGTGCGGTTCTTCGTTGAATTCCTGCGGTGAACCCCGAACGCGCAGCCCGCCGGTGGCGGCCCGCCGATTCCGGGGGAGCATCTCAGGGACGCGGCCGTTCCCGGCGCTTTCGACTAGCTGAGCTTCGACAGATGCTCGACGAGCAGGGGCTGGAGTTGTCGCAGCTCTTCGCGATGTGCCGCAGATAGAATCGACAGGATATCAAGTGCCTGTGGTGTCAGTCTGAGCAAAGCCCGCCGGCGATCGGATTGCGTCAGCTCGCGGCGAACAAGACCCAATGTCTCGAGCCGGTCTATCAACTCGGACGCGGAGTGAGGTCTCACGATCAGGCGCCGTGCAACATATCCGACCGTCGCTTCGTCGGGCGGCGCCCCGCGGATCGCCAACAGCGCTTGGTGCTGTTGCGGCTTCAACCCCGCTTCCGCTGCCTTGGTCTCGCTGAAAACCTGGAAGCGCCGCAGCGCATAGCGGAATTCGGCCAGTGCGGCATAATCGATGTCCGTCGAATTCGCAGCCATGAACGCCCCTTATTGAATTATATCGCATTACGATATAATTGCGCCGCCTCCGTCATTCGAAAGAGGCATATGGTGAGCTTTCCTTCTGCACGGACGATCCCCGGCCATCAACTTGCCGACCATAGCGCCGACGCCAGAATGATATTTCTTTCGCTTCTGGCGCCGGTGGTCGGCACAGGCGGGGCGTTCGGCGCGTGGGTCCTGATCAAATCGATCGCCATCGCCAGCAACGCCTTCTGGTTTGGACGGATTTCGGCCGAGGCGGCGGAAATCTCGGATGCCGCCGTGGGTTTGGCCGTTGTTGCCGTCCCCGTCATCGGCAGCCTGATCATCGGTCTGATGGCGCGCTTCGGTTCGGAGAAGATACGCGGCCACGGTATTCCCGAGGCGATCGAGACGATCCTGTTCGGTGAAAGCCGCCTGTCGCTGAAAGTCGCAATTCTCAAGCCGATATCTGCCGCCATTTCGATCGGAAGCGGAGGAGGGATCCACTGTATAGACCCATCCAATTGGTTTATATCTGTTTATCTTATAACGGCTCTCAAAATACCCCCTTCGCTACCCCCAAATTGGGACCATTGCGACGGACTGACTCTCGTATGCGACAGATCGTTCTTCCGACCTGTCATCCTGGAGCTTGGGTGCATAAGTGAAGTCGAGCGATCTGGTCGTCCGTAAACTTCAACTTCATCGGCTCCAATCAAAGTGTCTGGCCATCGTCGATGGTAAAAAGACCGCCAGTAACCGGCGCGCTGGCATCCGAACAGAGATAGAGCAGCAATGGATCCAGTGCATCGGTCTGCATCAGGCGTTTGCGCGGAAAACTATCGAGAAGCGCCCTGCCCTTCTCGATTTCCCAGAGCCCGCTGGTCATGTCGGTTTCCATGTAACCGGGGGCGATAGTATTGACGTTAATTCCCTTCCCCGCCCAGTCCTTTGCTAGCAGGCGTCCCATCTGGGCAACGGCAGCTTTCGAGGCCCCATATGGAACGATGCCCTGAAAGGGATGCTGCCCCGTGACCGAACCAATCAGAACGACACGGCCGGCCCCGCTTGCACCAATGTCACTGGTCACCATCCGGCGCGCACCTTCGCGAGCAGTCAAGAACGCGCCGCGCACATTCACACTCATCGTAAAATCGAAATCATCGATGGAAAGACCCAGCGCGCTTCCGGGAGGACTGACGCCGGCATTGGCAACAATCGTATCCACAGGACCAAATGCGCGCTCTGCCGCATCATAGGCAGCGATGGTGGAAGCCTCATCGGCAACGTCCATACCGACAGCGATCGCCGCGCCGCCGCGGTTGCGAATTTCCGCGCAAAGTTCTTCCAACTGTTCGGTTCGCCGGGCGGCGGCTATGACCCGCGCCCCCGATTTGGCGAGCAAAGCAGCAAAACGCCGTCCTATCCCCGAAGACGCACCGGTCACCAAAGCAGTCCGGCCCGCGAGATCAAATGTGAGATTCATGCCCATGCCGTGGATTCATCTCCTTTTTCTCGCCCGGTGCAGCCGGACCCCGAGGTACATCAGTCCTCGGGAGCGATGCGCGCGCGACTTATATTCGCGTCTGCGAGCCTGACCTGGCAGGCGAGGCGCGACCGGCCCGTTCGGCAGCTCGTGGAATCGAGCAGGTCGTCTTCATCCGCCGATGGTTCGGACAAGACCGCTTCGCCATCTTCGATATAGACATGACAGGTGGCGCACGAGCAGCAACCGCCGCACATAGCTACCATTTCATCGATGCCGGCATCACGAATGGCTTCCATCAGCGAGAACTCTGTATCAGCCTCGATGATATGCTCGCTGCCGTCGCGCAGAATTATTGTGATTTCGGACATGTCTTTTTCCTCAAATTTCGGGTTGGCGATTTGCCATCAAGGCCGCGTCTGCGCGACCGCGATCGCCGCGAGTTCGGGAATGGCGCGCGCGCGATTGTGCGCTTCGGCGGAAGAGGCGGTGCCGCGGATCGCCCTCCCCTTGATACCGTGGAAGATCGCGGCGAGACGGAAGAAGTTGAACGCCAGCGCGAACGGATAGTCAGCGTCGGACAGGCCGGTGCGACGGCAATAGTCGCCGACATATCGGGCTTCGGAAGGGATGCCGAGGGTTTCGAGATTGGCGCCCGCGAGCCCCGCCACGATATGCGGCGGTGTCCTGTACATCATCGCATGATAGGCGAAATCCGCGAAAGGATGACCGAGGGTTGACAGCTCCCAATCAAGCACAGCGACGATACGTGGCTCGGTCGGGTGGAAAATCATATTATCGCACCGGAAGTCACCATGCACGATCGCAGTAACATCGGACGCGGGAATATGGGCCGGGAGCCACTCCAGCATATAATCCATATTTGGATCGCGCCCGGCGAGATCGTCGGCGAGATATTGTTTCGACCAGCGGCCGATCTGCCGCTCGAAATAATTGCCCGACTTACCGAAATCTCCCAGACCGTTTGCCGCCGGATCGAACCCGTGTAGCCGCGCGATCGCTTCGTTCATGGCATCGAAATATAAGGGTCGATCGGCCCGGGGCACCGACGGGAAGGTCGCGTCCCAAAAAATTCGGCCTTCCACCAATTCCATGACGTAAAAGGGGGTACCTATGACTTTCGGATTTTCGCAAAGGGCGAATATGTGCGCCACGGGAAAACCGGCGGTTTCGAGCGCCTTCGTTACGCGGACTTCGCGTTCGATTGCATGGGCGCCCGGAAGCAGCGGCCCCGGTGGTTTCCGCCGGAGCACATACTGCGTTCGCGGTGTGCTCAGCCGGTAAGTCGGATTGGACTGACCGCCTTTGAACTGTTCGATGGCGAGCGGCCCCGCAAAGCCCTCGACATGCGATTCCATCCAGGCACAGAGCGCCTCAGAATCGAGCGCGAACCCTGCGCGCACCGTGGTGACGGCATCCCTGTCATCCTGTCCGGTCACAGACCCGCCTTCCAGTCGCGCTTAATCTTCTTGGCGAGGCTCCATTTGTGGACTTCGGTCGGGCCGTCATAGATACGAAAGGCGCGGACCTCGCGAAACACCTGTTCGACGATGGTCCGGTCGGTGACGCCGGTGCCGCCCATCACCTGGACACAGTGGTCGGCGATGCGCATCAGCGCCTCTGACACTGCGACCTTCGCCATCGAGCTTTCGACCGTGCCGAGCGATCCCGTGTCGAGCACCCCCGCGCACCAGTCGATCATTAGTTCGGCCTGCTTCAGGTCGATCATATTCTCGGCGAGCATAAATCCGACGCCTTCATGCTCGATCAGCGGTTTACCAAAAGCTTCACGGCGGTTGGCATAATCGGTCGCGATCTCGTGCGCGCGGATGCACGCGCCAAGCCAACGCATGCAATGAGACAGACGCGCCGGCGACAGTCGGACCTGCGCATAGCGAAAGCCTTCGCCCGCTTCGCCCAGCATCTGGTCGGCGGGAACGCGCAGATTGTCGATGGTCAGCGTCGCATGGCCGCCGGGCATCGAACTGTCGATCGTGTTCGGCACATGGTCGATGCGGATCGCCGGATCGGGCAGATCGACTAGGAACATGCACGCCCCCCTACCCTGAACAACATCTTCGGCCTTCGCCATCACGATGCCGACCCTCGCGCCCTGAGCGCCGGTGATGAAGGTCTTGCGTCCGTTCACCACCCAGTGATCGCCGTCGAGGCGGCAGGTCGTCTTCATCATCGATGGATCGGACCCGGCGCCGCCGTCCTCGGCGGGTTCGGTCATGAAGAAGGCCGAACGAACGCGGCCCTCCACCATCGGCTTCAGGAAGCGCTCCTTGTGTTCGGGGCTGCCTTCCTTGCCAAGCAGATACATATTGCCCTCGTCGGGCGCCATTGTGTTGCAGGCGAGCGGACCCAATGGCGACAGGCCGCTCTTGATAAGGACGACCGCCGTCTCGCGCTGGTTCAAATGGCTGCCATCGTCAAAGATATGCGGCGTCAGTACTCCGGCGGCGCGAGCATGCTCGCGCATTTCCATCACCATCTCATCGGTCGGCGCGCCATGATGGTCGCGCCGCGGGTCCTTCTCGTAAGGAATGACAGTCGCGCGGACAAAAGCCTCAACCTTCTCCGCGATCGCCAGCGCCTGATCCGAAATATCACTCATCATCCGTCCTTCCGATCACATTGCCGACAGGCCGCCGTCAATCACCAGCTCAGCGCCGGTGACGAAGCGTGCCTCGTCCGAACAGAAATAAACCGCGGCGTTAGCAACATCGTCGGGCACCCCGACACGCCCCAGCGGGATCTGCCGGGCCAGTTTTGCGATCACTTCTTCACGCCCGCGCCCCAGAACGAAGCCGTCGAGGAGTGGTGTGTCGATGAAGGTCGGGTGGAGCGAATTGCAGGTGATCGCGTCACCGCCCTTTGCGCAGTGCAGCGCGACCGACTTGGTCAGGTGACGCACGGCGGCCTTCGCCGAATTATAGGCGGCGAGATTGTCAGCTGCGACGATCCCGGAGATCGACGAGATATTGAGGATCGCGCCGCCGCCACTCCGCCGCATCAGCGGCAGGCAGGCGCGAATGCCGTAGAAGACGCCGTCGAGATCAATGGCGTGCGTGCGCCGCCAATCCTCGATCGATATCTCTTCGACCGAACCGGTCAGGCAGATGCCGGCATTGTTCACAAGGATGTGAAGCGCGCCGAACGCGTCCTCGATGGCGGGCAAGGCCGCAGCCCAATCGGCCGGATCGGCAACGTCAATTCTGAGGGCTACTGCTCCACCGCCAAGATCGCAGGCGACCTCCTTCGCCTTCGCGAGATCGACGTCGGAGACGACCACTTGCGCGCCTTCATTCGCAAAGTGCCGCGCTATCGCCGCGCCCAGCCCCGAGCCGGCGCCCGTTACCAGCGCGACTTTCCCATCGAGCCTGCCTGTCATTATGTCATGTCCATGATTGTCGCAAGGACGCCCGGCCCGCTTCCCGTCGCCACAAGCGGGCGGGAAGCGGGATGGCGGGCGTTTGCGTATTTTAGAAGCGCATCGTCGCTTCGACGCCGTAGGTGCGCGGCGCGCCGCGCGCGAGATAGTCGAGATAGAAGGCGTTGAGGTTCAGACCATAGGTATAATAGAATTTGTTGGTCAGATTCTTGCCCCACAGCGCGACCGAGAAGCGCTTGTCGAACGTGTAGGTCGCCCTTGCATTGAAGAGGACATAGTCGGGATTTCCGCACGCGATCTCGGGCGTCGCGGCGAGCACGAGCGATCCTGCAGCAGGCTTGTCACACGGGTTCTGGCCGTAGGATCCGAACGAGTCGAAGAAATATTTGCCCATATATTGGACATCGCCGCGGACCTGGAACTTGTGCGGACCGCTGTCGACCAGCGTGACGTCGACCCCCGCCGACGCCGTCCATTTGGGTGCGTTGGGGAACTGGTTGCCGTTGATGTTGAGCGTCAGGCTTGCCGGATCGGTCGGGTCGATCTTGTTGCCCTTATATTTGCTGTTGAGGTAGCCGACCGAGGCATCGAAGCGGATGGCGTCGGTCGCCTGCAGGGCAAGTTCGGCCTCGCCGCCGAAGACGCGGCCGTTGGCGGCGCGCAGGAACGACGTCGCGCCGACGATCTGGGCGATCTGCTGGTTCGAATAGTCATAATAGAAACCGGCGAGATTGAGCTGGAGCTTGTTTTCGAGCAGGCGCGTCTTCAGGCCGACCTCGTACGCGTTCACCTTCTCGGGATCGAGGAAATAGACCTGGCTCACATCCTGATAGGCGAGCCCGTTATAGGTGCCCGAACGATAGCCGCGGCTGTAGCTTGCATAGCCCATCACATCGTCGCTGAACTTATAGTCGACGACGAGGCGCCCGGTGAGTTCGCCCGAGGATTCCTTCTGGTTCAGAGCCGGCAGGTTCGGATTATAGGGCGAGCTGTAGGGCACGAGGTTCGCGATCGGCGTCACCCCGTCGAGCCCGAACAGGACCGTCCGCGCATTCTGATATTTCACCTTGTCCCATGTGTAGCGCAGGCCAAGCGTGATGCTGAGCTGGTCGGTGACGTCCCAGACGGCTTCGCCATAGATGGCGGTCGAGGGCCGCTTGAGCGTGAAGCGCTGGTCGGCTGCGATCGGCCCGAACGGCGGGGCGCCCGCCGCGAAGCAGGCGGCCTGCGCCGCGGTGCCGCCAGCGGTATTCGTCGCCGCGACGTCGGCGTTGAACGCGATCAAAGTGCGCGCATCGAAATAGCCTGCGGGATTGACCACCACCGGCGCGCAGAAGCCGGGGTCGGCAGGCGTCAGCGAGGGATCGAGCGCGAAGGCCGGCAGCGTGCGGAGCGAATTGCCGACCGCGATCGGGATATTGCCGTAATTGCCGGGCAGCCCTGCGCCCGAGAGGAGCGGGCGCAGGAAGCCGAAGAAGTCGGGCTCATTGTGCGTGTCGATCTTGTCCTGGCCGTAATAGAGGCCGCCGATCAATTTCAGCCGGTCGCCGTCATAGGTCAGGCGCAGGTCCTGGTTGAAATTCTTGCTCGCGCTGTCGTAGCGGATCGCGCAGATATTGTTCGGCGAACCGTCGCAATCGAAGGGAGCGAGCCGGTAGCGGCCGACATCATAGCCGGTGATCGAGGTCAGGGTGAGGTCGTTTCCGAGTTCGGCCTCGATGTTGAGCGACAGCCCCTTCGAGCGGGTGAAATATTCGCCGCCGGTATCCGATTGCACCTCGTTGCGCTTCAGCAGCCGTCCGCCGAGTTCGGGACGCGGATCGAAGCGCGAATAGCCCCCGGCGTCGGTGCGGCCCTGGAGATAGCCGATGCCATAGGGGAGATCCTGCCGCGGATCATTTTTGGCATAATAGGCCTTGAGGTTGATATCGATCGTATCGACCGGCTTGAAGCGCAGCGAAATGCGGCCGGCGATCGAATCGGTGGTGCCGAAATCCTGGTTCAGCGTCGGGTTGAAGGTATAGCCATCGCCCTTGCTCCGCGTGAAAGCCGCGCGAATGCCGGCCTTGTCCTCGGCAAGGGTCAGTTCGACCGCGCCTTCGGCCTTGATCGTGTCGTAATTGCCATAGCCGAGCGTGAGGTAGCCGTTGTTGCCCGAAAGATCGGGCTTGCGCGTGATGAAGTTGATCGCACCGCCCGTCGTGTTGCGCCCGTAGAGCGTCCCCTGCGGCCCGCGCAGCACCTCGACGCGTTCTAGATCGTAGAGCTGCTGGCCGTGGCTCGCGCGGAAGCTCTGATAGACTTCGTCGACATAGACGCCGACCGGCGATGCGGTCGAAGCCGAAAACTCGTTGGCGACCGAGATGCCGCGGAGCGAGAAATTGGGCTGGGTATCCGAATAGGCCGAGGTCACCTGGATGTTGGGCAGGCTTCCCATGAGGTCGCTCGTCTCGCTGACCCCGCGCGCCGCGAGATCCTCGGACGAAAAGGCGGAGATGGCGGCGGGGACGTCCTGCAGGTTCTGCGACCGCTTCTGCGCCGTGACGATGATCTCGCCAAGGCCGCCCTCGTTCGCCGTGTCGTCGGTCGCGGCGGCATCCTGCGCCGCCGGCGCGTCCTGCGCCCCTGCCGGAACCGCGGCGAGCGCAATCATGCTCCCGGCGATGAAAAGGGCTGTTTTCCGTGTTTTGTTATAAGGCATTTTCGCTCTCCCTGAAAATGTTCGTCGAAATCTCATCAGCTGGCCCCGCCCGGCGCGGGCACCGATGTCCGAAGGTCGATCATGCGTCCGGCTTCCCGGCTCGCATCGCGCAGCTTCTGTTTGTGGATCTTGCCGGTTTCGGTCCGGCCGACGCTGTCGAAGCGCCAGAGGCGCGGACGCTTCGGTCCGGCGAGCGTCGCGGCGATGTCGGCGGCAATCCGCCGCGCGAGTTCGGCGTCGTGCGGCCCTTGGGCCGCATCGCTCTCGACCAGCACCGCCACGACCTCGCCGAGGTCGGGATCGGGAAGCCCGAAAACCGCGCAGTCGCGGACCTCAGGATGCTCGATCAGCGCTGCCTCGACTTCGCTGGGATAGACGTTCACGCCGCCCGAGATGATCGTGAAGTTCCGCCGGTCGGTGAGGAACAGGAAGCCCTCGTCATCGACATGGCCGATGTCGCCCATCGTCGTCCAGCCGCGCTCGTCGAGCGCGCCGCGCGTCTTCTCGGGATCATTATGATATTCGAGCCCCGTCTTGCCTTCGAAATAGACGGTGCCCGTGACCCCCGGCGGCGCCTCGCGGCCATCCTCGCCGACGATGTGGATCGTGCATCCGAAGGCGCGCCCGACGCTACCGGGACGCGCGAGCCATTCGGGCGCTGTGATATGGGTGAAGCCGACGCTTTCGGTGCCGGAATAATATTCGTGGAGGATCGGCCCCCACCAGTCGATCATCGCGCGCTTGACCGAGGGCGGGCACGGCGCACCGGCGTGGATCGCGCAGCGCTGCGACGACAGGTCATGCGCCGCCCGCACGTCGTCGGACAGCGCGAGCAGCCGCGAGAACATCGTCGGCACCCACTGGCTGTGCGTCACCCGTTCGCTCTCGATCAGCGCGAGCGCGCCGGCGGCATCGAATTTCTCCATGCCAACGAGTCTCGCGCCGACGCGGAGCAGGTTCATCGCGAAACGCAGCGGTGCGGCATGATAGAGCGGCGCGGGGGACAGGAAGACGGTGTCCGCATCGAAACCGAAGAGCTTCGCGCCGCGCTCGACGCGGCGCGCGTCGCTCCCCAGCGCCTCGCCCGTGACCGGCCGGCGCACGCCCTTGGGGCGGCCGGTCGTGCCCGAGGTATAGAGCATGTCGCCGCCCTCGATCGGGGGCGGCGGCGAATGGCCGCCGAGCGCGGCGGCGAGCGGCGGAAAGCCGCCGCCATCGTCGAGACCATAGCGCCTGATGTCGAGCCCTTCCGACGCCGCCGCGCCGAGCGCGGCGAGATCGGGCGAAACGATCAGCGCGCTGGCTCCGCTGTCCTCGAGAATATAGCGCACCTCGCCCGGCGTCAGCTTGGTCGGGATCGGCAGATAATAGAGTCCCGAGCGCTGCGCTGCCCAGGAGAGCCCGAGGAATTCCGGCCGGTTCGAGACGAGCAGCGCGACCACATCGCCCTGCCCTAGGCCGTCGTGCCACAGCAGCGCGGCGACGCGCGCGCTGAAGCGATCGAGCTCGCCGTAGGTCCAGCGCCGCGCGCCGAAGACGAGCGCTTCGCGGGCTGGGTCGCGCGCGGCGACGGCGGCGGGCGACCAGCTCATGCCGCCGCGCCCGCGAACCGGCCCGACAGATGCGCGGTCTCGTTGACGCTGACGACCGCAAGACGATCGAGCGACGAACCCGCCAGGCGCGTGATCGACCCATAGTCGGGCAGGAAATGCCCCATGCCGTCGAGGCCGAGCGCCTGCCCGAGCAGGATGTTGATCGGAAAACCGTGGGTGAAGATCGCGACGGTCTCGAGGTCGCGGCGCGCGAGGAGATCGGCGTAGGCGTCGAGCGTCTCCGAGCGGAAGCGCTTCGGGTCGACACCGAAATAGCCCACCGGATCGCCCAGGAAGCGGTGCCATTCCGCCTCGCCGCGTGCCCGAATGATCTCTGCGTTGGCATAATCGACCCCGTAGCGATCGACCTCACCGAGACCCGTGATCGCCTCGGGGACGATGCCCAAACGGTCGACAAGCGGCTGCGCGGTCCCTTGGGCGCGCGCCATGCCGCTGTGGACGATGGCATCGACGGGGGTGTCGGCGAGATAGTGCCCGACATGCCCGGCCTGCTCGCGACCGAGCGCCGAAAGCGGCGGGTTCGCCGGGGTTGCACCGGCCTGTGTTTCGGGCTTGCCGTGCCGGACGAGGATCAGCTTCATCGTTCAGCTCCGCCCGGCCAGCGCGCGCAGCGCATGAAAACCGCCGTCAACCTTGAGATCGACGCCATTGACCCAGCTCGCGCGCGGCGACAGCAGGAAGAAAATCGCCTGTGCGATTTCCTCGGGCCGCCCGTGGCGGCCGGTGAGAGCTTCGGCGGCGGCAATCCGGTCGGCACCCATCGAACTGCGGAAGTCGGCGAGGATCGGGGTCTCGACCGGCCCGGGGCTCACGCAATTGACGCGGATTCGCCGCGGAGCCAGAGCCGCCGCCTCGTGCAGCATCCAGCGGTTGAGCAGCGCCTTCGAATGCTCGTATGCGAAGGTCCCGTCGAGGGTCGAAAGTTCGCCTTGCAACGCGCGGGGTTCGAGACCGAGAAGCCAGTCCTTGGCAGCGTCGTCGAGCGCGCAGCGCGCCGCGGTGATGCTCGACACCGCGACGATGCTCGCCCCCTCGGCCAGCCGGCCTGACAAGGCGGCGGTCAATTGCCGCGGCGCCAGCAGGTTCACCGCGAGCACCGCCGCCGTCGGCGCGGTGCCGGGCACACCCGCGACATGCGCGATACCGGCGAGCGGGCCGTCGATCTGTTCCGCCGCGCGGGCGACGGCTTCGGACGAAGCAAGGTCGCAGACGATGTCGCAACCGGGACCAGCAGCGCGGTCGAGACCGATCGGCCGGTATCCGGCATCGACGAGATCGCGGTAAAGCGCGCGGCCGATACCGCTCGCCGAACCCGTGACGAGGATCGTGCCGCTCATTGCCAGCGCACCTTCATCGCCGACCAGCCGGTAAACCAGTTGGACGGCAGCCGCTCGGGATCCCCGGCGAGCTCGATGGTCTCGATATGGCGGCCGAGCGCCTCGAACAGCAGCCGTGTCTCGAGCCGCGCGAGATGCGCGCCGAGACAGAAATGCGGCCCGATCCCGAACCCCATATGCGGGTTGGGCTTGCGGTCGAGCACGAGCCGGCCGGCGTCGCGGAACATTGTTTCGTCGCGATTGCCGCTCGCGAACCAGAGCACGACCTTGTCGCCCTTCGCGATCGCCTGCCCGGCGATCGCCGTGTCGGTCGACGCCGTGCGGCGCATATGGGTGACCGGCGAGACGAAGCGGCACATTTCCTCGGTCGCGGTCGGGTGAAGTGCGGGATGATCGCGCAGCAGCGGATAATCGCCCTGTCGCACCAGCTGTGCGAGGCCGCCGGTAACGAGAAAGCGCGTCGTCTCGTTGCCCGCGATCGTCAGCAGCATGAAATAGGCGTCGAGCAGTTGTTGCGGCTCGTCGCCCTCCGGAAAATCGGCCTCGACGAGCAGGGTTGCGAGATCGTCGGCGGGCTGACGGCGCTTCAGCGCGCCGAGGTGACGAAAATAGTCGAAGAGATGCTGGCGGGCGCCGGCCTGCTCCTCGTCGCTCGCATTGACGTCGGACATCAGATTGGCCGAGTCGACGAGATCGGGGGCTTCCTCGGGGGGCACGCCGAGCATGTCGGCGATGACGAGCATCGGCAGCCGGACCGCGATGCGATCGACATAGTCGAATGCTTCGCCGCGCGGCGCCGCGAGCACCAGATCCTCGGCGATCCGCGCGAAGGCTTCGGTTCGCCGCTCGACCACCGAGCGCGACAGGCCGGGCATGACGATCGCGCGCAGCCGCGAATGGAGCGTGCCGTCGCTGTTGTGGACGCTCGGCGCGCCATGCCCTTCGGCGCGGCGATCCTTGATCTGCGTCCCCTGCCCCGAGATGAAAAGCTGGCCGTCGCGTGCCGCCGCCGAGATATCGGCGTAGCGGACGAGCGACCAGAAGCCCGGCCCGTCGGGTTCGCGGTTGAAGGCCAGGCCATCGCGGGCGCGCAGCTCGCGAAACAGCTCATGCTCGCGCGAGCCCTGGAAAGGCGCAATATCGAGAAGATCGATCGCGCTCATGCCGCCGCGCCCCGGATCGTCCGGCACCAGATGAGCGCGCAGCTGCGGCCAAGCCGCTCGATCGTCGCCGCATCGGGGTCTTCGACCGCGAGCCCGATCTCGATATAGGCAAGCTGTTCGGTAAGCGCGCTCAGCCCCGCCGCGACCATCGCGGCATCGTCGAGCGGCGGGATCTCACCGCTCGCAACGAGCTGGTCCAGCCAGCGATGCGTTCGCTCGACATAGCGATTGCGCATCTTGAGCCACATTTCGCGAAACTCGATTTCGTCGTTTCGCGCCGCGACTTCGCGCGCCACGCGGAGCAGCTTCCGGTTCTGCGCATATTCGCGGAAGAACTGGATGTTCCGCCGCTCGAGCTGCGCGAGCGTGACCGCGCCGTCCTCGCCGACTTCGCGCCCCGAGGTATGACGGAGCTGCGCATTCATCCGGTCGAGGACCGCGACGAGGATCTCGGCCTTGTCCTTGAAGTGCCGATAGAAGAGGCCGTGACTCACACCGGCCTTGGCGTTGATGTCGACGACGCGAGTCGCTTCGTAACCAAGCTGCCCGAACACCTCGGTCGCCGCATCGAGCATGCGTTCCCGCGTTGCCTGCCCTTTGGGGGTCGGCGGCAGCGCCTGCTCGGCCTTGCTGTCTGGATTCTGCACCATCGGCACCCTCTCGATTCCCTTCGTTCGATGTCTTTTCGACTTGCGCTGATAGTGCGATAATGTAAAAGTGATGTCAATGTCACTTTTTCGATACACGGAGGCGAACGCGCTCCGGACTCGAAAAAAGGGCGAAAAACATAGGGAAGAGGAGAGCATGATGGGCCGACTGGACGGCAAGATTGCCATTATCACCGGCGCGACGGGCGGCATCGGATCCGCGACCGCGCGCAAATTTCTCGACGAAGGCGCAAGCGTCATGCTCGCTGGCCGCGATGCGGGACGACTCGCCGAAGCGGCCGCCGCCCTGGGCGAAAGCGACCGCGTCGCGACCAGCGCGGGGCATCCCGCCGAAGAGGCCGATGTGGCGGCGCTCGTCGCGGCGACGATCGCGCGCTTCGGGCGGCTCGACATCCTCGTCGCCAATGCCGGTTCGGAAGGCAGCGTCGTCCCGCTGGTCATGGCCGACGTCGAGAGCCTCGACGAGGTGATGCGCGCCAACATTCGCAGCACCTTCCTCGCGATCAAGCATGGCGGGATCGCGATGGCCGATACGGGCGGCGCGATCGTCACCATGTCCTCGGTTACCGGTGAGGTCGGGGTTCCCGGCATCGGCCCCTATGCCGCCACCAAACATGCGATCCTCGGCCTCACCAAGGTCGCCGCGCTCGAGCTTGCCGCGAGCAACATTCGCGTGAACAGCGTCGCCCCCGCGCCGATCGACAATGCGATGATGCAGTCGATCGAGCAGCAGGCCGCGCCCGGCGACCCTTCGGCGGCGCGCGCCGGCTTTTCGGGATTGATCGCGATGCGCCGCTATGGTCGCAACGAAGAGGTCGCGAACGTCATCGCCTTTCTCGCCAGCCCCGAAGCCAGCTATGTCACCGGTGCGAACTATGCCGTCGACGGCGGCTTCCTGGCCGCCTGAGCGAGAGCGAGGGAGACAAATATGACCGACACCGAACCCCTGCTCGCCCGCCTGCTCGAGGAGCGCAAGGCGCGCCGCGGTCTGCCGCCCTATCTGCCGCAGGAAGATCGCGCGGTCGCGGCGCTGCTGCAAAGCTGGTACGATGCACGCGAGCCCGGAGCGACCGTCCGGGACGTCGCGCGGATGGGCGGCGGCGCGTCGCGCGAGCAGTTCATCTTCACGCTCGACCGCGACGGCGCCCCTGCCCGTTATATTTTGCGGATGGACCCGACCGAAGGCATCACCGAGACGAGCCGCGCGCGCGAATATGAGATATTGCGCGCGTTCGACGGCATGCTGCCGGTTCCGAAAGCGGTCTGGCTCGACATCGACGCCGACCATTTCCCCTGCCCCGCGATGATCGTCGAGGTCGTGGCGGGCGTGACCAAGCCGACCTCGGACCAGCTTTCGGTGACCGGTCTCGGCACGGTGCTCGGCGACCCGCTGCGCGATATCGTCCGCCCGCAATTTCTCGAGCATCTGGCGGCGATCCACAATTTCGACTGGAACTCGGCCGACCTCCCCTCCTTCACCGCGCCGACGGGCGATCCCAAACAGCCGACGCGCTGGCTGATCCAGTTCTGGAAGGAATTGCTCGAGCAGGATGCGGTGACGAAGGAACCCGTGCTGCGCCTCGCGACGCAGTGGCTCGAGGATAATGTGCCCGACTGCGAGAAAATCTCGGTCGTCCATGGCGACTATCGCACCGGCAATTATCTCTTCGACGAGGCCGACGGCCGGATCACCGCGATCCTCGACTGGGAGATGTGCTACCTCGGCGATCTCCACGCCGATCTCGCCTGGGCGATCCAGCCGGTGTTCGGCAGCCATATCGACGGCGTCTTTCGCGGCAGCGATCTCGCTCCGCCCGCGCAGTTCCTCGCCGAATATGAGGCCGCGAGCGGCAACCGCGTCGATCCCGCGAAGCTGCATTATTTCACCATATTCAATGCGTGGAAGAGCTATATCCTCGTCGCGGCGCTCGGCATGCGCGCGGCCCGCCAGGCGCATAACCACCAGGACGTGCTCCTCACCTTCCTCGCCGCGACCGGGCCGTTGTTCGTTGACGAGCTCGCGCGGCTCCTCATGATGGAGGAAAGCCAGTGAACCCCTCGGTCGACGATCGCCTCAACAGCGTCCTGCGCGCGCTCCATTCGGTGGTGCTCCCCGCGCTTCCCGAAAGCGCCAACCTCGCGCGCGAGCAGATCATGCTCGCCATGGGGCATATCCAGATCATCCAGGCGCAGCGCGATGCGACCCCCGGCTATGAGGAGGGCGAACGCGCCGACATCGCCGACATGGCCCGCGCGCTGCTGGCTGTCGCCGGCGGCGGCGAACCGAGCGCCGCGGCCCGTGCCGAGCTTGAAACGCGGCTCGCCGACAAGAACGGGCTCGCGCGCGAACGCGCCGAGGCGGTCCGCGAGGCAATCGACGCGCTGCTGCTTGCCGCGCACGCGGGCGACGAGCGCGACTATCACCGCCGTCTCGCCGCGGCGATCCTGCCGCTCGGCCGCGCGCGCGCCGACAAGGATCGCGGCTGGTTCGCCCCGATGGGCTTCGACAGCGAAAAGAGCGCGTGAGCGTGGAGGGAGGAACGGACATGATGATCGATCGCGATTTCCGAATGCTGATTGGCGGGCGGCTGGTGCCGGGCGCGGCGCGGCTGGCGGTCGAGAACCCTGCGACCGGCGACATCTTCGCCGAAGCGCCCGACGCGTCGCCGGCCGATCTCGACGCCGCGATCGACGCGGCGCGCGGCGCCTTTGCCGGCTGGCGCGACACACCGATCGAGGCGCGCCGCAAGGCGATTGTCGCGCTCGCCGGCCGGCTGATCGAAGAAGTCGAACCGATGAAGCGGCTGCTCACCCGCGAGCAGGGCAAGCCGCACAAGGATGCTGCCGAGGAGGTGCTCGGCGCGGCAAGCTGGCTCAAGGCGGCGGCGAGCCTCGACATTCCGGTGACGGTCAACGAGGACAGCGCCGAGCGCTACAGCGAGACGCGCCACGTTCCGATCGGTGTCGTCGCCGCGATCGCACCATGGAATTATCCGCTGATCCTCGCCTCGTTCAAGCTCGGGCCGGCGCTACTCGCGGGCAATTGCGTCATATTGAAACCCTCGCCCTTCACCCCGCTGACTGCTCTCAAACTCGGCGAACTCGCCGCCGATATCTTCCCGGCTGGCGTGCTCAACGTCATCAGCGGCGGCGATGCGCTTGGGCCCTGGCTCACCGGCCATGCCGGGATCGACAAAGTCAGCTTCACCGGCTCTACGGCGACCGGAAAGAAGGTGATGGCTGCGGCATCGGACACGCTGAAGCGAGTGACGCTCGAGCTTGGCGGCAACGACCCTGCGATCGTCATGCACGACGTCGATGCCGGGGCTATCGCCGAACGAATTTTCTGGGCCGCGTTCGGCAACGCCGGTCAGATATGTATCGCGTCGAAGCGCATCTATGTTCACGAGCAGGTCTATGACGCACTGCGCGACGCGCTCGTCGCCTATGCGCGCACGGTCAAGGTCGGCGACGGCGCCGACCAGGGCACGCAGATCGGGCCGGTAAACAACGGGCTGCAATATGAGCGCGTGCTCGACCTGATCCGCGACGCGCGCGCGCAGGGCTATGCAATCCTGACCGGTGACGACGAAGAGCGGACGCCCGGCCATTTCATCCCGGTCACGATCATCGACAATCCCCCCGAGGACAGCCGCATCGTGCAGGAAGAACAGTTCGGCCCCGTGCTGCCTCTCCTCAAGTTCGGAGATTATGAGGAAGTCCTCGCCCGGGCTAATGCCTGCGAATATGGTCTCGGCGCCTCGGTCTGGGGAGCGGACGAGGAGGCTGCCTGGGCGCTCGCGGAGAGAATCGAGAGCGGCAATGTCTGGGTCAACGAGACCCGCCATCTCTCACCCTTCGCCGCCTTCGCCGGCCACAAACAATCGGGCTTCGGTGTTGAGAATGGCGAGGCCGGACTTCTCGAATATCTGGTCCCCAAGACGCTGACCCGAAAACGGCGTCTTTGAAATGGTGTAGCAAGGGCGTCATCGTCGTTCAGGCAGGCTACCCGATCCATCAGCGCGACAAAGGTTCAAAGCTCCCGCTCTAGTGCGTGGGAGGATGCAACGGGCGACCAACAGCCGCTTGATTCCTGATGACCGATCCCCACTGAGCGATCCGTGCGAATTGTCAGTTCGTTCGCGTGTACATCGTCAGTGTTCGCCGTAGGTGGCGCGAAGCAGAACCGGAAGGTGGCACTGACGATGGAACGGTCTCTGGCGTGGGTTGCAGCGATCCAAACGAGCTACGCGGCCGGACGATTGTAGTGCCGGCGCCAAGCCTCGATCAGGATTTAAGTCTCGGCCAGCGAGTAGAAGATCTCGCCGTTGTCCATAGGCTCACTGGAGAGTTGCGAGTCCTCCCGCGACACTTTGCCGCTTTTTCACGCCTTCGCCATTTATATGATCTGCTGAAGCATATAGAATTTTTAACATATTTGGGTTCTGAGTCAGGAAGCCCCACATGATGACGCACCAGTCGATGGGGGTATCCAGTACAAGATCGAGCGCCTGCCGATACCCCCAAACCAACGCCGCCAAGGACGATTCTGCGTTCTGGCAGCACGACGGCAAAATCCTGAAACAACGCGATTTCAGGGACTAAGATCCTGATCCCGGAAGAGAAACCCGGCACTGTTTGTGCCCCGATTTCTAATTTTTTATCACGCATTTTCAATATGTTATGAGATATGGTAGCGGAGGAGGCGCTATAACTTTCGTCTCAGGCAATTTCAGAGCGTCTCCAACTACTCTGTAAAATCAGTGATTTATCTTGTAACGTGTTCGCGGTCGGCCGCCCTGAATCGCCTGAATTCCCGCTGAAATGTGGGAACGACTGTGGGACCAAATACCCCCGTTTTCGGCGGTATGAATCCCTGACAGGGACTCGAACCTGATGGCGCTGACAGTATTGAAAGTGAAGAACGCGAAGCCCGGTCGCCATGTCGATGGCAGGGGCTTGTGCCTGGTCGTGAATGAGGATCAGCGTGCAATAGGCACCCCCTTCGTGGGGTGATCGGCGTGCAAAAAGGACCCCTTCATCCCGGGGATTTAGTCGGCCGACTGGTTTTGATCAGTTGGCGAGAACGGGATGTTG
>NZ_JACBGA010000015.1:0-36169 GCF_021401285.1 Sphingopyxis sp. NFH-91 | reverse complement strand
AGACCATCGAACACCGACGCTTGCAGCACCGCAAGCTCGCCGCTTAATATCAACCCCAGGACGAGGCCCGCGCTCCGCTAATCAACGCCGCGATCTGCGCCAAATGTTCTGACGACAGACAATGCATGCATTTCCGTCCCTTGCACGACCGTGTGGTCGTCCGCCGCATCGAAGCCGAGGAGAAGACCTCGGGCGGCATCATCATCCCCGACACCGCAAAGGAAAAGCCGCAGGAGGGCGAAGTCGTCGCCGTCGGCCCGGGCGCCCGCGCCGAAGACGGCACCGTCACGGCGCTCGACGTCTAGACCGGCGACCGCATCCTGTTCGGCAAATGGTCGGGCACCGAGGTGCGCGTCGATGGCGAGGATCTGCTCATCATGAAGGAAAGCGATATTCTGGGCGTGATCGAGCAGGCCGAGGCGCTCAAGAAGGCGGCCTGACGCCGCATCCATCCAGCAACTGAAAGGATATCGAGAAGGAGGAAGAAATGGCTGCCAAGGAAGTGAAATTTGCGTCCGACGCGCGTGATCGCATGCTGCGCGGCGTGGATACGCTTGCGAATGCAGTGAAGGTCACGCTCGGCCCCAAGGGACGCAATGTCGTGATCGAGAAAAGCTTCGGCGCGCCGCGCATCACCAAAGACGGCGTGACCGTCGCCAAGGAAATCGAGCTTGCCGACAAGTTCGAGAATATGGGCGCCCAGATGCTGCGCGAGGTCGCCTCGAAGCAGAACGACAAGGCCGGCGATGGCACCACGACCGCGACCGTGCTCGCGCAGGCGATCGTGCGCGAAGGCGCGAAGGCGGTCGCCGCGGGCATGAACCCGATGGACGTCAAGCGCGGCATCGACCTCGCCGTGACCACCGTCGTCGACGACCTCAAGGCGCATGCCAAGTCGGTCGAGGCCAACAGCGAGATCGCCCAGGTGGCGACGATCTCGGCCAATGGCGACGAAGAGGTCGGCCGCATCCTCGCCGAGGCGATGGAGAAGGTGGGTAATGAGGGTGTGATCACCGTCGAGGAAGCCAAAAGCCTCGCGACCGAGCTCGAAACGGTCGAGGGCATGCAGTTCGACCGCGGATACCTCAGCCCCTATTTCATCACCAACGCCGAGAAGCTGAAGGTCGAACTCGACGATCCGTACATCCTGATCCACGAGAAGAAGCTGTCGAACCTGCAGGCGATGCTGCCGCTGCTCGAAAGCGTCGTGCAGTCGGGCCGGCCGCTGCTGATCATCGCGGAGGATGTCGAGGGCGACGCGCTCGCAACGCTCGTCGTCAATCGCCTCCGCGGCGGCCTCAAGGTCGCGGCGGTCAAAGCGCCGGGATTCGGCGATCGTCGCAAGGCGATGCTCGAGGATATCGCGGTGCTCACCGGCGGTAATGTCGTCAGCGAGGAGCTCGGCATCAAGCTCGAGAGCGTCACGATCAACATGCTCGGGCGCGCCAAGAAGGTAGTCATCGACAAGGATAATACAACGATCGTCGACGGCCTCGGCGCGAAGTCGGATATCGACGGCCGCGTCGCGCAGATCCGCCAGCAGATCGAGACCTCGACGAGCGATTATGACCGCGAGAAGCTGCAGGAGCGGCTCGCCAAGCTCGCCGGCGGCGTCGCGGTGATCCGCGTCGGCGGCGCGACCGAGGTTGAGGTCAAGGAGAAGAAGGACCGCGTCGACGACGCGCTCCACGCAACCCGCGCGGCTGTGGAAGAAGGTATTCTTCCCGGCGGCGGCATCGCGCTGCTTCGCTCGCTCAAGGCACTCGAAGGCCTGAAAGCCGCGAACGACGATCAGCAGTCGGGCATCGACATCGTCCGCCGCGCGCTTCGTGCGCCGGCGCGCCAGATCGCCGACAATGCCGGTGAAGACGGTGCGTGGATCGTCGGCAAGCTGCTCGAGAGCGAGGACTATGGCTGGGGGTTCAACGCAGCGACCGGCGAATATCAGGATCTCGTCAAGTCCGGCGTGATCGATCCCGCCAAGGTCGTGCGCACCGCACTGCAGGATGCGGCATCGGTCGCCTCGCTGTTGATCACGACCGAGGCACTCGTCGCCGAGTTGCCGAAGGACGATAAGACCGCGCCGATGCCGGCGATGGACTTCTGACGCTCGGAGGGCGGCGGGGCAACCTGCCGCCCTCACCCAGCCGATGCACCGCAGAAATGGTCTAGAGCGGCTACGCCCTTTTCGGAGCGCGAGTGAACGATGAACAGCATCGTCAGCGCGCTGCGCTTCTTCTTCACGCACACGTTCGATCGCCCCATCTTGCGCGCAGTATCGGTGCAGCCTCGTTGGCAATCATTGGCCCCCGCACGCCGCGGGCGACCGCGGCGCTGGCGCCCCTTCCGACTTGCCCACTTTGCCTGGATGCCATGCTGCCTGCCCGACGCATGAACCGGACGGATCATGCCTTTAGAAATCCTTGAAACTTGCGCAAGGACGTCCGACTATCCGCGTGAGAGAATGGCAGAAACTTTAATGAGCCGCGACGCCCGTAGGAGCCATGGAGTCCCTTCTGAATGCGCGCGGGTCGATCAAGTCGAAGCCATTTGCAGGGGATGAAGTTCGCATGATTCTGGATATGCGTTGGCCGACGCCGCCGCTGGTCGGACCCTGGCACGAACTCGCCGAAGATGTGGCCGATGCGTTTCGCGGGGTGCTGGAGCGCGATGGCAGCTTTGCAAGCGCGGCATGTCCGCCCGGCGCGATCGGCGCGTTTCGCGTCCATCCGCTGCTATTCTGGCCGGACTGGATGTGGGTGGATGCGCTGATCGAGCAGACCGATGCAGCCTCGAAGGTCATATCCTTTCTCTACGGCCCTCACGGTCCGCATATACTCGATGGCACATCGCGCATCTTCCACGATGTCAACGATCTCATATCGATCCGGATCGAAAAGGCCGAGGCCGTGTGCGATTATCTGCGGGTGTTCTGCAGCGCCGTCCGGATGGAGGACAAGCCATTTTTTATCATCGAATCGCCCGGCCGGCTCCAGCAGCTCATCTACCCGTTCGACTTGCCTGAAAGCGCGGTCCCGCTCGCGAGGCCGCTGGAGGCCGTCCGCCAGCGCGACGGATGGAAAACTCACGCACTCGTTCTCTTCGGCGCTACGCTGTTCGAGGCGACCTTTCTGATCTCGACCTACGGCCTCGTCGACATGATCGACGACAAGCTGCTGACCGACGGTCTTCCCGATCATGCTATCCGGTTCGATGGGATATTCTATCGCCAGACCGGCGCAGGAGCATCGCAATGAGCGCCTTGGCCGACCAGTTCGGGGCAAAGACCCCCTCCACGCTCAAATTGCCCGAAACCATCGAAGGCGATGGCTTGCTCGTCGGCTGGTCGCTCGAGACCCGTCCCAGGCAGCGGCCGATCGGATTCAGCTTCGGCGCCGACGCAGGCGCGCCGGACCTTGCTGCGCGCCCCATACTTCTCGAAGGCGAGGGGCATTTGATCACCATCGCCCCGACTGGCGCTGGCAAGGGCATCGGCTGCGTGGTCCCGGCGCTGCTTCGGCACAAGGGACCCGCGATCGTTATCGACCCCAAGGGCGAGAATGCAGCGATTACCGCACGCCGTCGGCGCGAGCTCGGGCAGCAGGTTATCGTGCTCGATCCGATCGGAATTACATCCTTTCCCGGCGACTGTCTCAACCCGCTCGATCTGATCGATCCGCATTCGGCGACGGCCGTCGACGAGGCGCATGTTCTCATCGATCAATTGCTCGCATTTACCAATGACCGCGACAAATTCTGGCAGGGGCGTGCGCGCCAGTTGCTCGTCGGGGCGCTGTTTCACCTGCTGACCGATATGCCAAAGTCGGACCATAATCTGGGCCGGCTGCGGCAGATCGTGAACGGCGCAGCCGAGAGCAACGGGGCTTTGCTCGTCGAGGCCCTGGAAGGCTCGCGCCATCCCGAGGCGCGCAATACCGGCCAGCTCTTCAAGATCAGCGCACCGGAAACCCTTGGCGGCATCGTCGCATTTGCGCAGGAAGCGATCGACTTCCTGCGCGGGCCGTCGCTGCAACTGGCGACCGATCGTTCGAGCATCGATTTCGATGCGATCACGCGCGGCGACCCGATGACGATCTACATCGTCGTGCCTCCACACATGCTGGTATCGCACGGCCGCCTGCTGCGGCTCTGGGTCGGGTCGCTGATGACCGCGATCATGCGCCGGCGCGCCCGGCCTCCGCTTTCGACGCTGTTCATCCTCGACGAAGCGGCACAGCTTGGCACGTTCAACGAACTTCGCCAGGCCGTCACCCTGCTTCGCGGCTATGGCCTGCAGACCTGGAGCTTCTGGCAGGACGCATCGCAGCTAGAATTTCTGTATCCGAATGACTGGCAGACGATGGTCAATAATTCCAAGGTCGTGCAATGTTTCGGAGCCAATACGATGCTCGCCGCAACCACGATGAGCGGGCTCGTCGGGCACGAGGATCCCAATGGCGTTCTGGCGCTGCCACCCGATGAAATGCTCCTTCAGGTCGCCGGTGACGAAGCGGTCATTGCCAAGCTGCCCAATTATCGCTTCGACGCAGCCTTCAAGAGCTGCTTCGACGACAATCCCTTCCATAATCCGGAGATCGACCCGGTGGGCCTCCCGCGAACGCCGCTCACCGAATATATACGTCCGCCGCGCCCGCCCGCGCGTCCGACCTTGGCGCTGTGGGAATCGGTCGGCGAGCCCTCGAAACTTCACGCCGACATGGCCGCCCGCATATTGCGCTCGATTGCGACTTGAGAGAGCCACGAGGCATATATGACCGCTAAAAATGTGACTTCGTCAATTCGCAGATCGTTGCGAGAGGGAAACTGAGGATGGTCAGCGACAGTGAGCAGCCCGGCGGTCGCGTAATCGCTGCGCTCCGGCAATACGGCAGTTTCGTCAACGGCGCGCGCAGACGTCCCACCGTCCCGGGTGCGGATCTCGCGGCGTTCGTCCGGCAAAGAGCGCGCGGCGAAACGGGTGAGACGAGCGTCGTGAAGCTATCGGGCGTCGTGGTTCGCGGTTCGCTGGACCTCGGCGGTCTTTGCGAGAGCGAGGGCGAGAGCCGCCTGTTGGAACTTGTCTTTGAAGACTGCCACTTCGACGCGCCGATCATCCTCACCAACGCCAATATCCTGCGCCTCTCGCTCGAGCGATCGCAGCTGCAGCTGCTCGATGCGATTGGTCTGCGGACCCTTGGCAATGTCCACCTCGCCTCGGTGCGTGCCTTCACCGGTCAAGAGTGCATGATCCGACTGAGCCAGGCGACGATCGGAGGCGCGCTGAATGCCGAAGCGGCGCAATTGAGCGGTGTTCGGAGCGAAACAGGACGTGATTTCGCACTGCATTTGAACAGGGCGCATGTGACGGGTGGGATATTGGCATCACGTCTGCGCGCCAGGGGCGGCCTGCGCCTGCAATTTCTGCAGGTGGGCGCACCGATAGATCTGACCAAAGCCCGGCTGGCCGCCGGCGCCGAAGGCCTTGCTCTCAACGGCGAGGGCTTGCGCGCATCAGGTCTGTGGATCGACAAGACGGTCGCCGCGGGTCCCGTGGTGCTCACCGATGCGCGCATCGATGGCGCTGTTTCGGCCGCCCGCTTGCGCGTCCGGGCCGGCCGCCGCCGGATTGCGCTCGATCTGGCCAGCATGAATGTATCGGCCTACATCGACCTCAGCGACATTCGACTTGTCGACGCTCAGCCGTTCGATCGAGACGCGCTGCCGCTGTTGAGAGCGCCCCTGCTTCGCGCCGGCGCCGACGTCTATCTGAACGGCGCCAGCTTTCGGTGCAGTGCGTGGCAACCGGCCGCCGATCTTCGCTCGGCGCAGATCGAGGGCGAACTGGCACTTGGCAATTTGACCTTCAATTCGACGCTATGCCTGGAACAACTCAAATGTGCCGCCAACATCCAGCTCGGCATCGAAGACGGCAGCCGTGCGACGGGTCCTGTCGAAGCGCAAGGTGTCGAAGTCGGCGGCCGCCTGTCGATAAGCGGCGAAATCGAAGCCGGCGTCAATCTGCGATCGGGGATCGTGACGGGAAGCACCATGCTGTCACTCGGCCCGTCACGGGACTGGGTTCCCGCTGTCCAGGCAACCGGTTTCAGTTGTGATCAGGACATGGTCCTCGAGCTTCGCGACCCCGGCACCACAGCGCAGCTCGACGGGATGCGCATTCGCGGCAATCTTTATGTGATGGCGCAAGGCGACATGGCCAATGCGCATCTCGAGCGCGGCATCACCGAGGCCGTGAACGCCCCCGATCTCGAAATCGGCCGAAATATCGTCGTCACGGGCCGGGTTGCGGGATCGTTGAACCTGCGCCGTGCGCAGGTCAGGGGCGACATCATCTTCGGCAAGCAAGGTGAGCGAGTAGCCGGAGACCAAGGCCTTCGGATTTCATCCCTCGCCGCTCCTACCCGCATCGATCTGGCCGACGGGCAGATCGGCGGGCAGATACGGCTCTATGGCCGGATGAGCTATGCGATCGAGCTGTTTTGCGATGAGAATGGCACGCCCTCGGTCATGGATGTTCGGGTCGCGGAGCTGCCCTTCTATCCCGGCTGGACCTGCGCCGACATTATCTGGCAACGCAGCGGCCGGGCGATTTCCACGCCCTTGCTCTGGGACAACGACAACGCGATCGTCTTCCTGCGCGGCACGGCAACCGAAATCTACAATTTTAACGAATATCTCTGCCCGCCGCGCCTAACCCTGGACACCGTGCCGGCCTATGTCGCCTTCTTGACCGGAATGCTTGAAGGCAGCGAGGGCCGGATGCGGATCATAGAGCAAGACCCGCCGGTCGCTGACACCCTCGCCTGGGACGTCAGGTTAGCGCTCGCATATGGCGGCGCGCGCATCGACTGCAAGGCCAGGATTGACCAATCGGGCAAGCTTTCCTTTTCCGAGCAGTCCGTCAGCCAAATGACCGAACAGTCGAGCGCGGGAGAGTTCAAAGGCCCGCTCGGCCATCGATTTGCGGACCGGGCAGACGCTCTTGCTCCGCTTTTCGACGCCGATTGGACTTCGCTCGATGCCGTTCGCCGCGATCTGCTGGTGCGACAATGCATGTCCGCTGCATTTCCAGTCAGTGATCTGAGCGGTCTCGAATGCGCTGCTCTGAACGATCAGGACGGCGCGCTCTGGGGTGAGGATGCGAGACTTTTGCTCGAAGGTATTTCGGTTCGGCGATTTGTCGAGATGCGTGGGCGCGCGCTAGGCAATTCTACGTCGCGCCGCTTGTCCGGGATGCGGGACAGCCAGTCGGGCGCCACTGCCAGGGTGGCGTGGCTCGGCCGCCAGGTCCAGAGCCGCATCCAGGACTGGTCGCCCCAACCCTATGAGGCATTTGCGCGGGTCTATCGCTTGCATGGTTTTGCCGATGAGGCGAATATTGTGCTAGCCGAAAAGGCCCGCCGCGACATCAAGAAGCAGCGAAGTCGCATGTGGCCAGGGCTTCGCCAATTGTTCGGCCCGATCTATGAAGCCGCGCTGGTCACTTTCTGGGGTGGATTGTTCCGCTACGGGCTGTCGCCGACAAGAGCGCTTGCGACTTGCGCCGCCTTCCTCCTTGTCGGTTGGATCGGCGTCGAAGCAGCCAATCACGGGCAGCCACTTCCGATGCTCGGATTGGACTTCAGCGGCTCGGGTCCCCCTGCCCTCGAACTGTCTCTCACGCCTGTACAGGGCGTTGCGGTCGCAGGCGAGAATTCTCTGGGCATCGAGGTGGTGCCGGGCTCAGCGGTGCGAACGAGCATCCCTTGCGGTCAAGCCATCGACACCTGGATTTATGCCACCGATGTCTTCATTCCCCTTCTGGACCTGCGCGAAGAAGGCATCTGTTCAATTCGCTCCGATGCATGGGCAAGGCCCTGGCGGATCGCCAAAGCGGTGTACGCAGCGCTCGGCTGGCTGGTTCTCTCGCTCACCGTGATAACGCTTTCTGCGCCTCTCCGACGCAACACGGGCGAATAATCGTCGACAGCAATCCAGGGGGAGAAAGCAGGGCACGGCTCTTGTCGTCAGGGCCCATGTGATCAGCCCACGCGGGCCGATATGTATGGAGCTTAATTCCGGAAATGGACGCACGGTACTGGTTGCAAAGCGTAATGCGGCCATGTTCGGCTTGCAGGCGGATGCAGAAGGGTCGCAGTCGGCGCATTTCCAAGTGACCCCAAGGCGTTGACCTCCAGTCGACCTTCTGTTCACCGCGGACATGATTATGGACGGCGATCTCGGAATGCTTTTTTTGCACCGCTGGCTCATCCCGCTCGACTTGCGCAACGGTCACGGCTGGATCGTGCGAAATCCAGATGCCGGCCCCGCGCCGAGAGCGGCTCTGTCGACCACGGGTTCACCGTAAATCAGCATGCCAAGCTTTGCGGGAGAATCTCGATCCTGGCCAGCCGCTGAATGGTCGCTTCCGTCTCGCGCATGAAGCGAACGTACAAGTGAGACTGGCAACCCCGAGCGAGCGGTCCGACAGCGTCCGACGACGATCACCGGCGCCTTGCTTTGCGCTAGGCGGGGCGGTTGGCGAGGATTGCATCCAAAAGGCCGGGAAAGCGTTGCTCGAATTCTTTGCGGCGCAGCCTGTTGATCATCTCGCGGCCGACCTGCGTCGTCTCAATCAGTCCTGCGGCGCGCAGCAACTTGAGGTGGTTTGACAGCGTGCTCTTGGGAATCGAGTCGCACGGCGCTGCGTTGGTGCAGCTCAGCTGCTCGGTGCCGGCCAGGCGCGCGACCATGGCCAGACGGTTGGGATCGGCGAGGGCATGGAGCGCCAGTTCGAGCGGCACATCTTCCAGCCTGGGATGGGTGAAGCGGGGCATAGGCACAATATAGGCCCGCGACGCAATTTTAATAGTTCGGGAATATTGAACTATAGAATTGGCGATCCATCTTGTGCCTTGCCGGCAGCGCACGACGCCGTGATCGCGGGCAAAATTGGAGAATTTACATGTCACTTCTGGGCAAAAAAGCGCTCGTCACCGGCGGATCGCGCGGTATCGGTTCGGCGATCGCCAAGCGCCTCGCGGCCGATGGCGCGGCGATCGCGATCACCTATTCGGGCAACAAGGCGGCGGCCGACGCGACCGTGGCGGCGATCGAGCGCGCGGGCGGCACCGCCTTTGCCTTTCAGGCCGATGCCTCCCAGCCCGGGTCACAGCGGGCGGGCGTCGAACAGGCAGCGGCCGCGCTAGGCGGGATCGATATCCTTGTCCACAATGCCGGCGTCGCCGAATTCTCTACCGTCGGGGACGACACTGACGAGAGCTATGACCGTCAATTCGGGGTCAATGTGAAGGGCCTGCACGTCGGCACGCGCGCGGCGCTGCCGCACCTGCGCGATGGGGGGCGTATTATCCTGATCGGCAGCATCTCGGGCGAGATGGCGTTCCCCGCGACCGCGATCTACAGCGCGACCAAAGCGGCAGTGGCGGCGCTGGCGCGCGGCTGGGCAAAGGACCTCGCGTCGCGCAATATCCTCGTCAACACCGTGCAGCCGGGCCCCATCGACACCGATATGAATCCCGCTGAGGGCGAGTTCGCGAAGCAGATGATCGGTGCCATTCCGCTCGGTCGCTACGGCCGGGTCGAGGAGATCGCAGGAGCGGTGTCGTTTCTGGCCGGCCCAGATGCTACCTACATCACCGGAACCACGCTGAACATCGACGGCGGCGCGTCGGCCTAGTCGCGGGAGCGGCCCCTTCGCCCGGCGGAGGGGTTGTCGCCGCGCTTTACAGCACGCGGTTCCAAATCATTGCCGGCCTGCTTCCATCCGGTCCGGCAACAGGCGGGCACCAGCAACCCGTCGCTCACATGCTCAGGTGGCCGGTCGGGGCTGCCTGCCCGGTTTGAGAGTTAGAAATCTGGAAGCGTTCAGACTCTGCTGGACCGAGCCTGACCAGTTGGAGACCGTCCGCTTTTGGGGACCAAATAAAGTGAGCGGAGGTTCGAAAGCACGCCAGAGCGTTCGCTCTCAATGATATCGACATTGGATTGCTAGGCTTCGATGCCTTCTGCCAGAGTCAGAGCATGTTCAACGTCGACGCCCCGCTATCCGCATCGTGTCTTCAATCTTCGTGTGTCCAAGCAGAATTTGCACGGCACGCAAATTGGCGGTCGTTTGTAGATGATTGACGCATGGTTCGGCGTAACGAATGCGTCCCCTAACCTTGGCTTCTGAGCCCAACCGCCTTAGCCCATTCGTCGAATCGACGTGCATATTGACGCACGCTCCTATGAACATCTGTGACCGATAAAGCGCCATCAAGCTTCCCGAACGGAATATCTGACGCGGGATGAAGGCGGGGAACCATCGGAACTCAGCTACCGCGTTCAAGCGCGGCGACAACATGTTGAGCAAGGCGGTGCGCGGTCTCCGACAAGCCCGCTGCCTCGATGAGCGCGATTTCGGTGTCGTAAAGCAATGGCAAATCGGCTTCACCGGCAATCGAGGTCAGGTGCGGCGGCACCATCTCGCGCGGCAGCACCGCAATGCCGAGGCCTTCGCTAACCGCCGACAGGCTGCCCGCAAGGCTCGTCGATGTATAGGCGACACGCCAGTCGCGACCGATCGCCTCGAGCGCATCGACCGCGCGCTTGCGATAGACGCACGGCTCGGGCGAGACGACGAGCGGAATGCTCGCAAGGCCCGTCGCCGCGAGTTGATCGCGCGCGACCCAGACCAGCGGCTCGCGCCACACCCGGACGCCCTCGAGCGGCGCCGACGGCTCGCGCTTGACGAGCACGAAATCGAATGCGCCGGCATGAAATTTGTCCAGAAGGTTGAGCGTGAGATCGCAGGTTACCTCCAGCTCGACGAGAGGATGCGCCTTCGTAAAAGTTGACAGTACCGCGGGCAGATGGGCGGTGGCAAAATCTTCAGGCACCCCGAGCCTGACGCGTCCAGCCATATCGGGTTCGAACAGCTCGGCAATTGCCGCGTCATTGAGGCGCAGCAACTGCCGGGCCGGCCCAAGCAATCGCTTGCCATCATCGGTGAGGCTGAGCGATCGGGGTGTACGCGCGAAGAGCGTCCGGCCCAGCTGCTCCTCGAGCCGCTTCACTTGCAGACTGATCGTCGATTGTGTCCGGCCGAGCCGGCCGCCAGCCCGGGTAAAGCTCCCCACTTCGGAAATCGTCACGAAGCAGCGGAGGAGATCGAGGTCGAGGTTGGGCGCGCTGACCATGGCGGCAATGTGCAACAATCATTTCAATTGTCAATTAATGGCATTTCAAAAACTCGTTTTATCAATTTTGGACGATGAGGCATCGGCGATGCGAAAGGAATTCGCATGACCGCTGCCATCGCACGAAACGACGCCGCTTCGACGCTGACGAGCAGGCACCCGTCCATCTGGACCGCACCTGTCGGAATTGCCGGGCTCGCTTTTCTGGCCGCCGAAGGTCCAAGGCCGCTCTCTGCTCTTCAGCTCGTCATTGCCGGGATGATCCTCTTCGTGGGTACGATTGTCGCGGCCTTCTCACGCAGATTCATGCGAAGCGATCCGCGGCGCCCGTCCTATTTTGCGCGGATCGCCCTGCTGATCGGATCGGTGCTGCTTTTCGTCCTGACGAATGATTTGCTGGCCTTCGCCGCCGCCTGGGTAGCGAGCGGCATTTTACTAGCGAGCCTCATCGGGCACGCCAATGCGCTTCCCGAGGCTCGCGAAGCCGCCACACGCGCGCGGCGGACTTTCCTGATCGGCGATCTCGCGCTTCTCGCCGCGCTCGCGATTGTCGGGGGACATGGCGGAACAACCGATATAAGCGCTGCGCTTTCGCGAAGCGGCAGCCTCTCGCCTTTCTCCGGCCACCTCGCGGCGCTGCTTCTCGTGGTTGCAGCGGCCGCCCGATGCGCTCTGCCGCCTTTCTCGGCCTGGCTGCTTTCATCGATGACGGCACCAACGCCGGTGTCGGCGCTAATGCACGCGGGGCTTGTCAATGCCGGCGGCTTTTTGCTGCTGCGGCTTGCGCCGGTGCTCGAGGCGGCGCCTGCGTCGCGCTATGCCGCGGTCGGCCTGGGGTTTTTCGCAGCCTTCTGGGGCCTTGGCATCATGGCGGTCCGCCCCGACGCCAAGCGCGCGCTAGCCGGATCGACGGTCTCGCAAATGGGGTTCATGATCATGAGCTGCGGCCTTGGCGCCTATGCCGCCGCGCTCTGGCACATCGTAGCCCACGGGCTGTTCAAAGCCTGGCTCTTTCTTGGGGCGGGTTCGCTCATCGGGATGCGCGAGCGCGAGGGGGTTTCGATTTCGCGCGCCGCCGTCCGCATGGCGGCCCTCGTCGCGCTGCTTGCAGGCGTCTATCTTGCCTTTACCGCCGAAGTGGGGGGAGAGCTTGTGGCGCTAACCCTCGCCGTGGCCGCGGGCGCCGCTACGCTGATTGCGGGATATGGCGCTCCCGCCTCGCGCCGCGCGCGCGCCCGGCTGGTCGGTCTGGTCACGGCGCTGATCGCGGCGAACGCCGCGGGTCTTTTGCTGATCCGCAGCCTTTATGGAGCGCACGCCGAACCCTTGCTTCCATCACCCTTGCTGATTGCGCTCGCTGTCCTCTTCCTCGTCGCGTGGCTCTTCCAATCCGCGCGGATTGCGCGCGGCGCAGCGCTCCCGCCGGCGCTCTACGTCCGCCTTCTCAATGCCGGCGCCCTTCGCGCCACCCGTACCGGAGACCTCGCATGAACATGATTGCTCCCGTCGAACGTACCGACGACCGGCTCGCCCGGACCCAAGTCGCCGGGCTCGTTGCGCTCGCCGCGCGTAGCGTAGCGCCGCTATGGCCGCTCGAAAGCGCTATTGCCGTCAACCCGCTGGCGGGTTTCGAAGAGCTGCCGTTCGCGCAGGCCGTGGCGGAGGCGTCGAGCCTATTCGGCGCGCACCGCACCCTGCCGCTCGCGCTGTGGCGGCGGCTCCTCGATAATGGCCGCATCGAGGAAGCCGCCTTGCGCGATGCGGCCATCGGACATCTGGGCGGCATCTATCGCGCCGCCGCCCCGATTGCGCCGGGCGTAACAATGCTCGACGCGCTGATGGCGTGCCTGCTGGTGATCGGACGCGGCGACCGGCCCGAACGGAGAGCAGGACTCGGCCCTGACGCGGCGTTCATCGCTAAATGGTGCGGCGCCTTTTTCGACCATGGCCTGACGGCGATGCCATTACCCAACCGCGACCTCGGACTTTATCGCGCCGTGCTGGCGATGGCAGCCTATGACCCGGAATACCGGACGCTCACCGGCGCGCGTGGCGCAGCGCTCCTGTTGAGCGTTCCGCGCGACCCGCTCGAGGCAATTTCCGAAGGTCTGGCGAGCTTGGAAGCGGAGGTTGACCCGCTCGCTTATCTGTCGGGCCTGGTTGCACGTCTCCCTGGATGGGCCGGCCATATCCGCTGGCGCAGCGAACATGCCGACGCTGACCGCGTGGCCGATGCCCCGGCAACGATGGCAGATCTTGTCGCGCTCTGGATCTTGCTGGCGCGCGCCGACGCATTATCTGCGCCGCTCGGCGCGCCGTCCGCCGACAAAGACAAGAGCGCCGCACTGTTGGCGCACTTCGGCTTGACCGCCAAGGCGCTGGGCCCGCGCGATGCCCAAAGGCTCGATAGCGTGGCGGAAGTCGACGACGACAGGCTTGGCGCCTTGTTCATGATGGCGGCCGAGCGGAGCTATGCAAACGGCCTCATGCCGGCGCTGCAAAGGGCCGCTCGAACCAGCAATCCGCCAGCACGACCCGATGCCCAGCTGGTTTTCTGCATCGACGTGCGCTCGGAACCCTTCCGGCGAGCTCTGGAAGCAGAAGGCAATTATGAAACCTTCGGCTATGCCGGATTTTTCGGTTTGCCCATTGCGCTGCATCCCTTCGCCGGCGCGCATCGCGCCCGCCTGCTGCCGGTGCTTCTCTCGCCCCGTCACGACATTTCGGAGCGTCCGGTTCCCGGCCGGGAAAGCGAGGCTGAGGCAATCGCTGACAGGGCGCGTGGCGATGCCTGCACTACCGATCTGTTCGCGGCTGCTAAAGCTGGGCCTGCGACGGCCTTTGCCGCGGCAGAGGCGACCGGACCGCTTGCCGCTGCCTTGATGCTGGCACGGACCTTTGCGCCGCGCGCTACGGGCCGTGCAGCCGCCGCGCTTCGGACGCGCCGGCAGCGCGCGCTCGCGCCCGCAGGCGATGCCCATGAGGATCATGCCGGCTTCGCGCTCGCCGACAAGATTGGCTATGCCTCGGCCTTGTTCCGCCTGACCGGGCTGCAGCCCGATACCGCAAGGTTTGTGGTGTTGACGGGCCATGGCGCAAGTGCGGTCAACAATCCCTATGCGGCCGCGCTCGATTGCGGCGCCTGCGGCGGCCATGCCGGCGGCGCGAACGCGCGACTGCTTGCAGCCATGCTGAACGATGAAGATGTCCGTTCGGGCCTGGCCAAGGAGGGTATCGCGCTGCCGGGATCAACCTATTTCCTGGCTGCCGAGCATAATACGACCACGGATGAGGTCGTGATCTTCGATGCTGATCGGATACCCCCCACCCACGCTGCCGACCTCGCTGCGCTTTCGGCCAGTCTCGCCCGCGCCGCCGAGACCAATCGTGCCCGCCGCGCCCTATTGCTGGGCAGAGCGCCGGGTGACCTGCTGACCGGTGCCGTGCATTGGGGCGAAGTCAGGCCCGAGTGGGGCCTGGCCGGAAACGCCGCCTTCATTGTTGGCCCGCGCGACCTCACCCGCATGATCGACCTTCAAGGACGCGCTTTCCTCCATAGCTATGATTGGCGGACCGACACGGATGGCAGTGCACTGGCAACCATATTGACGGCGCCCATGGTCGTGGCGCAGTGGATCAACTGCCAATATCTCTTTTCGACGATCGACAATCAGAATTACGGGTCAGGCGACAAGGTAACCCAGAATGTCATCGGCGGCATCGGCGTCGTCCAGGGCAATGGCGGCGATCTCAAGATCGGCCTGCCTCGCCAGTCACTCTTTTGCGACGACGGTCTTCCTCACCATATCCCCCAGCGTCTGCTGACCGTCGTTCAGGCGCCATTCGATCGCGTGGCCGCGCTGGTCGAGTCCAGCGACATCCTCCGGCGACTGTTTGGCAAGGGCTGGGTGCAACTCATCGTGATCGAGCCCGAGACTGCCCGCGCGCGGCGTTGGCGCGAAGATGGCGCCGACTGCAGCGAGGGCCGGAGCCTTCTCGCTATCGATTGTTAAAGCAGGAGATTTGATCATGACCATCAAAGACGACACACTTCCGCTGCATCGGCGCCGCAAGATCGAGATCGTGATGCGGGCCGAAGATCGAACATTGGTCGAAGATTTGCTACGCGCGGCCGGCGTCAGCGGCTGGACCATGATCCGCGACGTTGCCGGCATGGGTCATCATGGCTTTCATCAGGGCAGGACCATCTTCAACGACGAAAGCGGCCTCGTGATGTTCGTGGGCGTCGGCGACGAGGCGATCATCGCCGATGTCGCCAGCGGCCTGTCGCGCCTCTTCGAACGGCGCCCCGGCGTGACATTCCTGTCGGATGTCGAGGTGATGCGCTCTGACTATTTCGCTCCGTCGATCGAAACAGCCGGTGATCCATCCTTTTGACACGCAGGGCAAGACTGCCGTCGTTGCGACGATGCACGGCAAGGAGCGCGTCATCATTCCCGCCCTGGCGCCGCTCGGCCTCGCGTTTCTGCCGCGTCCGCAAATCGACACCGATCGCTTCGGAACCTTCACGCGCGATATCCGCCGGGCGGGGAGCCAGCAGGAGGCCCTGGCTGCAAAAGCCCGCGCCGGGCTCGCCGCCGCGCCGGAAGCCGATTATGCGGTCGCGAGCGAGGGCGCATTCGGACCGCATCCGGCCTTCCCCTTCATCCCGGCAGGCTTCGAACTGGTCGGCCTCATCGAGAGGCAGTCGGGCAAAATGATCGTGGGCCGCTATCTCAGCCTCGACACCAATTTCCGCCAGATGCAGGCTCAAGCGATCGACGAGGTCGAAGTCTTTGCCCAAGCCATCGGCTTTCCCGGCCACGCCATTATATTGATGACGAGAAAGGACGGCCCGATCATCGCGAAAGGTGTATCGGACCGGAGGCATCTGGTGTCGCAGGCCAGCGCCGCTATCGCGCGCGAAGGCTCGATATGGCTCGAAGCCGATATGCGCGCGCATCGCAATCCGCAGCGGATGGCGTCGATATCGCTTGCCGCGCAGGACCTGCTACGCGCCCTCACCTCCCGCTGCCCCAGTTGCGATTATCCGGGCTGGACGCCGCGGACGAAGGATGGCCGGCCCTGTCGCTGGTGCGCAAGTCCGACGTGCGAGGCCTGGATCGAGGTTCGCAAATGCGGCAATTGCGGCCATGTGGCGGAACGATGCCTCGACCCTGACCGGAGGGCCGAACCGGGGCATTGCTCCATCTGCAACCCCTGAGCCGCCGCCAACGACCGATCGGCCCGTGGCAAACCGCCTCCGCCGCAAGTCCCCGTCCGCGGCGCGCACGCCTTCCCGATCAATGCCGGGTCATGCGAACAAGCGTCCAGTCGTAGCCGAGTTGCTTCACCCGCTCCTCCAGTCGCCCCAAAAGCTCCGGCGAAGGTTTCTCGGCGCGGGTGAGCGCCCACAGATAGCGCCCCGAGGGCTCACCCACGATCGACCATTCATAGTCGTCGCCATGATCGAGCACCCAGTAATCCCCATAAAAGGGTCCGAAGAAGGAGACTTTGAGCTTGGCGTTGGTCGCCCGATCCGCAATCTTCGCTCTTCCGGTGGACTGCTTTAGCTTTCCGTCGAGCCCGCCCTTGCGGCCGCGATTGACGACTTTCATCGTGCCATCGGCATTGAGCGAATAATCCGCGGTAACCGCCTCCAAGCCTTTCTGGAACGACGCTTCGTAGCGAAATTGTTCATACCAGCGCCCCATATAACGCTGCAGGTCGACAGATTTTGCCGGCTCGGGGACAGCGCGATTGCCCACCGGCCCCGGCCGCGGAATTGCGCTGCATGCCGCGAGCGTCACGATGATGGCGGCCGAAGCCAGGATCCCGATCTTTCGCATGTGAACTTCTGTCGATAGCGCTTTTGCTACGCGTCGCCTAGCCATTCGTTGCACTGCTCGTCGCGCCAGCCGACAAAGTAATCGGCGCGGACCACCCTACGCCATTTTGACATGGCAGCAGCGTTTCTCACCCGACGCGTCGTCACCGTCCCGATCAATTGTCGGATACAAAGGCGAAGAGACCGAGCTGATGCGTTCGGTTAAGTCGAGGAATCTTTCGCATCAGGATTATTGGAGGAGAAGGCTTGTGCCACGCTCGCAAATCCGGGCTGCACCAGCTGCGCCGCGAAGGCCATCGCATCAGCTCTGCGACCGCCACCGGGTCTGTGCCTGCCAGCGAGCAAACGCATTCACGGCAATTGCAAGGACAGTTTACTGAAACGGCACGGGACGATGTCAGCCGATCACGCCGCCTTCCTCGAGGCTCTTGGCCGTCGCCAAGATGGCGTCATCATTCGACCGTGGCGCCCAGCCGAGTTCGGCAATCGCCTTGGCGGACGAGACAGGCCGTAGTTTGTCGAGTTCGAACAATCGCCCTCTGACTACAGGATCGAACACGGACGATAATCGCACGAGCCAATTCGGCAATTCGCGCGTTGGCGTCTTTCTAGCCAGTAACGGGACCCGATCGCGCAATATCTGCGCAATGTCGGCCATCCAGTAGAAAGGCCCGGCTCCAATATAGCGGTTGCCCGCCGCCTCTGGAGCGTGGAGCGCTCGCACGTGGAGGTCGGCAATGTCGCGAACATCGACGAGCGGCCACCCGAAGCGGGGTATCCCAGGAAGCGAACCATCAAGAAGCTTTTTGACGATGTCGATCGACGCCGAATACACCGTACCTGCCACCGAAGCCGACTGGTCCGATCCTTCCGACAAGACGGACAGCTCCGCCTATGAGCGCTCGAAGATGATCGCTGAGCGTGCGGCGTGGGACTGGCATGCCCGCGAAGGGAGACAGCTCGAACTCGTGACCATTTGTCCTGGCGCCGTCATCGGGCCAATTCTGGGACGCGATTAGCCGCCGCGACCATAGCTGACTGCAGCGGTCGACGAGGTCATGACCAAGCGGCGCGCGCTTGCATCGCGCGCGGCGGCTAGCACCCGCAGCGCAACGTCCCGCGCTGGCCGTACCAATTCGTCGTCATCGCGCGGATTATTGAGAGGCAATGGAGAGGCGATGTGGATTACAGTCTCGCAGCCATTGCAAGCCTCGCGCCAGCCCTCGCGCCGATTCAGGTCGGCAAGCGCGAAGGTCAGCCGATCGGTCGGCGCAATCGTTCCGATCGCCGCGCGCACTTCGGCTTCACGCGCGGTGGATCGGATCGTGGTGCGAACATTGGCGCCTTCGTTCAGAAGCTGCGCGATCACGAAGCCGGCGACATAGCCGGAACCACCCGTTACCAGTATTTGTGCGTCTTTCGCCATAACCCTCTCTCCTTGCCCTCATTGCGAGATAGACATAATGACAGAATATGTCCAGTATGACTGAGAGCCTTGCAGATCGGATTTTCGGTGCCGCGCTCCTGCTTTTCGGGCGCCACGGATTTCAGCGCACGAGCATGGCGGATATCGCCAAGGCCGCCGGAATTGCGCGCGCCACCCTCTATCTGCGCTTTGCGGATAAGCGCGCCTTGTTCGAAGGATTGGCGGCTTCGCTAGTGGACCAAGCGCTCGCCGATGCGGCAGCTGCCGCAGATCGGGAGAAGGCCGAGCTAGCTTCTACTGTCCAGGCGATCGTGATGGCCAAGGAGCTGCGCTTCTTTAAAATCATAAACGGCGCCCCGCACGGCGCCGAACTACTTGCCGTCGACACCGAACTCACGGCACGGCACGTGGCGCGTCTCGATAAGGAATATATCGACATTCTGACGCGTTTTGGGCGCTATGCCGAAGAGCGGGGCGCTGACCTTTCCGCATTTGGCGGTCCTGCGGGCTTTGCAAATTTCCTCGCAACTGCGGGCGCCGGGCTGAAGCACGAAGTGCGGGACGAAGCCGCCTATCGCGAAGCTGTTCAGCGGCTGGCCCGCGTGACCGCCAGGGCAGCCCGGCGATAGCATGACAAAGATCCTTGATAGGCTTCGATGCGCAGATGCTCGGGCCGGAATGCAGAATCGCGGCTTCTTGCGAGCCCCGAAATTCGACACGCGAAGGAGAGTGACGGGCTCTGGGTGGGAAGCGAGTCCCGGACAACACTGGCGATGGACGAGTCAATGCACTAACAATCCCAGCGGACCTCTCGGTGGTGGCCGGTCACTCCCTCGATTGGCTTGTGATCTGCACAATGTGTGGAACGGCAGCGTAGGAAGCGATGTACACATCCCCTGGTGGCACAGGCTCGACCAGAGGCTAAACCACGGCTCGTCCTGATAGCACGTCTTCGGCCCACTTGACGAGCTAAACTGCCGCAGCATGTCCGGCACATCAACAGCACTACCTTAGGCGTGCTCCAAGTTGCTCCAACGCGAGTCATCAAGGGAACACATCACCCGCTTTAACGACCGCCATTTCCGCATCAACCTGCCAGTGCCCGCTCGCGATTTTATGAGTTCACGGCCTAGCCTCCCGGTTACCGTCCTGATCTTAGGTTACGCGACAAGACCATGCCAGTCACCGAGCCGCTCACAGCGCCCTTCGCTGCCCATCGCCCGGTCGAACCGGTCCACATCGCCGCACATCTCGGTGGCCTCAGTCAATGACGCAAAGCGTCCGATACCGATAGCGGCCAGCATCGCGGCACCTCGCGCGGTCGTCTCCACGTCGTGAGGGCGTTCGACGCGAAGGTCGAGGATGTCCGCGATATCCTGCGCCACCCAATCATTGGCACTCATGCCGCCGTCGATCCGCAGCCTGTTCCAATGGCATCCATCGCCCGCAAACGCCGATTTGAGGTCGTGCAGTTGGTGAGCGATCGATTGTAGCGCAGCGCGCGCAATCTCAGCGCGTCCCGTCGCATGAGTCAGCCCCGCGATGATGCCGCGCGCCTCGGGACGCCAATAGGGGGCACCAAGCCCGGACAGCGCGGGAATTATGGTCACACCGCCGCTGCTCGCTACCGATCGCGCCAGCACTTCGGTCTCGGAAGCGTCACGTATAATCCCGAGCTTGTCCCGGAGCCATTGGACAAGGCTGCCCGCGACGAAGATCGAACCCTCGAGCGCGTAACTCCGTCGACCACCGACCTGCGCCAGTACGGTGCCAAGCAGGCGGTTGGCGCTTCGTACCGGCCGGTCACCGGTATGGCAGAGCACAAATGCACCCGTACCAAGCGTCGCTTTTGCCGCACCCTCGGCGAGGCATGCCTGACCGATCATCGCACCTTGCTGGTCGCCGACGAGCCCGCAGATCGGGATCGGCCGACCAAATATAGCAGCACGGGTCTTGCCAATCTCTCCCGCCGAATCGACGATTTCCGGAAGCATAGCGTGCGGAATATCGAAAAGCGTCAGCAAGTCGTCATCCCATTGGCCGCTTTCCAGATTCATCAGCATGGTGCGCGATGCGTTGCTCGCATCGCTGATGTGAAGGCCACCCGTCAGCGTCCATACCAGCCAGCTTTCGACGGTCCCCACCGCGAGCCGCGGACCGAGCGCGCGCGCTTCAGGATTGTTCGCGAGCAGCCAGCCGATCTTTGTGGCGGAAAAATAGGGATCGAGCACGAGGCCACTCCGCGCCGTTACCAAAGGCTGGTGGCCCGCCGCGCGAAGTTCCTCGCAGCGCGACGCGGTCCGGCGATCCTGCCAGACGATTGCACGGCCGACAGGTTCGCCGCTGGACCGGTCCCAAGCAACGATCGTCTCGCGCTGGTTCGTAATCCCGATGGCCGCTATGCGATCGGCCCCGCCCGCGTGCTGCACCATCGCGCGGGCGCAGTCGATGCTGCGATCGCGAATTTCCGCTGCGTCATGCTCGACCCATCCGGGGGCGGGATAATATTGAGTGAGCTCGGCGCGCGACATGGCGCGGCGGCCCCCGCCATCGTCGTAGAGCATTGCGCGGGTCGATGTCGTACCCGCGTCGAGTACGAGAAAAAGCCGCTCGCCCACCTCGTCTGCACCTTTCATCGCCATACCCGCCCTGAACCGCTATGAGCCAAGACGGTCCAGCAGAGCGCCAATGTCGGCGACGGGGATCGCGTGCCGGGTAACCAGGGCGTCCAGATCTTCAATCCGCGCCATCTCGCCATCGTCCCGCATGATCGAACAGATGACCGCCATGTCGCCAGCACCGGCGAGCTTGCAAAGTTCGATCGACGCCTCGACTGCTGCCGCCCGCTCTCGCACGCCCCCCGGCGCGGCGATGAGCGGGAAGACATGGCCAGGTGAAACGAGATCGTCCCCGGTCGATTCGGATGCCATAGCAACACGGATAGTCTGTGTGCGATCGGCGGCGGAGATGCCGGTGCTCACGCCGGCGCGCGCTTCGATCGACCGACCGAAGGGACGCCCCGACTGTCGTTCGGCTCCAGGATTGATTAGGCTGATGCCCAATTTGACCGCCCGTTCGGGGCGCATCGCCAGACAGATGAGGCCGCGGCCGTAGCTGGCCATGAAATTGACGGCGTCGGCGGTCACGTAGCGCGCCGCAATCGCGAAATCGATATCCCCGCCGCGCAGGCGGTCGCCGGTAATGATGATCATGCGGCCCTGCGCAAGGGCTTCGACCGCTTGCTCGATTCCCGACATCAGGCGGCCCTTCGCGCGGCTGCAAAACTGCTTGCGCCCGACACCAGCTGGTCGGCGACGAGCTCAAGCTGGAGCCGCGCGCGATCCTCGAGGCATTCGCCGTCAGGCGAAAAGAGGCCGCGATAGGTCCGGATGGTCGCCCCCATCGGCGTCGGCCAGCCGCGCAACGCGTGAACGATGCTGCGCAGAGTCTGCATCGTGCTCATCGTTGCCTGATCGCCATAGGCCGTCGCGATCAGGCCAACCGCCCGTCCATCAAGATAGGGTCGCACGTCGCCAGCCAAATCCTCGAGATAATCGAGTGCATTTTTCACAAGTCCCGAAATCGTCCCGTGATAGCCGGGCGCCGCGATCAAAATCCCGTCAGCCTTGCGTACCGCCTCGACGAGTTTCGCTCCGTCGTCGGGACGGTGCAGCGGACCGCGATAATGGGGCAATGCGCCAAGGTAGCTGCCGCCGAACAGATCGACGTGCGCGCCCTGCGCCATTGCGCGTGCGGCAGCAACGCCGAGCGCCTGCTCCGTGCCGCTGATCGGCGATACGGTGCCGCCAATGGCGACAATGTTGATACTCACGCGCATTCCCTTTCGTCAAAAACGGACGCGATCAAGCCCTGCGCCGATGGGCCCAGATGCAATCCCAGCTTGCTGCGCCGCCACAAGAGATCGTCGGCTGTCCGGCACCATTCCTGTTCGACGAGATATGCGATTTCGCGGTCGGTGAGGCCGCAACCATAGTGCCGCCCGCATTGATCGAGGCGCGAAGCGCCGTCGAAAATATTGGCCGCCCGCGTACCATAGCTACGGATGAGACGTTCGGCCCATGGCTGCTCAAGGAAGGCGAAGCGGGCGCGTAATGCCTCGACCGCAGCATCGAAGCCATCGAGGGCAAAGTCGCCCCCCGGCAGTGGCACCTCCCCCGTCCAGCCCTCCGACGCCAGAAATGGCAGCCGGCGCGAAAGACGGTCGACAGCCTCTTCGGCAAGACGGCGATAGGTCGTGATCTTGCCGCCATAGACCGAGAGCAGTGCGGGTCCCTCTTGCTCGTCTGACAGCGCCAATTCATAACCGCGCGTGGCGGCTTCGGGCTGCCCGGATCCATCGTCGACAAGCGGCCGCACCCCTGCATAGCTCCAAACGACATCGTTTGGCGTAATCGGGCGGCGAAAGAATCGGTTGGCGCCTTCGCACAGATAGCCAATCTCTTCCGCCGAGGGATGTATATCGGCAAGGCCGCCCGCATGATCGCGATCGGTGGTGCCGATTAGTGTAAAATCACCTTCATAAGGAATGGCGAAGAATATCCGGCCGTCGGGGAGCTGGAAAAAATAGCTGTAATCATGGTCGAAAAGTTTGCGCACGACGATGTGCGAGCCGCGGACGAGCCGCACCCGCCGTTCAGCCGCCGCTCCACCCAGCCCGGCGACACCCATCACGGCCGGCCCCGCGGCGTTGACGATCGCGCGGGCGCAAAAGCGACCACCCGTCGTCTCGATCGTCCAATGATCACCGTTGCGGCGGAAACCTGTGACGCGGCAGCGGGTCCGCACCTCGGCGCCGCGGTCGGCCGCGTCGCGCGCGTTGAGGACGACGAGCCGGGCATCATCGACCCAGCAGTCGGAATAGGCAAAGCCTTGCGTTAGCCCGTCCTGAAGCGGCAGACCTGCTGCATGGCCAGCAAGGCGGAGCGTTTCGGTCGCCGGCAGCCGCTTTCGCCCACCGATATGATCGTAAAGAAAAAGCCCTGTTCGAAGCAGCCAGCGCGGACGCAGACCTTCTACATGCGGCAGCACAAAGCGCATCGGGCGCACGATATGCGGGGCAATCGCCCAGAGGCGTTCGCGCTCCGAAAGCGATTCGCGTACCAAACCGAATTCATAATGCTCCAGATAGCGAAGCCCGCCGTGGATCAGCTTGGTCGAGGCGGAGGATGTTCCGCTGGCCAGATCATCGGCTTCGAGTAGCAGGACGCGCGCGCCGCGTCCCGCCGCATCGCGCGCGATGCCGCAGCCGTTCACGCCGCCGCCGATGATGGCGATATCGAACATGTCGACAGACATTCGCGCGCCTGTCGTTCCTAGAAGGTGAGCGGTGCGTGCGCGATGTGCGGGAGCACGCGGCGCGCGAACAGATCGGCTTCCTGCACGTGCGGGTAACCGGACAGAATGAACGCCTCGATCCCCTCGGCCTGATAGGCGCGGAGCTTAGCGAGCACCTGGTCGGGGGTTCCGACGATCGCGGCACCGCAGCCCGAGCGCGCGCGGCCAATTCCAGTCCACAGATTTTCTTCGACAAAACCTTCGCCGTCCGCGGCACTTCGCAGCTCGGCCTGCCGCTGGACACCGTAATTTTTGGCGTCGAGCGACTTCTCGCGAATCGCGGTCCCGGTAACCTCGTCGAGTTTGGAAAGCAGGCGATCTGCGTAGCGACGCGCCTCTTCCTCGGTCTCGCGGACGATAACGTGCACGCGATAGCCGAACTTCAACGTGCGCCCGAATCGTGCTGCGCGTTCGCGCATATCGGCGATCGTTTCGCGCACCTTGTCCATCGTATCCGGCCACATCAGATAGACGTCGCAACCCTCAGCCGCGCATTCGCGCGCCTCATGACTCAGCCCACCAAAATAGAAGGGCGGACATTTGCCGGAAAGCGTCGTGATCCGTGGCGGTTCGAGCTTCAGTTGATAGAATTCGCCATGGTGATCAAGCGCCTCGCCATTTAGTAGCGTGCGCACGATCTTCATCACCTCGGTCGCGCGCGCATAACGCGGTCCACCGGCGAGCTGCTGGCCGGGCATGTCCGACGAGATGACATTGACATTAAGCCGTCCGCGGGTGCCGGTCGCATCGGGACCAAGAATGCGGTCGAGCGTTGCAATTCGCCGCGCAAGCTGCGGGGGCCAATCCTCACCGATGCGCGTCGCCCATAGCAGTTTCATTCGCTTCACTTGGGTCGCGACGGCTGCGGCAAAGACGGTCGTATCCAACCCAAGTTGGTATCCTGAAGGCAGCAGGATATTGTCGAACCCGCCCTCTTCAGCGCGCAGGACAATGTTGCGGCAATGCTCCCAGCTCGACCGCAAATAGGGGTCGGAAACACCCAGAAATTCATAATCATCGTCGCACAGCGCCGAAAACCAGGCGATTTCGCATTGCTGCTGGGTCATAATCTTTCCTCTTTCCGCCCTGCACACGCGTTTGCGTCGCAGGGTCTTGTCCGGTCCCGCGTGACCTGCCCTTCCATCTTCAGGGCAGCGGCGCGCCGCGGGCTGCCACCAACACTTCATACCATTCGGCCCGCGTCCAACGCACGTCGAGCGCCTTTGCAGCCTCGCCAATTCGTTCGGCGCGCTGCGATCCTGCGATCGGTACGATCCCCGCGGGATGCGCCATCAACCAGCTGTATGCGGCAAGCTCGCGCGAGACATTCTGCGCCTCGGCAACGCCGTCCAGCGCAGCCGCAACCGCCTTTTCACGCTCGGTGTTCGGCGCTAGCAGCCGTCCGCCGCCAAGCGGCGACCAAGCCAGCGCGATCAGGCCCAAGGTCATGGCGCGGTCGAGCTCGCCGTTTTCGAAACAATCGATGCGTAGCGGACTGATTTCGGGCTGCGTTGAAACAATCTTGTTACCCAGGAAGCCGTTCAGCGCGTCGGTCTGCGCGAGCGTAAAATTGGATACGCCGAGCGTGCGGATCTTGCCGGCAGCGACTGCATCGTCGAGCGCCCGCGCCACTTCTTGCGGGTGCGCCAGAATGTCGGGGCGATGGATCTGCCACAGATCGACATGGTCGGTCCGCAGCCGCCGCAGCGACGCGTCGATCGCCTCGGCAAGATAGGCAGGGCTTTGGTCGTAGGGAAGCGGCGGACGGATGCCTCCCTTGGTAGCCAATATCATGCGGTCGCGCAGCGATGGTTCGGTTACCAATACATCGCCGAGCAACGCTTCCGCATCGCCGAAGCCGTCGACGCCATCGAAACCATAGATATCGGCGGTGTCGAGCAGGTTGATCCCCGCGTCGAGTGCTGCATGAACCAGACGGGCCGCTTCGGCCGCCGTGCGTCCATTCTCGGCAAGCCGCCACATACCCCATGCAATAGGAAAGACGGATAGGCCGCTGACCCCAAGCGGGCGCGAGGCAGGCGGGGCGGGCAAAAGGCTCATATGTTGATCCTGGCTGGTGGAACGACCGAAGCACGCTCGACAAGGGTATGAGGAAGACGGTGATGGCTGATGTCGCCACCTTCGATCAGGATGCGCGTCGCGGTGCGCGCCAGTTCGGCCATCGGCTGGTGAATGGTCGTGAGTGGCGGCCATACGGTGCGCGACAAGGTTGTGTCGTCGAAGCCCGCGACCGAAAGCTCGGATGGCAAGTCGAGACCGCGATCGTGCGCGACCGCGAGAACCCCGGCGGCCATATCGTCGTTCGCGGCAAAAATCGCGGTCGGCGGGTTGTCGAGCCCGAGCAGGAAACGCCCCGCGGCGACCCCGCTGTCAAAGTCGAACTCGCCGTCGCAGACAAGGCCGGGTTCGAACGGGATGCCCGCGCGGTCGAGCGCCCGCCGATAGCCGTAGAGCCGATCGTCCGAGGCGCGGTGGCTCGGATGCCCCTTGATGAAGCCGATCCGGCGATGCCCTACGTTGATAAGATGCGTCGTCATGTCGTCGGCGGCCTGCGCATCGTCCATGAACACCGAGCTGGTGAGCGAATGGTTGGTTCCCGGCGAAATGCGAACGAACGGAATATCGAGTGTCTCGAGCGCCGCGAGAACCGGTTCGCAGTCGGTGACCGGCGACGACAGAATGATGCCGTCGACATGCGTTTCGGTGACGAGCCCACGTACCTGATCGCCAACCCGCGGGTCGGCGACATCGACCGGCTGCGCAAGTAGCCGGATGCCGCGCTCCTTGCAAAGCTGCCAGCAGCCGGTCTGAATCTGGAACATATAATAGGGGCTGTGATTGTCGTAGATCAGCGCAATCTGGTTCGACTTGGCGCCCGACAGGATTCGCGCTGCGACGCTCGGGCGAAAATCGAGTTCGGCCATCGCGTTCTCGACGCGTCGACGCGTATCCTCGCTGACATAGGGGTGACCGTTGAGCACGCGGCTCACTGTCTTGACCGCAACGCCCGCCTTGGCCGCCACATCCCGGATATTCGCCCGCTCGCTCATTGTCCCAACACCTCCGTTAGCCGACCGAACAGCGGCGCGAAGGTGCTGCCGGGCCGGTAGAATACCGGTGGCATGCCGATGGGCGCAGAGATTCGATGGATACCGGGCGCAAAATCCTCACCCGTCCAGCAATGGCGCCACGGTCCTTCCCCCGGAAGGATGGCGCGACGCTCCTCGACTCCCTTCTCGACGACCGGCGCCACCAAGAGATCGGCACCGTAAAGAAATTGATCCTGCACCGTAAAGAGCGCGGGGTCGTCTGGGTAATGAAGGAAGAGCGGACGCTGGGCGGGGAGGCCATGCTTTTCCGCCTCGTCGCACAAATGCCGCACATACGGCGCAAGATGCGCGTGAACGCGGCTCCAGCGTGCAAAACATGCGAGCAGTTCCGGCGTCGAGTCAAATTGAAGATTGTCGTCAGGGCGATTGCCTTCATGGCTGCGCATAACGGGCGCAAAGGCGCCAAGTTCACACCAACGCTGCATCAGCTCCGTGCTCCGGACATTGCCATGGAGCGAGGTATAGCCGCCACAATCCGAATGGCTGTAGGCATTGCCGACGAGCCCTGCGGACAGAGCGCCAGTAATCACCGTGCCGATGCCGTCGTGGCGGGTAAAGTCGACGCTCTGATCGCCAGCCCAGAGTAGCGGACAATGCGCCTGAACTCCCGAAAATCCTGCGCGCATGAAAAAGAGCGCCTCGCCGGTCTTATCCCGCGACGCCACCGCCTGTGCGTTCACTGCAGCCCAGAGCAGCGGCCAGCGGTTATGCGCCTCCATCGGGTCCGACCCATCGGCGAGCCGCACATCAGTCGGCAGATATTCGCCGAAATCTGCCATCCATCCGGCGATGCCGATATCGAGCATTTCGCGACCCAGAATATGCTCGGCAAACCAGTCGCGCGTTTCGGCGCGAGTAAAATCGAGAATAGCGCAATCAAACTCACCAAAATCGACGAGATAAACCTCCTCGCCATTTTGACGCATGCAAAAATGGCCTTCGGCCTTCGCTTGTTCGTACAGCGTCCCGTCGACTGCAAGATACGGGTTCGCATAGGCAAGAAAACGAATGCCGCGTTCGGCGAGCGCGCCAATACGGGCACGGAGGTCCGGATAGCGCTGCTCGCTGCGCACTCCGGCTGTCCAGTCCCAGAAAAGACGGCGACCAAAGCTCGTCTCGCGAACGCCCGCCCAATCCTCGCACCAGAGCGCCGTTATGACCGCGCCCGCGTCAATAAAGCGCTCCATCCGGTCGAAGCTCGATGCCCCAGATTTCAAGCCGAGGATCGCGCCGCGAATAGCCCAGTCGGGCAGCGGCGGCTGACGTCCGAACCGCGTCGATAACGCGGCGACCAGCGCCGCCGGACCGTCGGCGGTGAAAAGTTCAAAATGCGCCTCGGATCCCCAGCTTTCGACGCGGTGCGCCTGCTCATCGGTGAAATCGAGCACGCAATATCCGAAATTGTCCAGATGAACGGCGAGCCACCGCGAAGTCAGAAATGTCGGTTGGGGATAATTGCTGGTCCAATAGTCGCCGCCGGCCATGCCTTCGGCGTCCATGATGCGCGTAAGCTCGGTCGTCTTGTCGCGCCCGACCCCCGGCTCGCTTGTCCATATTGGAAAGCGGCGGCCTGCGAGCATCAGATAGCTCATCTGCTCGCCGCCGCCCCACACGGCCTCCCCGGCTTCGGCATGGAAACGGGTAGTGATCCGATCATAACCGGCGAGAAGCGCGTCTACGCGCAACCTTCCAGTCCCGCAGCGGAGCCGGACCGCCGGCTCGCCCGCATGGATCAACAACATATCCGCCCCCTCGACGCGCCATTCCGCAGGAGCAAGATGGTCGCCGGGCTGATCATCGATCTGGAAATTGCCGCGATACATGGTGATCGACGGCGCGCCGCGCGCAATGACCACCGCAGGACAGTCGCGCGTGTGCCGCAATAGCAGATGCGCGCCAAAATGAAGCTCGAATCCGTCTCCATGCTCGGAAAATCGCAATTTCACGCTTCGATCCCTCTCGCCGTGGGATTTTTGAACCACAATTTCCAGCGCGCCGCAAGTCTTATATGACACCGCTTGACATACCGGCGTGACGAGCGCATCTGGAGTGATGAAACAAGAGGCTCATTACGCGCGTCCGGGCAACCGACCGCAGAAATGCGCCCAGAATCGATCACGGGAGGAGAATGCCATGAGTGCGTACAGCTTCAGAATCTTGCGCGCGACGGTGGGCACGGCCAGCGTCATCGCGATCATGTCCGCCACCGCTGCACGGGCGCAAGAGGTCGAGGAAATCATCGTCACGGCCCAAAAGGTCGAGGAGAATGTTCAAAAAGTCCCGATCGCGATCACCGCCGTTTCGGGTGACCGCCTCGAAGCCACTGGCACCACCAGCCTCGAAGGAATTGCGCGGATCGTTCCCTCGGTGACGTTTCGCAAAGGCACGACGAGCGCGAACAGCGCGATCGTGATGCGCGGTGTCGGCACGATCACCTTCTCGGTTGCCGCCGAGCCCAGCGTATCGACGGTCGTCGATGGAATCGTCCTCAGCCGTTCGGGCCAGGCGTTCATGGACCTGGTCGATGCCGAGCGGCTCGAGGTGCTGCGGGGCCCTCAGGGGACGTTGTTCGGAAAGAACGCATCGGCGGGCCTCGTTAACATCGTGTCGAAGGGCGGCACTGATCAGCTCGAAGCCGAAGCGAAGGCCGAATGGTTCGAAGGCGACGAATATCGCCTCCGCGGTTCGGTGTCCGGCCCGATCGGCGGCGACTGGAGCGGCCGCGTCACCGGCTTTTACGGTAGCTATGACGGTAACATCACGAACATCTTCGGCGGGCGCAATAACAAGGTCAATGGTTATGAACATTGGGGCACGCGAGGGATCGTCGACTATCGCGGCGACGTTGCGCGCCTGCGGTTCATCGCGGATTATTTCAAGGCCAACGACGATTGCTGCGCCGATGTGACTGGCGCGAGCCGCGGCGCGGTGCTCGACGCCGAGCTCGGTCTTCCGGGCGGTGTCGCGCTCGGAGAAAACCAACGCTTCATCAATCACAATCTGGTTACTCGCACGCGCGACAAGCAGTGGAGCCTCACCGCCAGCGGCGATTTCGACCTTAGCGACACGCATACGCTCAGCGTCGTCGCGGGCTATCGCAACTGGGAAAATGAGGAAATCCGCGAAGGTGACTTCCTGCCGCGCGCAATCGTCGGGACCGCAGAACTGCACGACAATGGCCTCGTCAAGACGCAGCAATTCTCGGTTGAGGCGCGTATCGCCTCCGATCAGTCGATGCCCTTCTTCTACCAGGTCGGCGCCTTTGCCTGGCATTCCGACAACAAGCAGGATTTCACGCGCCGCGACATCAGTTGTACGACTTCCACGCTCCCGGTCGATCCTGTCACGGGCGCGCAGCCGTGCAATATCAATGACACGGTCAATACCCTATTTCCGACGGCAACCTCGAACAGCGACGTCAATTCGACCAACTTCGCGCTATTCGGACAGGCAACCTACCGTTTCAGCAATCTTGTCGCGCTGACCGGCGGGCTTCGCTACACCTGGGACGAACTCAGCTTCACCCACATCCGTGCGCCCGGCGTCAATGCGACGACCGGTCTGCCCGCAACCGGACCGGGCATCTCGGGGAGCCCGGCTGGCGGCACCGTCGCATCGGGGGGCACGGGCCTGAATACATCGAGCGGGTCGAGCAGCAACGGCAATCTGTCGGGCAAGGCGGTACTGCAATTCACCCCGTCGGACGACATCATGCTCTATGGCAGCTACACGCGGGGCTATAAGGGACCAGCCTTCAACGTCTTTTTCAACCATACGGCACCAACGAACGCGGTTCCGATCGACGAAGAGACGTCGAATGCGTTCGAAATCGGTCTGAAGTCGCGTTTCCTGGACAACAAGGTGCAGCTGAACCTCGCGGGCTTCAGCGTCGAATATGACGGCTTCCAGGCGAATAACTTCGTTTTGCTGAACGGCGCCGTCGTCACCAACCTGACCAACGCCGGGACGGTCAAGAGCCAAGGGTTCGAAGCCGATCTGACAGCGGTGCCGATCGAGGGGCTGACGCTGCGCGGCAGCGCGGCCTATGCCGATGCAAAGGTGAAGAAGTTCAATCCGAATCCGCTCACCAACGCGCCCGATGCGCGCGACGGCACACGCCTTCCGCTGGCCCCTAAATTTACTTATACGCTGGGGGCCGATTATGAGGTGCCCCTCGGCGGCATGAAGCTCTATCTCGGTACCGACTATCGCCATGTATCGAAGCAATTCTCTGACCTTGGCGAGCAGGGTGTCATCGACCCCTATGGCCAGTGGAACGCGTCGATCGGCATTTCTGACGCCGAAGATCGCTATCGCCTGACGTTGCACGCGCGCAATATAAGCGATGAAAGCTATGTGCTGCTCAACGTTTCCAATGGTCAGCGCCTGCAGATCCCGCGCGATGCCGACCGCTACTTCGGGGTGAGCCTTCGCGCCCGCATATAATTGAAGCTTGCCCAGTCTCTCTACCGGGCAACCCTTCCCAACCGGCGTCATCGCCATCGCCCCCTGCGTCGACCGCAGGGGGCTTTTTTTGCTTGCGGGAGCCGGCCGCATGCAAAGCCGATCAGTTGATCGGCTCGGGTCGAGCAATCGGCAGCTTAGCGCCAGACGAGCGCCACGATCCGTGTGCGTGCTCGTCTCGGTCGCACCCTATGTTTGCGACGATATGTCATAAGGCCGTGCATTTCGGCCGAACAAGCCGGTGCGGCGCCACACGCAAAGGCTATGCATGAAGCGGCGCAGATCGAGCCCCGAACGTGCGATCAGCCGGAAAAAGCCGCGCATTGGCGCGGTAGATTACCAAGACTGGGCGACGGCCTCGCTCGAGCCCGGTGCTCACGCCTTGTTATCGGCCAGTTCGAGCCGTGGCACGATCAGATGGACCACGCCGAGCGCGCACAGATAGGCGATGCTGCAAATCGCGAAGAGGGGTCCATAACCAAGTCCGTTGCCGAGCGACCAGCCGGCAAATTCGATGATCGCGGTACCCGACAAATTGCCCGCGACGGCGCCCAGGGCAATCACGGTCGCAACGCGCAGCGGCGGGATGATGTCGGCGGTCATGCCAAAGATGTTGGTCGAAAAACCTTGGTGCGCGAACAAGCCGGTGCCCACGCACACCGCAGCGATCCATGGATTGGCGGTGTACAGGGCGAGCGGCATCGCCAAGACCGCGAGTGCAAAGATGAACATCGACATTTTGCGCGCGCGATTGACCGAATAGCCGCGCGCAAGGAAGATCGGATAGAGTGCGCCCGACGTCACCGCGCCCAGCGCGGCAAGCGTGAAAACAATAGCGATTGGCAGGCCGAGTTCCCCTTGGCTCATGCCAAACACGCGACTGAAGAAATCGGGCATCCAGAACAGGACGAACCACCACACGCAATCGGTGCAGAATTTGGCACCGACCACGGCCCAGGTGCGGCGGTCGCGAAGCAGGGGGCGCCAAGCGACTTTCGCGCGTTCAGGAAGATCGCCGATCGGCCGCACCTTGCGCATCGCGGGAAGCCAGAAGACGAGCCACACGAGACCGAGCGCGCCGGTCAGGATGAAGGCGGCTTTCCAGCCAAAAGCGAGCGCGAGCGGCGGGATCAGGAGCGGTGTGACGATCGCGCCGATATTGGGTGCGGTATTTATCAGGCCGATCGCCATATTGCGCTGCCGCACAGGCAGATAGGTCGCCGCTGTCTTGATACCCGCCGGCGTGCTGACCGACTCGCCTACCGCAAGAACGACGCGCGCCGCGACGAACTGCTGTACCGACTGCGCGAGCGCGTGCGCCATTCCCGCAAGGCTCCAGACCGAAATTGCGATCGCGTAGGCCCAGCGGACGCCAAGCCGGTCGACGAACCAGCCGACACCAAGCAGCGCCGCGGCCGCTGCAATCTGAAAGGTCGACCCCAGATGGGCATAGTCCGAGTCGCTCCATCCGAACTCGGCTTCCAATGTGGGTTTTAGCAGGGCGAGAACCTGTCGATCGACATAGTTGAGAGCGTTACCCAGAAAGAGAAGGGTCACCAACATAATGGCGATACGCGTTGACCGTTCCCCATGCGCAGCTTCGGTCGTCATATCCACTCTCCCTTCCCTCTTTTCGAGATGTTTCGCCTTGCAACCTAACGCTCACTGCCGATAAGGAAAGGAAAATATGACACCGTAGGACATACACGTGGATCGCGTCACGATGGGCGATGCCCCCTCTTCCTTTCCCGAACCATTTGGCGGCGACTTATTCGGCGAGCTTCAGCTTGCAGAAAGGTCGCATTCGGCGCCGGCGCGAACCATCCGCGACTATTTTCCCGGCCTCATGATCAGCGGGGCCGCGTCGGGTGCCGCAGCTTGGCTGTCCGATCATTATGGCGCCCCCGTCATTCTCCTCGGACTTATGATCGGTCTGTCGCTCAACTTTGCGGCGCGCGACCCGCGCACACATAGGGGGCTTGATTTAGCATCACAGCAATTCCTGCGGATCGGCATCGTCCTGTTGGGATTTCAGGTCAGCACCGCCCAGATCGTAGCGCTCGGCATTGAACCTTTTGGCGCCCTTTTAGCGATCATGGCCATCGCGTTAACGGCCGGCCTGATCGGCGCGCGCCTTACCGGCCAATCGCGCTACGCCGGTCTTCTGGCGGGCGGCGCGACTGCGATTTGCGGCGCCAGCGCTGCGCTGGCGCTCTACGGTGTCATCGGCAAGAGCCGGCTGGGGCAAGCGCAATTCGCGCTAACGCTCGTTGGCGTGTCGATGGCGAGCGCGCTTGCGATGTCGCTCTACCCCGTCATCGCTGCGCAGCTTAGGCTCACCGATGCCCAGGCAGGCTATCTGATTGGCGCCTCGATCCATGACGTCGGCCAGGCCATCGGCGGAGCATATGATTTTTCCAATGCAGCAGGTGCTTATGCCACCATCGTGAAACTTGCGCGCGTGACCATGTTGGCTCCGGCTGTGCTGCTCGCGTCGCTCTGGATCGGTCCCGCGGCTGGCGACACCACGCGACCGCTACTGCGGCGCTTGTCAGTGCCGTGGTTCATCACGCTTTTCCTTGGCGTCGTTGCTGCCAACAGCGCGCTGTCCTTTCCCACCGCGATAGCGACAACGTCCCTAGCCGCTTCAAAGGCTCTGCTGCTGCTCGCCGTGACCGCAACCGCGGTGCGATCGCGCACTGACCTCATACTTGACCTCGGCTGGAGGGCTGCTGCGCCGGTGGTGTTCGCGTCGCTCGCCAGTTTTGCCGCGGCTTTGCTCTTCGTGGTGCTCGGAGTTTCCGGTTAGAAACCGCATTTGCACTTAGGCAACAAGGATGAGGCTATGTTCGGCCGGGTACGAACCGATTCGCCCATCGCCCCTAGCCTCGATGGGATGCGGCTGTCATCCCGACCGACCGCCTCCTCGATAAACCGGTGGCGAAGCGGCCGCACGCCGCGGGCGTCGATGCGCCCCCAGCTTCTCAGCCCGCGACATGCGCGCGCCAGCCTTGCGTGTATCGCTTGGCGGAGCGATTGACGCGTCGGGCCTGCGGCGCGGGCTAACGATGCTTTCGTTGTATTTGACGTCTGCCGGGCCACTGCCGCCCGTTATTTGATCCGAATGCCGTGCGAAGCTGGCCAGCTTCGGCCTGGCGGCTTTCAGCCGACCAGCCTGAAGAAGCGGACGCTCGAAACCGATGGGGCGACGATGACAGCTCGCGATCGGTTGTAGTCATTCGACGCCGATGCCAGATATGATTGATGGCAATGAACATCCCTATCAGATTTGCAGTGATGCCTGAGAATGAAGTGGAAGCGGTCGCCCACTTGGCAGCGAGGGGGCATGCGCCGACCAAAATCGAACGAGATGACAAAGATTCTGTTTATTTGATGTTTCCTCCGACGTCAGAGGCCGATGCTTGGAAATTGATGGAGGCGCTACCGCGCCATCTAAGTGCAAAAATTGGTTTCGTGATGCGTGGCCCCCCCCCCCGCCCTTCATCGTCGATGGAGGGAAGGTCAACTAAGTGTCCGCCGTCAGCGCCAATGGCACAGTTTTGAGGTTGTGATTTAAGGAGGATTTGGGCTTCGTCGTAGTGACGAAGGAACGAAGATGAAGCCCAAATCCTCCTTGAAAAAATCGGCGCCGAAGGCCCCAGCTGAGCGGGTGGTGAAGGACATACGGCGTGCGACGCGCCGCATCTGCCACGTGACATTACGACCAGCGGCCTACCATCCGGTAAGGGCATGCGCACTGGTTGCCAGCGTGCCGGTGCTGCCGACGCCGCCCTTCTCCTTCTCGTAAAGCATGAGGCGCTTGCGCTTGCGCCGGTGCTCCTCAACCTGTTCTTTGGTCGCCATGAGTCACTTCCTTTCTGCGTTGAATAGTTTGGCCGCCTTGGCCGCAGGGGTGCGGCTACCCGCGTGAAATGTGCGGTCATGATTTGGGCCTGCCGTGCTTGGCATGGGCGTCAGCAAGACGTTGCCGAGCGTCGCCCCGCGATCGTGCTTGCCGGGCAAATTTCGCGGCGAGATCCGCTCCGCGAGCCGGCGCCGCGGATTCATTCCCCGCCCGTTCCGGAGACGGCGAACTGTGTGCGGCCTCTTCCGCGTGTGGTGTCGTTACAACGGGCTTTTGCCGCGAGGAGACGAGGGGCGGCGGATCGGTAGGAGGCAAGGGAGCAGGCGGCGTCTCGGGAAGCTGCTGTAACCCTGTCGAGAACATGACTGGATCGGCAGCGGGGGAGCTCGTCTGTCGGGTGTAACCCGCTGAGAGCAGACGCGTGATGATTTGATTGAATATCTCAGGTCCGTCCTCGAGTTCGGCGAGGGCCGAGAGCTTTGTCGCAATCGCGCCGACGTCGAGAGCGGTGCCGCGAATGGCCGCGAGATTGGTGATCGCCGCGGCCCACTGCTCTGGCCCGTTCGTCGAATTCAGGAGGATCTCAGCAATCTCATCTGGAATATCGGCCGCAGTAATCTTGCGGCGGCGGAGCGAGGGTGCGCTTTTCTTTTGCTGACCCGGCGGTGCTGGTTCGACAACGCATTCAGGTCCAAGCGCTATTGTGACGGCGCGGATCCGGATAATAGCGACCACGATGTTGAAGTGCGGGACGGCCAGACTAGGCCGTGTTGACAAAAGGGATTCCCAAGCCCGCCTCCTTCTGATTCAAGACTGCTTTTTGAGGAGCAGTCATGGGTCGCGGGGATTTGTCGGATGCGGAGTGGGAACTGATCGGGCCAC
>NZ_JACBGA010000014.1:0-51755 GCF_021401285.1 Sphingopyxis sp. NFH-91 | reverse complement strand
CAACATCCCGTTCTCGCCAACTGATCAAAACCAGTCGGCCGACTAAATCCCCGGGATGAAGGGGTCCTTTTTGCACGCCGATCACCCCACGAAGGGGGTGCCTATTGCACGCTGATCCTCAGGAGTGCAGCGCATCCAGCCTTTCCTGCACATGGACTTTGAAGAGATAATTGTCTTCGGCTGCCGCCGCGATAATCTCGCACACATGAAAATGGGTGTCGCTCGCGAAACGCGAATGATTGTGCAGTTCGTCGCGCTCCGCAATGAGATGTCCAAGCCGGGCCGCGTGGTATGCGATTTCCTCGTTGACCTTCCCGAGCCGTTTCCTTCCCTCGCGCGCCTTTGAGATATCTGACGGTTTCCAGAAGGCAGCAGTGCTGAGCAGCGTTCCAAGGAAGAGCTTGACCGCTCCCGGCCGGTTGGCGAGCTTTTCACATAGTTCGGCATAAGCCCCGACAAGCTCGACGCCGCGATCAAGCAATCTCTCGGCAACCAGGTTTTCGCTTGGCAAGATATGGTGCTCGACATTGTAGCGAATTCCCTGGCGGAGGATATCCTCGCAAAACTTTGTGGCATCAGCCGAACTGATCTGTGACATGGGTCTACTTTCCTCAAAATGACTGACGGCATCCTAGACGCCGGCATCATCCCCGTCGGCACCCGAGAAAATTTTCTTCGTCCGCCTTGAGGTACCTGCGGCGAAGCAAGCTTAGATAGTCTGCGGGATGTCTATCAACACGCCGAAAGACTGGAATCTTCTTCCAAGGACGCATAGCTTTGCCTGAACGGGCTCTCGCGCCTAGGCGCTTCCCTGTGGAACGATCGGGAGGACATCTGAGCGACAGCGGCAGCGAACCGAACCCGATCACAACGGCAATGAACGCAGATCCGCTCGGTAGAGCGACCCGGCAGATTTCTGAATTGTCAGATCATTGGGCGAAGCACGGCGTCGAGGCAGAACCGGTTCCGTATATCGACGACGAGCCCGAATATTCACGAGAATGGTTTCCCGAGCCCGAATGGATATCCGGCTGGGACGCATTCGAAATATTGCGGCTTCAGACCGAACCCTATGAATGGGGCCCTCCAATCGCGCGTATTTGCCAGATCATTTCGGATCAGATCGGTCGCGAGACGTCCGGGCTCAATTATGTCCTGGGGCGCCTGCCTCCCAGCCATGAGCTTCTCGAGGCCTTTCCACGAGGTTCAAACCACTGGTTTCGGGCGCTCCATGCGCTTTTGACGATCAGTAACGCGAAGGAAATCATCGGTTGGGAGGAGCTGGTTGGCGATCTTTACGACTGGCTGGGCCCATATGACAGTTTACGGCTGCGTTGGAGCGATGTCCTGGACAATGCGCTGACGCTCCATTGGGCCTGGCATCAAATCAACCTCCCCGAGGCGAAGCAGGAGCCAGTCTGGTACTTTCCAAGAACGATGGCATGGATTGCTACCCGGGAGAATATCGCGCTCGCGAGAATAGGGCATTTCAGCCGCCCGGACGACCCGGAACGGACGGTCGTCGAAGATGGCATCCACCACCGCAACACCCAGGCGTTAGGTTGGCTCCACACCTTCATCGCATACAGCCAATGCCGGTGCGGTGCCTATGAGGAGTTCGGCCACAGTGCCTTTCAGCATTGCACGTGCATCTCGGTGGCCTGGGAGGAACTGGTCCACCTCGCCGGGGGCCTGAAAGAAGAAATACCCGAACTGGTCTTCAACATTCAGGAAGGTTGGATATCGATGACCTGGCCCGACGGTGCAGATGATTTCCGTTTCCTGCGCAGCGATATCCTCGGCAAGTGGCCGGCCAACCCGAAGAGCGAGCAAGCGAAGATAACGGCGGCCCCGTCGAAGGCCGAGGCAGAGGTTGAGTGCAGGGAGTGGCTGCTAGCCGCATTCGCGGTCGATTCCGAGAAGAAAGTGTCAAAGGCAGTTTTCCAACGCGAGGCGCTAAAGCGTTTCGAAAGCAGGATTTCGGTGCGGGGTTTCCTCCGCGTGTGGGATGCGATCGCCGCGGAAGCCGGACGTTCAAAACCAGGGCGCAAATCGTAACAGCGTTTCGATACCGATTTTTTTCTCAACGGCTATTTGGCGAAGTTGCTGGCACGCATTTTCCGTCTCGTTCGACCAAGAGCGAGGAATATCCGCATGCAGCACTCCCACAACAATCATTTGACGGCCCGTTATCCCAGCATTCCCGGCGCAAAAGGACAGGATGGCACAAGTCAGGATGCCGCAGAGGCGATCAAGCCGCTCGTGCCGCGCCTCCGCCGCGTGGCCCTCCAAGCGTTGGCAACGCTCGGGGATGCGACCGTTCTCGAAGCTGTGTCGTACGTCGGACTCTCGCGCGAAAGCCTCCAGCCGCGCTTCTCGGAACTGCGCGCGATGGGCCTCGTCGAACCGACCGGCGCCCGGCGCCGCAATCCGTCTGGTAAAGCCGCCGCCGTTCTCCGCCTGACCGACAAGGGTCGCGCGGCATCCCGCTAAGCCTTGCCTGCATGGGCATCCGTCGGAATGGCGTAAGGCCCCGCTATGGAGCGATATCTGTGGCGCGAGTCAGAGACATCGCCTCCGCTATGAAACGGACCTTCGGTACGAGCCGGACACAGGGCAAACCTGTTTCATCATAGGTTTCGAGGCGCACAAGATAGTTCAGGCCGAAGTCGATGTAGACTGGGCAGCAAGCCTCCAGCCATGTCGTGCGGGGACGCACCCAATCATATTGGTGATGTCCCCGGTACTCGGCCAACACTTCATCTTTTATCCTAAAAAGAAACCCGAGCTCACCTCCTCGTAGCGTTGTCTTTGTAGCTCCGGGATAATGGGCCTGGTTCTGCGAGACGCTGAGGAATATTCCATCCGCCGCTCCGCGCCATTGGCGCTTCGCCTTCTGCCAAACGAGATCTGACGCCAGCACCGAACCCGGGTCGGGGAGCATGTGGTAAATGTCGAAATTGGCGACGAAAGATCGCCCGTCGACTATCCAGACCAGATTCTTGTAGAATGCCTCGCGCGATAGCCGTTCGGCATCCGTCATCGCCGAGTGCTGGACCTCGATGTAGATGCCGCCGGGCGTTTTTATGTCGGCCCGATGAATCTCGCCACCGCCGTCAACATGATGGATTTCGCGACATTCCTCGGGAAACAGGGCTTTCCATTCACGGTGCCATAGCGTTTCATTCTCCCACCACGGATCGCACTGACGACGACCGAAGTGTGCCCAGTGATGCCGAATACGCGGCCCACATTTTGCGATAATCGCTGCGCTGCAGGTTGGGCATTCACCGCGCAATCCGGGCTTGGCTTCGGTGCGGTTACCTTTGACAAGGCCGTACTGCAGAACCTCCTCCTTGAATCTCAAACATGGATGTCGGCCTGGCTCGAAATATTGGCGACAGAAGCGGGCGAAGTTCGTAGCAGATCGCTCATTCACATCGTAAAAATTCGTCTCCGCTCAAACAAGGATATTCTTGCGCGCGGCGCCCGCACTTAGCGCAACTTGGCTGGAAAAATATCGCTTATTGAATCCGTCTCCATCGCCCGCATATGGGTCAGTCTGTTGGAGGGACGAATAGCTCGACGGCAGAAATGGCGGGATGGGCTTCTGACAATTGCGCAAGTCATGGAAACGATAGGGATTCGGGAGCGGGAATGACCAAGGAATCATCACCGGCGTCGCAGATTGATGACGCCTATCATTTTCCCGCCGATCTGCTTGAGCAATTGATCGATACGATCCCGCTTCTCGTGCGCTCGAAACCGGCAGTCTTCACCTTCTTCCGCGGCGCCGGGGTTTCACCCGATCTTTTTGCAGACCTCCAAGCCGAGCTTCGCGAGAACAAGGAAGCACTGAACAAATACCTGATCGCACGCACCATATTGATAAGGCTGAACGAGCTAGGTGATGCGACACTTGCCGCGCGTCGCGAGGTCATCAAACGTGTCGTCGAGTTTGAAGATTTTTCGACATGCTGGGACAGCGACCAGCAAAAGGCCCGCGGGCAAGTCGCCTCCATACGCCAGACCGTCAACGTCCATGACAGCTTCACCCGCATGGCAAAGGAACGCGAGCAGGAAGCTGCGCACCGCCGTGAGGCTTACGCTGAGCAGCTTGCCCAGACACAGCAGCGAGCGGCGGCGATCGCCGATGTGAAGGATCGTCTGTTCGCCCTCTTCGGAGAAACCAACCCGCACAAGCGGGGCAAGGCGCTGGAGAAGATACTCAATGACCTGTTTCAGGTTTACGGCGTCTTGGTACGCGAGGCCTTCGAGCTGCGGGGAGACCCGGGCGAAGGGATCGTTGAACAGATCGACGGCGTGATCGAGATCGACGGCCAGATTTATATTGTCGAATTCAAATGGCTGACTCCCAACGCGGGCATTCACGACGTTTCCACCCATATGGTCCGAGTTTACGGACGCGAAGGCGCGCGTGGGCTTATGATCGTGAATCCGGGTTTCACCGATGCGGCGCTGAAAGCCGTGCGGGATGCGCTGGGCAACAAGACCTTCGTGCTTGGTACTCTCCAGGAAATCGTTGCGTGGCTTAGCCGTGACGACGACCTCGTAGAGGTCTTGCGGAAAAAGGTTCGCACTGCCGTGATCGACCGCAATCCGTTTCTCGATACCAGCCGAGGCTGAGAATGCGTTTCTTCGACGACGGCCCTGTCATTCCCTCTCATCTGATCGAGCAACAACGGTTCGGAAATGTGATTTTCTTTTGCGGTGCCGGCATCTCAATGCCTGCGGGCCTCCAGAGCTTCTGGGGGTTGACGAAGCAGATCATCGAACGGCTGAACGCCGAAAAGGCAATGGAAGCGTTCAAAAACAATGAGGGGTTCGACAGGGTCTTCAACCTTCTGGCTCGCGAGTTCGGACGGCCACAGATCGACCAGGAGATATACAAGACCCTCAAGACTCCGCGTCGAGCGAAAATCGACTGCCACCGCTGGATCATGAATTTGTCACGCGGGCCGCATGGCCGCCCGCAAATCGTTACCACGAACTTCGACCTGCTTTTCGAGAAGGTGGATCGAAGGATCCCGCGGATCATGCCGCCGTCGCTGCCCGACCTGGACCTGCAGCCGCAGCTCGACGGCATTGTCTACCTGCACGGGAGGCTCACAAAGCCGGCAGCCGGCACGACGGCAAACTATGTGATCAGCAGTTCCGATTTCGGACGCGCATATCTGTCTGAAGGCTGGGCAGGCCGCTTCGTCAAGGCGCTGCGGGAGAAATTCACCTTGGTCTTTCTCGGGTACACAGCCTCCGACCCGCCGATGCGATACTTGCTTGAAGGCCTGAACACCAAGGGAAGCGAAGCGTTCGACTCCCCGATCTATGCCTTTGTCCCAGGCGACGCAGGTAATGCCGAGGAAGAGTGGGGCGACCGCGGCGTCACGCCCATCTGCTATGATGATGCCGATCATCATTCCGCACTCTGGAAGACAATCGAGGCTTGGTCTGATGCTGTTGCGGACACGGTGGCATGGGACGCCAAACTGCTCTCCCTGGCGCAACGTTTCCCTTCCGAGCTTGCCCCCCACGAGCGAGGTCAGGTAGCCCAACTGGTGTCCACGAAGAGGGGCGCGAAGCTGTTCGCGGACGTAGATCCACCACCCCCCGCCGAATGGCTCTGCGTTTTCGACAATAATGTCCGATACGCAAAACCGCGCGCAAAGATCGGCGAGGACTCGGGCGAAATCGATCCACTCGCGGTTTTCGGTCTCGATGACGACCCGCCGCGCCCCGAACCCAAGCCTGTTGGAAGCTCGATTGCCGGAGTGAATCTGCTGTCCTGGCGTGAGGGCGATACCAGTTTTCCCGAACGAACCACCCTTCTCGGCGCTGCAGCCGAGTGGTCGCAGCCGCTACCTGAAAGGCTGTTCCACATAGCCAGATGGTTTGCCCGCGTGTGCGATCAACCCGCGGCAATATGGTGGGCGGCGGGATGGCGGACGCTCAACGTTCATCAGCTCTGGCATGTCGAACGGCGGGTGGAAGACTCTCCGAACGGATTTGCGCTGGAGGCGCTGCGATTCTGGCGCCTCTACCTCGAGTTCCATATGCGGTCCGAGGACAGCATGGACTTCGAATGGTACGGTTTCAGGAAGCGCCTCACGGCCGAAGGGTGGACGACCGCAACGCTGCGGGCGTTCGAACGACTGACCGAACCGAGGATAGAATTGGAACGCTATTCCTACGGGGCTCCGCAGCCTCCGAAAAAGGCTTGGGACAAGCTTCGGCCCTCCTCCGTCTATCAGGCGGAGGTGCGCGTGCTCGATCGCCATGGGGACAGCCTCGACATTCCTGATGACGGTCTAATCGAAATCGTCACGATTTTGCGCCGGTCATTGATCCATTGCAGCCACTTGCTCGAAGAGGCCCAGAAGACATGGTGGCGCTCGCCAACGCTTCACCCCACCGGCGATAAGGGTGAGAGCTTTCCCGGCCGCAAGACCTTGCATTTTCTCTGGTTCAAGGAACTGTTCGACCGTCTTCTCAAACATGATCCGGTCGCCGCCAAGACGGAGATGTCGCGATGGCCGCAGGACGACCGATACTTTTTCGGGAAACTGCATATCTATGCGGGGATGTTCCCCGAATTGACCTCTGCCAAGGAGGCAGAGCACCTCCTGCTCGGGCTCACCGAAGAAATATTCTGGATGCGTGAGAACCAGCGCGAACTCTTATTTACCTTGCGCGCCCGCTGGCCCGATCTTGCCGAGCCGCAGAAGCGCAGGATCGAGAAGCGTTTGGTCGCAGGCCCCGCCATCTGGGACGACGAGGAGCCCGCCGACTTCAAGCGCCGGCGGGCGACGGAATCCGCCTCGCGTCTTCGATGGCTTCAGTTGGAAGGTTGCCATCTTTCCCAACCCACGGCAGCAAGGCTCGAGAAGCTCAAAGCGGTGGATCGCCGCTGGAACGACGAGTGGGCCAAAGTCGCCGACGACAGCCTCGGACCGCGTGGGGGTACCGTGGAGCGGGTCACCGAACTGCGGGGCCTGGATCAGCTGGACATCAATGAAATCATCCCGGCCGCGCTGACGCGGACGGAGGATAACTGGGCAGAGCTTCGCGATTTCAGGCCATTTGAAGGTTTGGTAGCCGCCTTTCCCTTCCGGGCGTTGTCGTCGCTGCGCTACGCACTGAAGACCGGTCAGTTTGAAGTGCGCTTCTGGCAGAATTTACTGTCGGCATGGCCGGAAGAAACTTCAGAGCGCCTGCGATGGTTCGCCGCCGAGACATTGGCGCGTCTGTCCGCGAGCCATGCCCTCGATCTCCGCTATTATCTGCCGCGATGGGTGAGATCGCATTTACCCGCGCTTGCCGAGATTGACCGACCCAGAGCTTTGCGGATTTTTGACGCCATCGTTGCGCCTTATCTCGTGGCCGACGCCGATCAGACGAGCAGCGGCATCGGGCACACGAGCGTCGGCGGGGTTGTCCAAACCCGCTCCGAAGTCTCGGTGAACAAAGCGATTAACAGCCCCACCGGGATCCTCGCCGAGTTTCTTTGGGCCCTCTTGCCATCGAAGGCCTCAAGGCGGCGGGCAATGCCTAAAGATGTGGGTGATCGCCTCGAGCGGCTTTTCACGGTGCCCGGCGATGGAGGCGGCCATGCTGTCTGCATTGTCGCGCGGCATATGGGCTGGCTCGACTATTGTTATTCCGGTTGGATGACCAGGGTGATGCTGCCCTTATTCGAGATATCGCATCCGATGGCGGAGGCGGCATGGCACGGTATCGCTTATGACCGGAACCGGCTGAAGCCGGCGACCCTCCAATTGATGCGCGATGACTTTTTGGCAATGCTCCAAGGTGAAGCCGACTGGACGCTCGATGAGTCCGAAAAACGCTCACATGTGCAACGCTTGGTCGGGCTGGCCAGACCGAGGCGGGACGGCTCGACGATCATTTCCTTTCCGCAGGTCCAGGCGGTGCTGATGGCCCTCAGCGACGATGACCGAGGCAATGCGATATGGACCTTGTCGCATATCCTCGAAGCCAACGAGAACGGAGATCAATGGGAGGCCTTTATCAAGCCCTTCATAGTAGAGGCATGGCCCCGTCAAATACGTTTCAGAACCGAAAGGACGTCGCGCGGATTCGCGCGCCTCGTCGAGACGGCCGGCGAACATTTTTCGGATGCCGTCTCATTGCTTCTCGAACTCGATCTTTTGAGACCGGTCGCCCATCTCGACATGATCACCTATCGCCTCTCCAAACAAGGCGGAGAGGACGAAAAGGATTTCGCCATAAAATATCCGCGCGCGACGCTCATGCTTCTCGACGCGCTTATCGCAGATGACCGCTCTCAGCGACCCTATGAGCTTGGCAAGGCCCTGGAAGTGCTTTCCGAGGCCGATCCGGGCCTGAGGCAGACCAATGCGTGGCGAAGATTGCAGGAACTAACCCTGTAGGCTGCTTCCATGGCTCGGCGTTCGCTTCACGCGAATGCGCTTCGATGCCGCAACTGGCGTCAGAATCGTGATTTAAGCGATGAAGTGACCGTGAACCGCGGAAAATACGGCTTCGCCCGGACCATATTCATCAGGCCCCAATACATCGTCTTGGCAAGCGGCGCTTCGATGCCGTCAGGATAATGGAATGCGTACATCTCGGCGCCTGAAACAATGCCGGTGACATGATAGGCGCGGGAAAATTCGGGCCGGAGATATTCGTAAATCGCCCAGCGAATATTGTTGAGGAACTCCGCGATGGTGCTGAGATGATAGGCGAACAGATGGTCGTGAAACCACTCCCAGAATTCGGGAAGAACGGTATATCCCATCCCCTCGTCGATCGATTTCCCATGCGCTTGCAGAATATCGACGATCTTTCTCACATTGCCTTCAAGACGGGCAAAACTGTGTTTGCCGATGTCGGCGCAGATCTTGATCCAGGTCATTCGAGCGATGTCGAGGTCGACCTCCACCTCGATTGATGGAAGCCAGACCTTTTCGATGTGGGTGTCCTGCTCGAGCCATGCTGAGAAAGCCTCGACGATTGGTGCCAATGCCGCAGTTTCATTCCCGAGCTGAGGATCGGCCGCAATCCGACGCAGATAGAAAAGGAAGCTGAAATCGCTCTGCCGGGACTCCCGCGGCGGCTTCGGCAAGCCGAACGGCAGGTCATCCTTTCCTCGCGAAACGAGTGGCGACAGAAAGTCTCCGAGAAGAATATGAGCGATCTGCCTCGTCTCGCTCGTTCGGGGCATCAGAGCCACATCTTCGGTTTTGGCCCCGATCGGCATGAAGATGGCAAAATTGACGATCTCGTCGATCATCAACCAAATGGCGTTAAGAACGATCGCCTCTTGTTCGACGGGATTGAACTTCATGATTGCCAGTCAATGTAGTACAATCTGCAGTTGCATCAAAGCCTGTCTCAGCCACCATGAACGGCGCACATCCGAGACTTTTCCGCTTCAGGTAGATCCTCTGGGGTCAAACTCTGACGAGGGATCCAGAGTTCAGTAGATAGGCTGGGAACGTCTGCTTGCGGGGTTCATTTGACTAGGACCGGTACGTCTAACTTCGGGCGCGAACCGGACGTGTCACCGAGCAGCAACCAGATTGAGACGATCAGGATGCCGGCTTGGCTGCGCGGTCCTTGTTCCGCTTGTCGGCAACGAAGCTGTGGCCGCCTTCGCCCTTGACGATCTCGAATAGGCCGGTGGCCTCAAACAACGCCGGAAAATTCTTGGCCCCGTAGTTTCTTGGATCGATCGGCGCCTGCCGTTTGACCGCGCTCCCTGCCGCCGACATCGATGCCCATCCGTCGTCACGCGCTGATGCCTCAACGGCACCGCGCAGGATCGTCACCAGCTTGGTGTCCTGCGCAAGTTTCTTGTTGGTGGCCTTTGCGGGCGGCGTAGCAGCCTTTGCCGAATCCTTGGCCTTTGGCGGCTTCGATTCGGGTGGCCCGGACGGTGCCGCAGGTGTATCGACGCCATCGAGATTATCGAGATAGAGGAATGTCGTGCAGGCATTGACGAACGGACTGGGCGTTTTCCGTTCACCGAAGCCGTAGACTTCATGACCATTGGCGCGAAGCTGCATGACGAGCGGCGTGAAGTCTGCATCGCTCGAAGCGAGGCAAAAGGCGTCGAGCTTTTGGGTGTAGAGAAGCTCCATCGCATCGATCACCAGCGCGATGTCGGTGGCATTTTTCCCCGTGGAATAGTTGAACTGCTGGATCGGACGGATCGCGAAATCGTGGAGCTTGTCTTTCCAGCCCTTCAGACTATCGCTTGCCCAGTTGCCGTACGCGCGGCGGATGTTCGCCGTCCCATATTTGGAAAGCTCGGCCAGCATCGCTGCGATCTTGGCGTGTGAGACATTGTCGGCATCGATCAGCAATGCGATCTTGCGGTCCGCAATCGCCCGCGCGCGATCATTGCTTTCGGACGCCTCCGTCATGTGGGTACACCCTCTTCCAAAGCTGCAATCCGCTCCAAGCAAACCGCGTGAACCGCACGACCGAGTTCCTCGACGCAGCCGCCGAGCCATGTCAGCTCCTCTTCGGTGATGCGGTAATGCTTCGAATAGCGGGCCTTCACATAGGCCTCCTTCAGCTTTTCGAAGCGAGACCGATCCGATTTTAGTTCGCGCGGCCAAGCGTCGACGAGGCGCATATCAATGCGCTCAGCCTGCGTGCGCAGGAAGGCAAGATTGTGGACGTGCGGCGTGTAGAAGGTGCAAACCAAGAGTACGCAGTGGTAAAGGCGTTCCGCCGCTTGGTGCATCAGAAATGCGGCCAGCTTCGTTTTCCCGTTGGCGATGGCATCGTTCGCGCTGCCGTGAAAATCAGAAGCGGTAGGAAACCATTCGTCGAAATACTCCCGCGCCATCGCCAGCGCCTGCTCGGGCGTCTTCGGTTTGGGAGTGTGAAGCGGTTTGTTGTCGTATTCGTAGAGCGCGATGCCGTCGCGCGCGACGTCCATGAAAAAATAGCGGCCGTGGGCCAGCCCGTCGTTCACCTCCTGCAGGGTGTGAACGATGAAGTTGACGGGCGTCTTGAGCGTCTTGTCGATCGCGAGTTCGCGAATCAGCCGGTCTTCGAGCTTGCCCCAGAAATCGACCTTCTCGGTTAGCCGCTTGTCGTTGACGATGATGAGAAGGTCGAAGTCCGAGCGATAGCCTTTGGCGGTATGCGGCTCGTCGACCCAGCCGCCGCGCGCATAGCTGCCATAAAGGATGATCTTGTCGATCCGCCCCTTCTTCTTCCAGCTCATCGTGCCGAGCGCCAATGCATCCTCGAACTCTTCGAAGATGATCGCCTTCACGCGCTCCAGCTCGCGCTGCTTGTTGGCTGGAAGATGGTCGAGGTCGGTTTTCATCGCTGGCGGCACCCTGTCGGTGCGGCGGCTGCTTGGCAAGGTCGAAGCGGCGATACCGCCGCCAGAATTGCCACCACCTGCGGTTCTTTCTGTGGACCGGCTGGGCAATGACCCGCAAGCTGCGGATCATCGCTTCCTCGACCTCAGTAATGCTGACGCCATGGCGCTCGGCAAGCTGGCGGAACGCTGAACCCCCGACCGGCAAACGGCCCGGCATCCCCCACAGGTGCCGGGCCGCGCGCTGGCGGGACGTGCTGCGACCCGTTCAGCCCGCCGCGACCGCATGCGGTTCGCTGGTCCCCGGCACGGCGCCGGGGATGACCGCATGCATATCCTTGTTCTCGGGAAAGATCGGCCACAAAAGCTGCTGGCCCAGCGTGGCCGGCGGCAGATTTTCGACGCCATAGCTTTGCGGATAGCTGCGCGTGATCTTTGCGGTGCCGAACAGCACGTCCCAGAAAAACAGAAGATTGCCGAAATTGCCCTTGTAGTTGACCGCCGGATCGTCGGCGTGGCGGCCGTGATGCGCATGATGCGTCGCGGGGGTGCTGATCGTGCGTTCGACGACCCACATCACGGGCGCGAGCGCCCGGATGCGATAGAGCGGCGCATCCCAGGCGACGTCGCTGTGCGCGCCGATGATCACCGCCATCTTCACGATGAGATAGAAGGCGTAGAACCAGCCGAGCCCGAGGAAGACGAGCACCCCGGCAAACCAGATGCTCGGCATCATCGCATAATAGATGATGTTGTTCCGGTAGACGAGCCGGACGCTCATATAGCGGGCATTATGGTGCGCGCGGTGCAGGTTGTAGAGCCAAGCGGTGCTGTGCGACGCGCGGTGCCACCAATATTGCATCATGTCTTCGAAGACGAGGAACAGTGCGAGCGCGGCGTACCAGGGGGCGTGCGCCAGCGCGCCTTCATATTGCGGAAACCAGGCGTGGCCGAGCGCGCCGACGATCAGCAGGATTGCGGGCTGGGTCGCGATGAGCAGCGTGAAGGTGCTGACGATTTCGATGATGCCGTCGTGGCGCGACTGTTCGGATTTGGCGAACAGGCGCGTGCGGATCAGCTCGAGCAGGCAGAAGCCGACATAGATTGCAACGACGATCAGGCTCGACTGGGCCGAGGTAAGCTGCATCCCGATTCTCCCGCTATGGCCCCGTGCCACTTGTCTTTCACCGCGCGTTGGCACAGAAACCGACTCGGCAATGCAAAGAAGTTATCAATTGGCTCTTGCCGAGCGAACGCGCCTGTCGGGCACCGAACGCGACCGGCTGCTCGCGATGACGTCGCCGCGATCCTTTGCGGATGGCCAGTTCGTTCAGCATCAGGGCGATCCGGGCGATGCCTTCTGGGCGGTGATCGAGGGGCATGTACTCGTCGGACGCTATGCGGAGGATGGCGCGTTCACCGCCTTTGCGGTGCTGGGGCCGGGCGATATCTTCGGCGAGCTGGCCTTCTTCACCGGGCTGGAACGCCAAGTCGACGCGATTGCCAGCGGTCCGGCGCGCCTGGTTGCCATCGACCGCCCGGTGCTTCGCGCGCTGATGACCGCCGACATCGGCTGGGCCGAGCTGCTGCTGCGCAGCCTGGGCCGCCAGCTTGCGGTGTCGCTCGACATCATCGATGCCGAACGGCGGCTGCCCGTCGCCGAGCGGCTGGCGCGGCTGCTCGCGGCGATGGCCGCCGACGCCGCCGACGGGATGACGGTGCGCGCGACGCAGCAACAGATCGCCGATCTGCTCGGCGTCTCGCGCGTCACGCTCGGCGCCGCGCTGCGCGATCTGTCGGCGCGCGGGACGATCGAGCGCGGCTATCGCCAGGTGCGCGTCCTCCCGCCGCTTTCGCGCCCCGCCTAGCATGGCTATGGTCGCCGCCATGACGATCCTCCGGCGCCTGCTCATCCTTCTTGTGCTGACCACCTTGGCGCCCATGGCGGCGGCGGCCGAGCGCGGGCCGCTGATCCTTGCGGCGGCCAGCCTTCAGGAATCGCTGACCGACGCCGCCGACGCCTGGGCGGCGCAGGGGCATGCGCGCCCCGTCCTGTCCTTTGCGGGATCGCCGGCGCTCGCGCGGCAGATCATGGCGGGGGCGCCCGCCGACCTGTTCATCTCCGCCGACGAGCCCTGGATGGACGCGGTCGCCAAGGCGGGACTGCTGCGTCCCGGCACGCGCGCCAATCTGGTCGGCAACCGGCTCGTGCTGATCGCCCCCAATGCGAGCAGGTTGCACCTTGCCCCCGCGCGCGGCTTCGCACTGGCGCGCGCGCTCGGCGGCGGGCGGCTGGCGGTTGCCGATCCGAAAGCGGTGCCCGCGGGCAAATATGCCAAGGCGGCACTGACCGCTCTCGCCGTGTGGGGCGATGTGGCGAACAAGCTTGCCCCGGCCGAGAATGTCCGCGCCGCACTGGCGCTCGTCGAACGCGGCGCCGCGCCGCTCGGCATCGTCTACGCCACCGATGCGCAGGCGTCACAGGCGGTGCGCGTCGTCGGGACCTTTCCCGCCGCCAGCCATCCGCCGATCCGTTATCCGCTGGCGCTCCTCAAGTCGTCGCGCAGCGGCGAGGCCGCAGCGTTCCGCGCGTTCCTGCTGTCGCGGCAGGCGCGCGCGATCTTTGCGCGCCACGGCTTCACGGCGCCCTGATGCTGTCGGCCGAGGAGTGGGGGATTGTTGCGCTGTCGCTCAAGGTCGGCGGGGTCGCAGTGCTCGCGACGCTGCCGCTTGCCTTCGCGCTCGCCTGGGTGCTCGCGCGCTATCGCTTTCCCGGGCGGCTGCTGCTCGACGCGCTGGTCCATCTCCCGCTCGTCCTGCCGCCCGTCGTCACCGGCTGGCTGCTGCTTGTCGCCTTCGGCCCGCTCGGCCCGATCGGCAGCCGGCTGCAGGAGTGGCTCGGCGTCACGCTGATGTTCCGTTGGACCGGCGCCGCGCTGGCCGCCGCGATCATGGCGCTCCCGCTGATGGTACGCGCGATGCGCCTGTCGATCGAGGGGATCGACCGGCGGCTCGAAGGCGCGGCGCGGACGCTGGGGGCGGGGCGCTGGCACGCCTTCCGGACGGTCAGCCTGCCGCTCGCTCTGCCCGGCGTGCTGGCGGCGCTCGTGCTCGGCTTCGCCCGCTCGATCGGCGAATTCGGCGCGACGATCACTTTCGTTTCCAACATTCCCGGCGAAACGCAGACGCTGCCGCTCGCCATCTATTCGGCGCTGCAGGTGCCGGGGGCGGAGGCGATGGTAACCCGGCTCGCGCTGCTGTCGGTCGCGCTGTCGCTCGGTGCGCTGATCCTGTCCGAGTGGCTGGTGCGGCGCACCCATGCCGAAAGGGCGCGGCATGGCGATTGATATCGACGTCGAAAGGCGCTTCGGCGCGAGCGTCATCGGGGCGCAGTTCACGGCCGAAGCCGGACTGACCGCGCTGTTCGGGCCTTCGGGGGTCGGCAAGACCAGCCTGCTCAACATGGTCGCCGGGCTGCTGCGCCCCGATCGCGGGCATATCCGTATCGGCGGACGGACATTGTTCGACGGCGCCACCGACCTGCCGCCCGAGGCGCGGCGCGTCGGCTATGTCTTTCAGGACGGGCGCCTCTTTCCGCATCGGCGCGTGAAGGCCAATCTCCTCTATGGCTGGCGTCTCGCCGATCCGGCTAATCGCTGGATGACGCTGGATGAGGCCGCCGATTTCCTGGGTATCGGTCATTTGCTCGGTCGCTGGCCGCAAAGCCTGTCGGGCGGCGAGGCGCAGCGGGTCGCGATCGGCCGGGCCTTGCTCGCGGCGCCGCAAATCCTGTTGATGGACGAACCGCTATCGTCGCTCGACGCGGCGCGGCGCGACGACATCATGACGGTGATCGAACGGATACGCGACGAGCTGAAAGTGCCGATCCTCTATGTCAGCCACGATCGGGCCGAGGTCGACCGGCTGGCAACGCAAATCGTCGAGGTCGGCAAATAAAGTTTCACTTGAAACCATATTGATGGTAGATTGCACGCATGGAAAGCCAGTTTACGCACGTCCACGACACGCCGCCGCCGGGCGCCGCGGCGGATTGGACGATATCGCAGGATTGGGACGCCTTTACCGCCGACGAGCATGCGATGTGGGACCGGCTGTTCGCGCGCCAGTCCGAGATGCTGCCGGGACGCGCCGCCGACGCCTTTCTGCGCGGGATCGACGTGCTCAAGCTCGAAAAGCCGGGCATCCCCGATTATCGCGAACTCAATGCGCGGCTGATGGCGGCGACGGGGTGGCAGGTCGTGGCGGTGCCGGGGCTTGTCCCCGATGACGTGTTTTTCGACCATCTGGCGAACCGGCGCTTCCCGGCGGGCAATTTCATCCGCACACCGCAGCAGCTCGACTATCTGCAGGAACCCGACGTCTTTCACGACGTGTTCGGCCATGTCCCGATGCTCGCCGACCCGATATTCGCCGATTATATGGTCGCTTATGGCGAAGGCGGCCTCAGGAGCCTGCAGTTCGACGCGCTGAAGCAGCTCGCGCGGCTCTATTGGTACACGGTCGAATTCGGGCTGATCCGCGAGGGCGGCGACCTGCGCATCTATGGCGCGGGGATCGTCTCGTCCTACGCCGAAAGCGTCTTCGCACTCGATTCGGACAGCCCCAACCGCATCGGTTTCGACCTGGCGCGCGTGATGCGCACCGATTACCGGATCGACGATTTCCAGCAGAATTATTTCGTGATCGATAGTCTGGACCAGCTTCTGGAGACGACGGTCAACACCGACTTTGCTCCTCTCTATGCCGCGAACGCCGCGCTGCCGCCGATCCCGATCGCCGACATCCTGCCGGACGATAGCGTCATCACCCGCGGCACGCAGGACTATGCGGCGGCGAAAGCCTGATTTTCACCAGCTCCCGAAGCTCGCGTCCGAGGGGCTGGCGCGGTGCAGGGCGCGTTCCTTGCGGCGGTAGCCGTAGCGCCGCCGCTTGGTGAGCAGCAGACAGGGCCATTCCGCGCTGCCGCCGCGCGCGGACAGGCGAAAGCCGTGCGCGCGATAGGCGGCGACTACGGGATCCATCTGGCGCGCGATCAGGCCGGCAAGAATGGCGCGGCCGCCGGGTGCGGTCGCAGCGGCAATGTCGGGAGCAAGAGTGATGAGCGGCCCGGCGAGAATATTGGCGATGACGAGGTCATAGGGCGCCCGGTGCCTTATGGCCGGATGGTCGGTCCCCGGCGCGACCGCCAGCGCGAGCCGGCCGCCGCCGCGGCCCAGTGGCACATCGTTGATCGCGGCATTGTCACGCGTGACGAATATGCTCGCCGGGTCGATGTCCGACGCGATGACGCGCGCGCGCGGCCATAGCGCCATGGCGGCGAAGGCGAGCAGGCCCGTGCCCGTCCCGATGTCGGCGATATTGCGCGGTGCGGCGCCCACGCGGTCGAGGCGGTCGAGCATCGCGAGGCAGCCCGCGGTCGTGTCGTGCCCGCCGGTGCCGAAGGCCTGGCTCGCATCGATCAGAAAGGATGTCGTGCCCGGCGGGACGCGGTCGGCATAGCTGCTGGTGTGGACGAAAAAGCGTCCGGCGCGCACCGGCTCGAGCCCCTGCTGCGACAGCGTGACCCAATCTTCTTCGGGCAATTCGGCGACGGTCGGCGCGACGCCCTTCGCGCTCGGGGCGAGCGATTGGATCAGCCGCAGCAGATCATCGCCCGGCGCGTCGTCCATATAGGCGTCGAGCTGCCACGTTCCGGCCTCTTCGTCGATCTCGCGCGTCACGACGACCGGCGCTTCAGGGGCCGCATCCAGCGCCGGGATTTCACCCGACAGCGCTTCGGCCTCCGCACGCGTGCAGGGCAGCGAGACGATCCAGCTCATCGCGTTGCCGCTTCTTTCGCCAGCCGATCGTCGAGTCGCTTGCCTGCTGCCGCGGCATAAGCGGCGCAGCCATCGGCGGCGGCAAGCTTTGCCTCGCCCGCCAACCGCGCGAACAAATTGCTCGCGCCGGGATGCGGGGTGACCAGAATGTCGCAGGGCAGCGTCGGCACCCTGGCAAAGGTCGCGCGCAGCATCGCGACATAGTCGGGATGGTCGCTGAAGCGGTAGCCGTCGGCCGAAATAGCGGTCAGGCTGTCGACATAGGCGATGGTACGGCAGGCGGCGCCTTCGCACGATTGCCACGTCCAGCTCGTGCTGCCCGGCGTGTGGCCGGGGGTCGCGTGCGCGGTGATCCGGATGTCGGCAAAGGCGATCGGCTGTCCGTCGCGCAGGCGCTGTGCGACCGGCACGGCGGTGAAGCTATCGAGGGCGCCGCGCTGCGGATCGCGCGGGTCGGGGGTTCCGCTTTCGAGCTGCGGCGCGGCGTCGGCAAGCGCGATCACCGGCGCGCCGGTCGCGGCATGCAGCGCCGCGAGACCGCCGACATGATCGAAATGTTCATGGCTGGTGAGGATCGCGCGGATGCGCTTGGGATCGAAGCCCAGCGCGCGGATATTGGCAAGGATCGCAGGCGCCGCTTCGGCGGTTGCGGCATCGATCAGGATCGGTCCGGCCGGTGCGTCGATGAGCAACGCGGTGATGCCGCAGGTGCCGACATAATAAGTGTTGCCGAACAGCTTGGCCGGCGGCGCGGGATCGCTCCAGCCGTCGCGATCGGCGCAGGCGGCGGCGAGCACCTTGCCCGTCGGGGCAGGAGGCGCCGCGGCCGGAGCGCTCGCCTGCGGCGCGCATCCCGCAGGCATCGGGGCAGCAAGCATCAGGGCGGCCAGGGCAAGACTTTTAGCGGACATAGCTGGCTCCATTGGCATCGAGGATCGCCCCGGTCATCGACGGCGGCGCCTCGAGCGCGCACCAGCGCGCCATTTCGGCGATTTCCTCGGGGCCCGCCACGCGGCCCAGCGGGATGTCGGCGAGCAATGTGTCGCCGCCCCGGCTGGCGAGATAGTCCTCGGCCATGCCGGTCATCGTGAAGCCCGGGCAAATGGCGAAGGCGAGGATGCCTTCATGAGCATAGCCGCGCGCAATCGTCTTGGTCATTGCGACCATGCCCGCCTTCGATGCCGCATAATGCCAATGCGCGGGACTGTCGCCGCGATAGGCGGCGCGGCTGGCAATATTGACGATCCGGCCATGGCTCGTGTCGCCTGCGGCCCGGCGCGCCTGCCAGTGCTGCACCGCGCGGCGGCACAGCTGCGCGGCGGCGGTCAGGTTGATCTGGAGGGTCCGGTTCCAGCTTTCGAGCCAGTCGGCGTCGCTGCTGTCGATCGGATTCGCTTCGAAAACGCCGGCATTATTGACGAGCACGTCGATCCGGCCGTCGAGCCGGTCGAGGCTTTTGGCCCATAGTTGGTCCGCAATCGCAGGGTCGCCAAGGTCGCCGTCGGCGCTCGACAGCGCGGCGACCTTCGCCGCGTCGGTCGCAAGCGCGTCGGCGATGGCCGCACCAATGCCGCGGCTCGCGCCGGTAATCAGGATGTGGGTTTTCATCCCCCCGCCTTAGGCGAGCGGCGGGCCGCTTGCCAAGCAGGGCGCGACGGATCAGGCGACGCGGCGGCTGAATTCGCTCGCGGCGGTTTCCAGTGCCTGCAGCCGCTCGCCCATCTTGGAAAATTCCTGGCTGAGCACGCTGATTTCGCTGGCGACGGTGCCCGAATCGTTGCGGATGCTGGCGATGGTCGACGACATGCTGTCGGCGGCGAGCGCGGTTTCGTCGACGGCGGCGGTGATCGAGGTGACCGTCTGCGCCTGCGCGTCCATCGCATCGCGAATTCGCTGCGCCGACTGCTGCACCTCGATGATCGTCTGCTGGATCGACTGGTTGGCCGCGACCGACCCGCGCGTTGCCTGCTGGATCGCGGTGATCTTGCCCGCAATATCGTCGGTCGCGCGCGCGGTTTCGTTGGCGAGGCTCTTCACTTCCTGCGCGACGACGGCAAAGCCGCGGCCCGATTCGCCCGCGCGCGCCGCCTCGATCGTCGCGTTGAGCGCGAGGAGGTTGGTCTGGCCCGCAATTTCGCGGATCAGGCCCAGAATGGATTCGATCGATTCGGCGTGACGCGACAGCGCGTCGGACATGGCCACCGCTTCGCCCGCCTGTTCGGAGGCGCGCGTCGCGACGCTGGCCGATGCTTCGACCTCGGTGCGGGCATCCTCGATCGCGCGGATCAGCCCGGCGGCGGTCGATGCGGCTTCGCGCATCGCCATCGCCGATTGCTCGGACGCCGCGGCGACTTCGCTCGTCTTGGCGATCATGCCGCGCGCGGCATGATCGGCCGATGTGGCCTGTTTGGCGAGCTGCTGGCGCACCCCGTCGCTGTCCTGGACCAGCGAGGCGATCGAGCGGTCGAAATCGCTCGCCAGCGCCTGTCGCTCCTGCGAGATCGCTGCCCGGTCGAGCTTTTCGGCATAGGCGAGCATGATGTCCATTTCGAGCAGCGCGAGACGGTTGATCGCCGCGGTCAGGCGTGTCTGGCGCGCCGTGTCGCCGGCGCACGCCTCGATCACATAATGGATGGCCAGCTTGTGGCTCTCGCCGATGCACGACAGCACGGTCGCGATCGGCAGGCCGACGCGCAGCGCCATATGGGTGTTCTGGCACGCGATGGTCGCGGCCTCCTGCCCCGCGGCGTCGGCATATTTGGTCTGCATGTGCCGCGCGCTGCCGCGAATATAGGATTCAAGCAGTTCACCCTCGATCTTGCGGGTGACGATGGGCAGCGCGTTGAAGGCATCCCAATAGGCGGTCGCCAGCTGCGTCTCCAGCCCCGACAGGATCATGTGCACTTCGGCCCCGTCGGCGGCGAGCCGGCCGTCGAGGTCATAGGTCGGGAAGCGATCGGCCATCAGAACGGGCTCGATTTGCTGCTTATGAATCGGATTTTCCTTCACCATGATCCTGTTCCCTTGCCGACCCCGGGACGCGCAGGTCTGTCGCCCGCCATCATCCCAAACTGCGTCTGCCGGATATGGAAGGAAATTGGTAAATTCACCGTTAACCAGCGCGGCCGGTTTCGCTCGGTTCAGCGGCGCTCGGTGGGTTGGACGGGATAGCCTTCGAAGCCCTTTATGGTGCGCAGGGCAAAGGCGCTGTGCATCGCGGCGACACCCGGAAGGCGCGACAGGCAGTGGCGGTGCAGCCGGTCGAAATCGGCGACATTGCGCGCAGCGACGCGCAGCCGATAGTCGGACGCGCCTGACAGCAATTGGCACTCGAGGATTTCGTCGAAGCTTTTGACCGCGCTTTCGAAAGCGGTGAGCGCCTCTTCGCTCTGCGAGGTCAGGCTGATGTCGACGAACACGTCGAGCCCGAGGCCGATCGTGTCGGGGGCGATGCGCGCGGCATAGCCGGTGATGATCCCCGCCGCCTCCATCGCGCGGATGCGGCGATGGCAGGCGGAGGCCGAAAGTCCGACCCGTTCGCCCAGTTCAGCGACGGGTTTTGGCCCCTCGCGCTGCAACAGGTTAAGCAGCTTTGCATCGATTCGATCGATCATGTCGCGTGTTCATCCAGAATGACGCAAAAATATTGCGTGTTTATCGTTATGCGAACGATAGTTTGCAAGCAAATCCCGCCGATACGCTGTTATGTTTGCCCGAAGGCTTCGGATAGGCGAAAATGCGCGCGTCCGTTCCGGCAAATCGGAGAGACAGCATGATCATCGGCACCCCCAAGGAAATCAAGAATCACGAATATCGCGTCGGCCTGACGCCCGAGAGCGCCCGCGAACTGGTGGCTCATGGTCACCGCGTCCTCGTCCAGACCGGCGCGGGCGAGGGCATCGGCGCTCACGACCGCTTCTATGTCGAGGCGGGCGCCGAGATCGTCGACAGCGCCAAAGAAATTTTCGCGACCTGCGAAATGGTCGTGAAGGTCAAGGAGCCGCAGGCGGTCGAGCGCGCGATGCTGCGCGAAGGCCAGATTCTCTATACCTATCTTCACCTTGCGCCCGATCCCGAGCAGACGCGCGATCTGATGAATTCGGGCGCGGTGTGCATCGCCTATGAAACCGTGACCAGCCCGCATGGCGGCCTGCCGCTCCTGAAGCCCATGAGCCAGGTCGCGGGGCGCATGTCGATCCAGGCCGGCGCGACCGCGCTTGAAAAGGCGCATGGCGGCCGCGGCGTGCTGCTCGGCGGCGTGCCGGGCGTGGCGCCGGGCAAAATCTGCGTGATCGGCGGCGGCGTCGTCGGCTTCAACGCGGCGCAGATGGCGGCGGGGCTGGGCGCCGACGTCACGATCCTCGATCGCGATCCCGAAGTGCTCGAACGCGTCGGCACCTTTTTCGAAGCGCGCGCGAAGACCCGCTTTTCGAACCGCGCGAACCTTGCCGAATGCGTCGCCGAGGCCGATCTGGTCATCGGCGCGGTGCTGATCCCCGGCGCCGAAGCGCCGAAGCTCGTCACGCGCGACATGCTGAAGACAATGCGCCCCGGATCGGTCCTCGTCGACGTCGCGATCGACCAGGGCGGCTGTTTCGAGACGAGCCATGCGACCACGCACGCCGATCCGACCTATGTCGTCGACGGCATCGTCCATTATGCGGTCGCCAACATGCCCGGCGCCGTCGCGCGCACGAGCACCTATGCGCTCAACAATGTCACCCTGCCGCACGCGCTGCGCATCGCCGACCTCGGCTGGAAAGAAGCGCTGCGCCGCGATATGCATCTTTCGCAGGGCCTGAACGTATGGAATGGTAAGGTGACGTTCGAAGCCGTAGCCGAAGCGGTGGGAACGGACTATGTGCCTGTCGAGCAGGCACTCGCCTGACGCCAGACCATAGGATCAAGAGAGACGATGACCGACCAAGTGCCGCCTCCCCCGCAAGACGAAGAAGAAAATGAAGTGCTGCGCGCCGCGCGCGAGCAGCAGGCCCAGAAGGAAGCCGCCGAGGCGACCGAGGCGGCCGACCGGGAGGCGGCGAAAGGCGGCCGCAAGATCGGCTGGAAGACGGCGGCGGGGATCGGCGTCGGTTCGGCCGCAGTGCTTGCGGCGCTGCTCTACGCGAACCGCGACAAGATCAAATAAGGCGCGTCGGCCCCGGACGATCCTTCGATCCCGGGGCCGGCTGCCTGCGATTTCTTGCCTCCATCGCCCCCTAAGCAATTGCATATCGTGCGCGCGGCGCTAAACCGGCGCCCATCGACCGACTAGAGTCACGGAATGGGGCTGATATGGCTGGCAAAGAACCGAGCGGGCGTCCGCTCTCGCCGCACCTCCAGGTGTATAAATGGGGGCCGCACATGGCGGTCTCGATCTTTCACCGCGTCAGCGGTGACGGGCTGGCCATCGTCGGTGCGCTGATGTTCCTCGGCTGGCTCGGCGCGATCGCGGCGGGCCCCGAGGCCTATGCGGCCTTCGTCGCCTGCGTCTGGCACGACCCTGCGGGCGGCGGCGTGCATCAGGTCACCAATATTCTGGGCAAGATCGTGCTCGTCGGTCTGACCTGGGCCTTTTTCCAGCATCTGTTTTCGGGGCTGCGCCACTTCGTCCTCGATACCGGCGCGGGTTATGAACTCAAGGCCAACAAGCTCTGGTCGACCGTCGTGATCGTGGGCGCGATCCTCGCGACCGCCGCGACCTGGCTCTATATCGCCAAGGAGGCGCTCAATGGGTAACGGAACGCCTCTCGGCCGGGTTCGCGGACTTGGCGCTTCGCACCACGGTACCGGCCACTGGCTGCAGCAGCGGCTGACCGCGCTCGGCAATGTGCTGCTCGTCACCTGGTTCGTCGTCTCGCTGCTCCGCTTGCCGCTCGGCGACCATGCCGCGCTGATGCAGTGGGCGTCGAAGCCGATGGTCGCCTTTGCGCTGATCCTGCTCGTGGTCAGCGTCTTCTGGCACCTGCGCCTCGGGCTGCAGGTGCTGATCGAGGATTATGTCCACGGCGAAGCGACGCGTCTGCTGTCGATCGTCCTGTTGAATTTCTATGCGTTCGGCGGCGCGGCCTATGGCATTTTCGCGATCGTGCGCATCGCGCTGGCGCCCGCCGCGCTCGGCCCGGGGGGCATGTGATATGACCGAAGCCTACAAGATCATCGACCACACCTATGACACCGTCGTCGTCGGCGCCGGCGGTTCGGGCCTGCGCGCCACGATGGGCAGCGCCGAGGCCGGCCTGCGCACCGCCTGCATCACCAAGGTGTTCCCGACGCGCAGCCACACCGTTGCGGCGCAGGGCGGCATTGCCGCCAGCCTCGGCAACAACAGCCCCGACCATTGGCAGTGGCATATGTACGACACCGTCAAGGGCTCCGACTGGCTGGGCGACCAGGACGCGATCGAATATATGGTGCGCGAGGCGCCCGCCGCGGTCTACGAACTCGAACATGCCGGCGTGCCCTTTTCGCGCAACGCCAATGGCACCATCTATCAGCGCCCGTTCGGCGGCCATATGCAGAATATGGGTGAAGGCCCGCCGGTGCAGCGCACATGCGCCGCCGCCGACCGCACCGGTCACGCGATGCTCCACGCGCTCTATCAGCAGAGCCTGAAGTATGACGCGGACTTCTTCATCGAATATTTCGCGCTCGACCTGATCATGGAAGACGGCGTGTGCCGCGGCGTGATCGCGCTGTGCATGGAAGACGGCAGCATCCACCGCTTCCGCAGCCAGGCGGTCGTGCTCGCGACCGGCGGCTATGGCCGCTGCTATTTCACCGCCACCTCGGCGCATACCTGCACCGGCGACGGCGGCGGGATGGTGCTGCGCGCGGGCCTGCCGCTCCAGGACATGGAGTTCGTCCAGTTCCACCCGACCGGCATCTACGGTGCGGGCGTCCTCATCACCGAGGGCGCGCGCGGCGAGGGCGGCTATCTCACCAACTCCGAGGGCGAGCGCTTCATGGAACGCTATGCCCCCTCGGCGAAGGATCTGGCGTCGCGCGACGTCGTGTCGCGTTCGATGGCGCTCGAAATCCGCGAAGGCCGCGGCGTCGGTCCGCACAAGGACCATATCTTCCTGCACCTCGATCATATCGATCCCGCGGTGCTGGCGGAGCGTCTGCCGGGCATCACCGAAAGCGGCAAGATTTTCGCGGGCGTCGACCTGACGCGCCAGCCGCTGCCGGTCGTGCCGACGGTCCATTACAATATGGGCGGCATTCCCTGTAACTATCATGGCGAAGTCGTGACGCTGAAGGACGGCAACCCCGATGCGGTCGTCCCCGGCCTGTTCGCGGTCGGCGAGGCGGCGTGCGTGTCGGTCCATGGCGCGAACCGCCTCGGCTCGAACAGCCTGATCGACCTTGTCGTCTTCGGACGCGCGACGGGGCACCGGCTCAAGGAACTTGTCGCGCCCGGCGCCGCGCAGCCTGCGCTGCCCAAGGACAGCGCCGACCTCGCGCTTGGCCGCCTTGACCATTTCCGCAACGCGAGCGGCGGTTCGCCGACCGCTGAAATCCGCACCGAGATGCAGCGCGCGATGTCGCAGCATGCGGCGGTTTTCCGCACCGACGAGCTGATGGCCGAGGGCAAGGACAAGCTTGCCAAGACCTATGAGCGCATGACCGACGTCCATGTCGCCGACCGCAGCCTGATCTGGAACACCGATCTCGTCGAAACGCTCGAGCTCGACAATCTGATCGCGCAGGCGACGGTGACGATGCATTCGGCGTTCAACCGCAAGGAAAGCCGCGGCGCCCACGCGCACGAGGATTTCCCGAACCGCGACGATGCGAACTGGATGAAGCACACGATCAGCTGGTTCGACGGCTGGGGCGGCAAGGACGGCAAGGTGACGCTCGATTACCGCCCGGTCCACGAATATACGCTGACCGACGATGCCGAATATATCAAGCCGAAGGCGCGCGTTTACTGAGGAAGTGTTTGTGACCGGGCGCCTTCGGGTGCCCGGATCGGCCGCTCGGCCTATTTGCCCAAAATATTGTCGATCGGATTGAGGTCGGAAAAGGGCCTGTCGACCTGCAGGCCCATCAGCCACAATTTGTAGCAGGCAACCGCGAAGAACATCAGCGCGATCGTCCACACAATGATCGTCTTGATGATGCGCCAGCGCTTTTCTTCATAGGCGGCGCGCGCGCGCGCCTTGTGATCGATGCCGAGTTCGCCCTCGAACTCGGCAATCAACTGCGCACGGCGAGTCCGCGAAATATTCGCAAGGCTCATCGCCTGCCCATCACTGGCCGAACGGGGGTCCGCCATCGTTGATCCCTGAATCCCAATAGTCCTGCATTGAACGATAGGGGGGAGCCCCTGATAAATGGTTAAGCGGGGCCTTGCTTTGCGATCAGTCGAGCGCGACCGCGACCAGTTTTATCCGCGCCGTTGCGCCGCGCAGCAGCGTCAGATCGCGGCGTGGCCGGCCGAGCGCGGCCGCGAGCAGGCGCAGCACCGCCTCGTTGGCGGCGCCGTCGGCGGGCGGGGCGGTGACGCGCAGCAAAACGGTGCCGGCATCGATCCGTACCTCGTCGCGCCCCGCGCCGGGCGTCACGCGCACCTCGATCCGGCCGGTCGGCCGCGCCAGTGCGTCGAGCGCCTCGGTCAGCGCGGGATCGGGGCGATATTTCAGATCGTCACGACCAGCTTGCCGACCGCGCTGCGGTCGCCGAGCTTGGCGATCGCCTTGCCGCCATCGGCCAGCGCGAAGCGTTCGGTGACGCGCGGGCTGATCTTGCCCTGTTCCCAAAGCTGGAACAGGCGCGCGATATTGGCGCGGTTGCGCTGCGGCTCGCGGGCGGCGAAGGCCCCCCAGAAAACACCGGCGACGTCACAGCTCTTGAGCAGGGTCAGGTTGAGCGGCAGGCGCGGAATGCCCGCGGGGAAGCCGACAACGAGGTAGCGTCCTTCCCATGCGATCGAGCGCAGCGCCGGTTCGCAATAATCGCCGCCGACCGCATCGTAGATCACATTGGCGCCGTCGCCGCCGACCGCCGCCTTGAACGTGTTGGCGAGCGCTTTCGAGGCCTCCTTGTCGAACGGCTGATAGCCATAGACGACGACTTCGTCGGCGCCGGCCTGACGTGCGATGTCGGCCTTTGCCTCGCTCGATACGCCGGCGACGACGCGCGCGCCGAATGCCTTGCCCAGTTCGACCGCGGCAATGCCGACTCCGCCCGAGGCGCCAAGGACGAGCAGCGTATCGCCTTCCTCGATATGGCCGCGATCGACCAGCGCATGAATGCTGGTGCCATAGGTCATCAGGAGCGCCGCGCCTTCGGCAAAGTCGCGCCCTTCGGGCAGCGGATAGCTATTGGCGGCATTGACCAGCGCCGCCTCGGCCATGCCGCCGTTGCCGCACGCCGCAATCACCCGGTCGCCGACCTTGAAATCGGTCACGCCTTCGCCGACCTCGGCCACGATGCCCGCGACCTCGCCGCCCGGGGCGAAGGGGCGCTGCGGCTTGAACTGATATTTATCCTCGATGATGAGCACGTCGGGGAAGTTGACCGCGCAGGCCTTCACATCGACGACCATCTGCCCTTTGCCGGGGGTGGGGCGCGCAACCTCGCCCAGTTCGAGCGTTTCGGGGCCGCCGGTCGCGGTCGACAGAAGAGCCTTCATCATCGTCTCCTTTTCCTGTTTCGTTGGTTATTCGGTGAGCGCGGGCTGCAGCCAGGGCCGCTCGGCCGCTAGTTTTGCCTCATAAGCGTCGATCGCCCCGCCGCTCTTTTCGGTGAGCGAGATCTCGTCGAGACCGCCGAGCAGGCACATCTTGCGGAACGGGTCGATTTCGAAGGTGAAGCGATCCTGAAAGGGCGTCGTCACCGTCTGCGTGTCGAGGTCGACGTGAATCGGATCGGTTGCCGCGACCTCGATCAGCCGGTCGACCGCCGCCTGCGGCAGCACCACGGGCAAGATGCCGTTCTTGACCGCATTGCCCGAGAAGATGTCGGAATAGCTGGGCGCGATGACGACGCGGATGCCAAGGTCGCCGAGCGCCCAGGCGGCATGTTCGCGGCTCGACCCGCAGCCGAAATTGTCGCCCGCGATCAGGATCGGAGCGCCCTTGTTCTCGGGGCGGTCGAACAGATTGTCGGGATCGGCGCGCAGGCTTTCGAACGCGCCGCGGCCCATGCCTTCGCGGCTCGTGGTCTTGAGCCAGTGCGCGGGAATGATGACGTCGGTATCGACATTCTTGAGCCCGAGCGGAATCGCGCGGCCTTCGACCTTTTCCAGTGGGGTCATGCCATCAACTCCCGCACGTCGGTGAGCTTGCCGGTCACCGCCGCCGCCGCCGCCATGGCGGGGCTGACAAGATGCGTGCGGCTGCCCGGACCCTGGCGGCCGACGAAATTGCGGTTGCTCGTCGATGCGCAGCGTTCGCCTGCGGGCACCTTGTCGGGGTTCATCGCAAGGCACGCCGAACAGCCCGGCTCGCGCCATTCGAGCCCTGCGTCGATGAAGATGCGGTCGAGCCCTTCGGCTTCGGCCTGCGCCTTTACCAGGCCCGATCCCGGAACGACGATCGCCCAGCGGACATTGTCGGCCTTTTTGCGGCCCTTGATGACCGCAGCGGCAGCGCGCATGTCCTCGATCCGGCTGTTGGTGCAACTGCCGATGAAGATGTTCTCGATCGCGACGTCCTGCATTCGCGTGCCGGGTTCGAGGCCCATATAGGCAAGCGATTTGGCGGCGGCGGCCTGTTTCGACGGGTCGGCAAAGCTCGCAGGATCGGGAACGAAGCCGGTGATCGGCACCACGTCCTCGGGGCTGGTTCCCCAGGTAACGCTCGGTGCAATGTCGGCAGCGTCGATGACGACGGTCTTGTCATAGCTGGCGCCCGGATCGGTCGCGAGGCTGCGCCAATAGGCGACCGCAGCCTCCCAGTCGGCCCCCTTCGGCGCGTAGGGGCGGCCCTTCAGATAAGCGAAGGTGACATCGTCGGGTGCGATCAGGCCAGCGCGGGCGCCGCCCTCGATTGCCATGTTACTGACCGTCAGACGGCCCTCGATGCTGAGGCCGCGAATCGCGCTGCCGGTATATTCGATGACGTGGCCGGTACCGCCAGCAGCGCCGATCACGCCGGTGATGTGAAGGATGATGTCCTTCGCGCTGACGCCGGGCCCGACATCACCCTCGACGCGCACTTCCATCGTCTTTGCGGGCTGGAGCAGCAATGTCTGCGTCGCCAGCACATGCTCGACCTCGCTCGTTCCGATGCCGAAGGCGAGCGCGCCGATGCCGCCGTGACAGGCGGTGTGGCTGTCGCCGCAGACGATCGTCGTGCCGGGCAGGGAGAAGCCCTGTTCGGGGCCGACGACATGGACGATACCCTGCTCGGGCGCCACCGCGTCGATGTAGCGAATGCCATATTCGGGTGCGTTCTTTTCGAGCGCCGCCAATTGCGCCGCGCTTTCGGGGTCGGCGATCGGCAGCCGATTGCCCGCCGCATCGCGCCGCGCCGTCGTCGGCAGATTATGATCGGGAACCGCCAGCGTCAGGTCGGGACGGCGCACCGTGCGGCCGCTCGCGCGAAGCCCGGCGAAGGCTTGCGGACTGGTGACTTCATGGACGAGGTGGCGGTCGATGAAGATCAGGCAGGTACCGTCGGGGCGCTGTTCAACGACATGCGCGTCCCAGATTTTCTCATAAAGCGTGCGGGGCCGAGTCATGCGGGTTCACTTACGCTGCCCACACAACTTTGCAAGCGAGTGGCGATCAAAAACGCAATTTTCGGTCGCCGATACCCATAGCGGGGAATGAGGAGATGATGGCGCGGCTGCCTTAACCGGCCTATACTCTCCCCCATGTCGACGCTCGCCATCATCGCCCTTGTCCTTGCCACCGTCATCGCGATGGAGGGCGTCGCCTGGGCAAGCCACAAATATATCATGCACGGCTTCGGCTGGGGTTGGCACCGCGACCATCACGAACCGCACGGGCGTCGGCTGGAGAAGAACGACCTGTTCGCCATCGTCGGGGCCGCGATGAGCATTTCGATGTTCGCGATCGGTAGCCCAATGATCTTCGGTGCGGCGGCGTGGGAACCAGGAACGTGGATCGGCCTCGGTATCCTTTGCTATGGCATCATCTATACGCTGGTGCATGACGGGCTGGTCCATCAACGCTATTTCCGCTGGGTACCGCGGCGCGGCTACGCCAAGCGGCTGGTGCAGGCGCACAAGCTGCACCATGCGACGATCGGCAAGGAAGGCGGGGTCAGCTTCGGCTTCGTCTTTGCACGCGATCCGGCCAGGCTGAAGGCCGAATTGAAGGCGCAGCGTGAAGCAGGCGTCGCCGTGGTGCGCGAGGCGCTGGCGGACTGAACCTCGTCATTGCGAGGAGCGAAGCGACCAAGCAACTTCCGGCTGGCGGCGTTAAATTCCGATCGCTGGAGATTGCTTCCCCTGGCTTTCGCCGGGGTCGCAATGACGAAGGAGGAGGGCTCAGGCCGTCCGGTAATCCGCCGTAATTACCCCGGCTGCGGCCAGCTCGGCTTCGTGGCTTTCTTCGCGCCACTCTTCGGCGAGCGCCTGCCGCTCCCATTCGCGCATGGCGGGGTGCGCCAGCATATGGTCGACCCACGCCTGTCCCGCGCCGACGTCGAGGCCGTAAGTGCGGATACGAAAGGCGACCGGTGCGAAAAAGGCGTCGGCGGCCGAGAAGTCGGCGCCGGCGAGCCATGGGCCGCCGAACTTCGTCAAACCTTCCTCGAACAGCTCGCGGATGCGCGCGACATTGGCGGTGAGGGCGTCCGACATCGGCTTGGGCGTCACGCGGACGCCGACATTCATCGTGCAATCGTTGCGGAGCGCGGCAAAGCCGCTGTGCATTTCCGCCACCGCGCATTGCGCCCAGGCGCGTGCGTCGGGATCGTCGGGCCAGACGCCATCGTGCCGGTCGGCGAGATAAAGCGTAATGCCGAGCGAGTCGTAGATGGTGCGCCCCTCGTGGAGCAGCGCCGGAACCTGACCAGTCGGCGAAAAGCTGCGGAAGGCGTCGTAATTGACGGGTTTGGCGAAAGGCTCGACGCGATCCTCGAAGCCGATGCCGAGCCCTTTCATCAGCATCCACGGGCGCAGCGACCAGCTCGAATAATTGCGGTTGGCGGTGATCAGCACATACATGCGTGGTGGCTCCTCACCCATTGCTGTCGTCGGCGCTGGGGGCGGTCGCGACGGGCGCGCCCTTGAGCTTGGGCAGTTCGCTGAGGTCGAGCCAGGCCGCATCGGCGCGCTTGTGGTAGCTGTCGAGTGCGGCAAATGGGATGCGGAAGGGGAAGCCCCAGTCGCTGTTCCACAGCGCGACGACGCCGGTGCGCGTCGCGGGTTCGAAGATCATCGTGGCGCGATAACCCGACACCGCGCCCGAATGGCCCTGGAGGTGGAGCCCAGCATAGGTGAAGTTACGCCAGCCGAGGCCATAGGAGGCATCGCCGATCGCCTGCCGCAACGCGCCGCCATAGAGCCGCGCTGTGCCGACGCGCGGCTGATGGGCGATTTGCAGCACATCCTTCGGCAGAACGTCGGGGCGATTACCCATCATCGCCTGCATCCAGGTCGCGAAATCGACGATATCGCTTTCGACGCCGGCGGCGGCGGGGACGCGCCAATAGGCTTCCTTGACCGGCTGGACGTGGCGCCCGCGGTGCGGCCGTGCCCAATCCTTCGCGCCCGTTAGCCGCTCTGCGCCATAGCCGGCGCTGACCATTCCGAGCGGCAGGAAAAAGCGGTCCTCGACGGCATCGCCGAAGGATTTGTGCGCCGCGGCGCCCAGAATCTCGCTCGCCGTGTCGAAGGCGACATTCTGATAGGTGTGGCAGGTGCCGGGCTCGCATTGCAGCGGCGCGCCGGCGAGGCTGGTGCGCAGGAGCGCCGGGCTCTGCCCTTCCTCCAGCTTTTCGTCATAGGCATTTTTGGTGAGGCCGGTGCGCTGGGCGAGCAGTTCGGCCAGCGTCACATGCGATTCGGCGCCGCCGGGGAGGCGCAGCGAACTGTGCCAGCTTGCGACCGGCCGGTCGAGGTTCACCGCGCCATCCTTGCTCAGCGCCGCGGCCAGCGCGCCGGTCGCGGTCTTGGACACCGACGCCCAGCGGAACAGCGTGTGCGGGGTCACCGGCGCGCCGCTATCGGCGTCGGCGACGCCGTAGGTGCGTACGAAGCTCAGCTTGCCGTCCTCGACAACCGCCACCGCCAGCCCTGCCATTTCGGGGCGGGCGGCGAGATCGGTCAGTTGCCGGTCGAGCGCGCGATAGTCGATCCGCCCGCGCCATTTGTCGGGCGTGTCGGGCAGATTTTCAGGAGCGGCGAAGGGAATCGGCACGCTTGCCAGTGGCTGGCTGTCGCCCAGCGCCTGAACTCCGAACCAGCCGGCGAAAACGAGCGCGCCGGCCGCAATCAATATCATCAAAGCACGCAGCATGGACTCTCGATCAGACGGCGACCTCATATTTGGCCGTCGTCTTAGCTGCGACTTCGTCCGCCGTCACCCCCGGTGCGAGCTCGATCAGCCGGAACGGGCTGTCATGATCGTCGCGTTTGAACACCGCGAGGTCGGTGATGATCATGTCGACGACATTCTTGCCGGTCAGCGGCAGGGTGCAGGCGGGGATGAATTTGGGGCTGCCGTCCTTGGCATTATGTTCCATTACGACGATGATCTTCTTGACGCCGGCGACCAGATCCATCGCGCCGCCCATGCCCTTGATCATCTTGCCGGGGATCATCCAGTTGGCGATGTCGCCATTTTCGGCGACTTCCATCGCGCCCAGCACAGTGAGGTCGATATGCCCGCCGCGGATCATCGCGAAGCTTTCCGCCGAGCTGAAATAGACCGACTGCGGCAGTTCGCTGATCGTCTGCTTCCCCGCATTGATGAGGTCGGCGTCTTCCTCTCCCTCGATCGGGAAAGGGCCGATGCCAAGCATGCCGTTTTCCGACTGCAGCGTCACGTCCATCCCGTCGGGGATGTGGTTGGCGACCAGCGTCGGGATGCCGATGCCCAGATTGACGTAAAAGCCGTCCTGTAATTCCTTCGCGGCGCGCGCCGCCATATCATCACGCGTCCAGGCCATGTCAGTTCGGCTCCCATTGTTTGTCGGAGGGGAAGATGTCGGCAAAGCCGCCGCGGATCGACGGGCCATAGACGGGATTGGAGAAGAGGAACCAGCCATGGCCCCACAGCCCCGCGACCGGTCCGCTCGTCGCCATCGTCCTGCGGTCGGCGACCGACAGACCGCGCGCGTTGAACGCCTGCGCGAAATCGCCAAGCTGGTCGCCGCCCATCGCGATCACGCACCAGCGCGAGGCGATCAGCGCCCGGCGTCCGTCCTTGCTCGCGCCGTCGGGCGTGTCGCCCATCAGGAACAGCGTCTCACCATGCTTGAAATCGCCGAGGCCCGCGGCGCGCAGCGTATCCTCGCTGCCCTTGGGATTGGCGGCGCTGCGGTTGGTGTTGACGATGATCGTCACCCCCGCACCGCGCATGATCGCCAGCGCGTCGATGACGCCGGGCATCGCCACCGCCTTGCCGGCGCCGGTCTTTTCCCACTGGTCCCAGACGGCAGGATCGAAATCCTTCCCCTGCTCGGCAAAGTAGCGCATCGCGCCCACGTTCCAGATCAGCGTCTCGTCGGCGTCGAACACCGCCGCGAGCGGCTTGTCCCCGCAATAGTCGAACTTCGGCGCGACAGGCGTCGATCCTTCGGCGAGCACGACCTGGCGGCGCGGCGCCGCCGAAATCGCGGCCATGCGGACATAATCGGCCATGGTGCGATAGACCTGCGCTGAGGCGATCGCGCCCTCCGCCGAACCATAGAGCCATTGCTGTCCCGCCGGCGGCGAGGTCGGCGTCGGCTTTTCACCGACCTGCGAGGCGATCACCTCGGCGCTGGGCGCCGCGGGCGCCGTCGTCGCAGCGGTCTGGGCGCAGCCGGCGAGCAGCAGGCCGGCCGAAAGGGCAAGCGCGCGCATCATGCGGCTTCCCGCGGGCGTACGGTGCGGAATTCGATCTTCTTGTCATAGGGCGCGCCGACGATCAGGCGCTTCACATAGATGCCGGGCAAATGGATGCAATCGGGATCGAGGCTGCCGACGGGGACGATCTCCTCGACCTCGGCGACGCAGATCTTGGCCGCGGTCGCCATCGGCTGGTTGAAGTTGCGCGCGGTCTTGCGGAAGATCAGATTGCCGCTTTCGTCGGCCTTCCAGCCCTTGACGATCGCGAGGTCGGCAAAGATGCCGCGTTCGAGGATATAATCCTGCCCGTCGAAATTCTTGACCTCCTTACCCTCGGCCACCGCGGTGCCGACGCCGGTCTTGGTATAGAAGCCGGGGATGCCCGCGCCGCCCGCGCGGCAGCGTTCGGCGAGTGTGCCCTGCGGACAGAATTCGACTTCGAGCTCGCCGGCCAGATACTGCCGCTCGAACTCCTTGTTCTCGCCGACATAAGAGGAGATCATCTTCTTGACCTGCCGCGTACGCAGCAGTTTGCCGAGCCCTTCGCCGTCGATGCCGGCATTGTTGCTGGCGATGGTGAGATCCTTTGTCCCGGCGTCGCGGATCGCGTCGATCAGCCGTTCGGGAATGCCGCACAGGCCGAAGCCGCCCGCGCAGATTTGCATGCCGTCGAAGAGCAGCCCTTCGAGCGCGGATGCTGCATCGGGATATTGCTTGTTCGCCATGACGGGACTCCCTTCCTCTGATCGGCTCGCGGATCGGCCCACTGATCGGCGGCGACCTTGGCGCAAATAAATCATCAATTCTAATTGTTCTATTTTTCGATTATCCATAACCGATGTCGATCAATCGCATCTCCATCTATCATCTCGAAACCTTGCTGTGGATCGACCGGCTCGGCACTTTCTCGGCGGCTGCCGAACGGCTCAACACGACGCAGCCCGCGGTGTCGGCGCGGATGCGCGAGCTGGAGCAGCGCCTGGGTTCGACGCTGTTCCGCCGCGACGGGCGCACCATGTCGCTGACCCCGGCGGGACGTAAACTCGTCAATGACTGCACCCCGCTGCTGCGCGACATGCAGCTCGCGCTGCTCGGCAGCGGCGGCTTCAACGAGGCGAGCGGCGTAGTGCGGATTGGCGCGGGCGAGATCGCGGCCGCAAGCTGCCTGCCGCCCTTCGTTGCTTCGCTGAAAGCCGACATGCCCAATGTCGCGCTCGAGATCGAGATCGACCTGACCGCGAATCTGATCCAGCAACTGCTGACCGGCCGCACCGACCTGGCCTTCGCGGCCGGGCCGATCGCGCACCCAGCGCTTCGGACCAGCCCGATCGGCGAGGTTGCGCTGCTCTGGCTCGCCAACCCGGCGGTCGCCGCGCTGTTCGAGCGCGGAACGGGCGAACAGCAGGTGCCCGTCTGGTCGCTCGCCAGCCCTTCGCCGATCCACGGCCGGATGCGCGAGGCGATCGCGGCGTCGCGGATCGCGCAGAAATCGCTGAACCTGTGCAACAACGCCCGGATGATGATCGACATCGCACGCGCCGGCGGCGGTGTCGGCATCTTTCCCGAACCGATGGTGCGCGCGGAGGTTGCCGCAGGCACGCTCGTCGAACTGGCGGGGCTGCCCGCGCTCGCGCCGGTCGAATTCCGCGTCGCGATGCGCGTGTCCGATACCGAACCGGTGCTGACGCGCATCTTCGATCAGGCCGCGGGCCTCAGCCTGACCGCGGGATAGCGCGGCACGCGAAGATTCGCCGCTTTTGACCCCGGTCAATGAACGATAGGTTCGCGCGGCGCATTATTCTGATGTTCACTGGATAAAGGAGGCCCCCAATGCGCTCAATTCTGGTTCACGCCGACAGCGATGCCGCGTCCGAAGGACGTTTGCAGGTCGCGCTTGATTGCGCCCGCCGTTTCGAAGGCCATGTCAGCCTGCTCATCGCGACGCCGCTGCGCGAATTCGTCAGCTTCGATCCGTTCGGCGGCACCTATTTCGCCGCCGAGGCGCTGGCGAAGGCGCAGGCCGACGATCTGGCGCTCGAAAGCCGGCTTGCCGACCGGCTGGCGAAGGAAGATGTGCCGTGGGACATCGAAATGGCCGACGGTGAAATCGTCAGCGCCTTGTCGGGCGCCGCGACGCTCGCCGATCTGGCGATCGTCAGCCTGCCCAAGGCGAAGGGGGATTTCCGCAGCGGCCCGCCGATGCTCGCGGGCGATCTTGCGCTGACCGCGTCGGTTCCGGTTCTGGCGCTGCCGCAGGACAGCAAGGCGCTCGATTTCGACAAGCCGGCGCTGATCGCGTGGAACGGCAGCCCCGAAGCCGCCCATGCGGTGCGCGCCGCGGTTCCCTTTCTGAAGGACCGCCCGGTCGTGATCGTCACGATAGGCGGCGACGAGGGCGATTTCGCGGCCGAAGATGCGGCGCGCTATCTGTCGCGTCACGGCATCCACGCCGAACTGCGCGCGATCGAGCGCGGTGCCGAAACCCCCGAGGAGCGGATCGAAAAGGAAGCCGGCGCGCTTGATGCCGGTCTGATCGTGATGGGGGCCTTCGGTCGCAGCCGGCTGCGCGAGACGATCTTCGGCGGCGCCACGCAATATCTGGTGACGGGCGGCCGCTATCCGCTGCTGCTCGCGCACTAGGCCGGAAAGACAGGCCTGGACGACGGCGAACGACCGAAGCCTGCCACATCCATCCGCGTCATCCCGGATCAAGTCCGGGATGACGCGGGCCAATGTCCCCTTCTGGACCCTCAGGGTAGCGGCACGCCCAGTGCGGCGGACAGGTCGGCTAGCGCCTGTTCGCCGCTCGTCACCTTGATCGCGTGCATGCCGAGCCCGGCGGCGGGCTTGCAGTTGATGCCGAGGTCGTCGAGGTAGATGCACGCCGCGGGTTCGACGCCCAGCGCCGCACACATCATCTGATAGATGCGCGGGTCGGGTTTGCGCACGCCGACCTTCGACGATTCGATGACATGGTCGAAGCGCGCCATGATCGCCGCGACTTCGGCCGCCATCGCCTCGCTGCGCGCCATGCCGGCGCCCTTGCCCGACGGCACATTGTTGGTGATGCAGCCGATCGTGAAGCCGCCGGCCTTCAGCGTGTCGAGCGCCGCGACCATTTGGGGGCGCACCGCGCCGGCGAGGACTGCCAGAACCGCTTCGCCTTCGAGGTCGTGACCCAGCGCGCGCGCTTCTTCGGCGAACAATGTGTCGAACGTCGCGGCGTCGATCTCGGCGCGCTCGAACAGCGCCCAGGCATTGGCGTCGGGATTGCGCGCATTGACGCCGCGCACGAAATCGCGGGGTAGCCCGCGTTCGGCCTCCAGCCGGTTGAACGCCTCGAAGGGCGAGGCGGTGATGACGCCGCCGAAGTCGAAGATCACATGCGTATATTGAGCCATGCCGACGGCCATGCCGCGCGCTATCGTCCAAGATCAAGCGAATTTGACCGCATCTTTCGGGACGCCGCGCCCCTGCCGCTACGGCAAGGGGCGGCGCTGTTCATTCACCGGAGGATTTATGCTACTCGAAGGAAAGACCGCCATCATCACCGGCGCCAGTTCGGGAATCGGGCGCGCCGCCGCGCGGCTGTTTGCGCGTCACGGCGCGCGGCTCGTGCTCGGCGGACGCGACCGGGCGCGACTTGATGCCGTGGTCGCCGAAATTGCCGCCGATAACGGAACGGCGCGCGCGGTCGCGGGCGACGTTGCCGATGCGGCGACGCACGAGGCGCTGGTTGCCGCCTGCGCGCCGTGGGGCGGGCTCGACATAGCCTTCAACAACGCGGGTACGGTCGGCGCGCTCGCCCCGCTCGCCGATCAGGCGCCGGGCAATTGGGACGCGGTGATCGCGGCCAATCTGACCGCCGCCTTTCTGGGCGCCCGCGCGCAGATTCCGTCGATGCTGGCGCGCGGCAAGGGCGCCCTGATCTTTACCTCAAGCTTTGTCGGCAACAGCGTCGGCCTGCCGGGCATGGCCTGTTACGGCGCTGCCAAGGCGGGGCTGCTCGGGCTCGTGCGCGGGATCACCGCCGATTATGGCGCGGCGGGCATTCGCGCCAATGCGCTGATCCCGGGCGGGACCGATACGGCGATGGCGGGCGATGCCGAGTCGAAGGCATGGGCCGCCGGCCTGCACGCAATGAAGCGCATCGCCGAGCCCGACGAGATCGCGCAGGCGGCGCTGTTTCTGGCGAGCGACATGGCGAGCTTCGTTTCTGGATCGGCGCTGTGGGCCGAAGGCGGCAACGCCGCGGTCAAGCTCTGACCGGGAGGGGGACGCAGGAGGGGGCGCTGCGTCAGGGGATGACCAATATCCCCGCCGCGGGATCGGCGCGTCCCGACAGCATTTCGCGATAGGCATCGAGCGCCGCGGCGCTACCTTCGCGCCGGTCGATGCGCGCGATGCGCGGCGCAACCGCCATGAAGCCCAGCCATGCCTCGGCGATCCGCTGCCCGAAGCCCGCGGCGCCCCAGTCGCCGACGCGCTTCTGGCTGCGGCCGGGGGCGAAGAAGCCCTGCCGTTCGGGGCCGGCCAAGGCCGCAGCGTCGGCCTCGGCGTCCCAGTGCGATTTGCCGACGATGATCGACACCTTGAGCGCATCGCCGAAATGTCCGTGCACCGCGCGGGTGACCGCGCCATTGCCCGCCATGTCGACAAAGGCCGACGGCACCGCAGCGTCGAGCATAGCGATATCGTCATAGGCGATCACACGGTCGTAGATGCCCTGCGCGGCCAGCGCCGCGACATTGGCCTTGCTCGTCAGTCCGATGCTGACGGGGCGGGGCCCCGCACGCTGGGCGAGCGCGAAGCCGAGGCCGATCGCGGTCTTGCTCGACGCGCTGGCGATCAGGATCTGGTCGGCGCCATAATCGCCTTCATCCTCGAACTGGTCGGCGATCAGCCAGCCGGTGAGGAAGAGCGGACGGAAGATCGGCCAATAATCATGATGATCGGCGCGATAGTCGGGCAAAGCCTCGATCCGCTGATATTGATTGTAAATGGGGGGCAGGGTGGTGCGCCGCGGCGTGATGTCGGTGAAGCCGCTGGCGCCGATCTTGCCCGCGCTGAGCACCGCATGGCTTGCCATCGGATAATAGCCGTAAAAGCGATCGCCGGGCGCGATGCCCTCGGCGGCGCTCTCGATCACGGTGGCGAACCCCCAGACAGGCAGGCGGGCGGGCGCATCACGCTCGGCGAAAAAGTCCCAATAACCCTGGTCGTTGCCGAACAGCCCCGCAGGCTTGCCGAAGACGGCGTAGGTTATGTTGTTCGCGGTCATCGCATAGCTGTCGACGCGCACACGAACCTCGCCGGCGCGCAGCGGCGCATGATCTGCCCGTGCAAGTGCCGCCTTCGAAATCGTGTCGCGATCGATGTCGATGGTCCAGGCCGTATCGTTCATGCTTCTCTCTCCCGTCAGCCCAGCGGCGCTTCGAACAGCGATCCGATCGCGATGGTCAGCGCCATGGCGAAGGCGCCCCAGAAGGTAACGCGCAGCACGGGGCGCAGCATCGGCGCATTGCCCGCCCACGCGCCGAGCGCGCCGAGGATTGCGAGGAAAACGAGCGACGCGCCGGACACCGTCCATGGCAGCGACGATCCCGTATCGAGGAAAACCACCAGCAGAGGCAGCGCCGCGCCCGCGGTGAAGCTGGCGGCCGAGGCGACGGCGGCCTGCACCGGACGCGCCTTCATATGGTGGGTCAGCCCCAGTTCGTCGCGCAAATGGCTGTCGAGCGCATTATGCGCGGTAAGCTGCGCGGCGACCTGTTCGGCGAGCGGACGGTCGAGCCCGCGCTCCTGATAGATTTGGGTCAGCTCCTCCAGCTCGAATTCAGGGTCGGTGGCGAGTTCGTGCCGTTCCTTTGCAATGTCGGCCTTTTCGGCGTCGCCCTGCGAACTGACCGAGACATATTCGCCCGCCGCCATCGACATCGCGCCGGCGACCAGCCCGGCGGTGCCGGTGAGGAGGATGGAGGGTTGCGCCGCGCCCGCCGCCGCGACCCCCGCGATCAGGCTCGCGGTCGAGACGATGCCGTCGTTGGCGCCCAGAATCGCGGCGCGCAGCCATCCGATCCGCGCGACGGCGTGGGTTTCGCGGTGAGTATCGCGGCGCATATCTTCCCCTTTTCCGACCGGCGGCCGATCAATATTGCAGCGTCAGGCCCGGCCGGTTCCAGCGCGTCTTTACCAGCCGCCCGGTGCCCGACAAGGTGATATAGGCATCCTGCATGTCGGCGCCGCCAAAGGCGATGTTGGTGGTGAAAATATCGTCGGTCGCGACGAACTCCACCAACTCTCCCGACGGCGACACGACGCTGATCCCGCATTCGCCGATGGTCGCGATGCAGATATTGCCGCTCGCCTCCATCGCCAGGCTGTCGAAGAATTTATAGCCGGCGGGGCGATAGAGCGGGATGCCGGGGCCGCCGGGACCGGCGTCGGGGGCGACCTTGCCGGGCGCGGTGATGTTGAACTTCATCAGGCGGCAGGTGTAGGTCTCGGCGGCGTAGAGCGCCTTGCCGTCGGGTGAGAGGCCGACGCCGTTCGGATTATTCGACGGAAAGATCACTTCCTCGATAAAACTGCCGTCGGCCTTGGCATAGAAGATGCCAACGATGTCGTGGCAGCGCTTTTCATAATCGACCTTGCCATGATCGGTGAACCAGAAGCCCCCGTGGCTGTCGAACATGATGTCGTTGGGGCCGCGCAGCACGACGCCATTGTCGCCCGATTTGTAGAGGATTTCGACCGCGCCCGTTTCGATATCGATGCGTTCGATGCGGCCGCCCGAATAATCCTTCGCGATGCCGTGCGGCGCCAGATAGCCGTTCGATTCGGTATATTCGAAGCCGCCGTTGTTGCAGCAGTAAAGCTTGCCGTCGGGACCGATCGCCAGACCGTTGGGGCCGCCGCCGGGCGCCGCGACCACCGCCTTGCGACCGCCGGGCCAGCAGCGCGTGATGCGGCCGGCCTCGATCTCGGTCACGATGACGCTGCCGTCGTCCATCACCACCGGCGCCTCGGGAAAGCGCAATCCGTCGGCGATCAGTTCAAACTCGGCCATTCTCGTCTCCCTTGCTCTCATGCCCTTGCTGTGCTTTGCGCGCATCATGCCCGTTCGCACGCTCTTCGCCACAAATTTTTACGAGGCCGACATTGCCGCGCCCGACCTATTGCAAGAGCTGGAGGAAAGCTGCCGGCTGTTCGCTCGCGAGGATGGTGCGGGCAAGGCGTGGAGCCGCGCGCACGGCTATCGCGGCTACACCAGCTACGCCAGCCTTGACGACCTGCCCGACCGCGACCCCGCCTTTCACGACCTCAAGCGCCTGCTCGACAAGCATGTGAAGGCCTTTGCCAAGGCGTGTCACTTTGATCTCGCCAAGCCGCTCAAGCTCGACAGCCTGTGGGTCAATGTCCTCAAACCCGGCGGCACGCACAGCGGGCATATCCACCCGCACAGCATCGTATCGGGTACCTTCTATGTCGCCGTTCCGCCCGGATCGGGCGCGCTGAAGCTCGAAGATCCGCGACTCGCGATGCTGATGGCGGCGCCGGGGCGGAGCGAGGATGCGCCCGAGAGCCAGCAGCCCTTCATCTATGCCGAGCCCGCGGCGGGGCGCATTTTTCTGTGGGAAAGCTGGCTGCGGCACGAAGTGATGCCGAACGCCGGCAAGGACGAACGGATCAGCATCAGCTTTAACTATCGCTGATCGCTCCTATATGGGCGCCATCTGATGACCCTCCATTTCCCGTTCGATGCGAACGGGTCAGACAGGAAATTGCCCAATGACCGCGACCTACGACGCCGACCTCCAGCTTTTCATCGACGGTGCCTGGCGGAGCGGCGAGGGGCGCGAGGCGCGGCCGGTCTATAACCCCGCGACCGCGGCGACGATCGCCGAGCTGCCGGTGGCGACCGCGGCCGACCTCGACGAAGCGCTTGCCGCCGCCGCGCGCGGCTGGCCGGTCTGGCGCGCCAAGACCCCTGACGAGCGCGCCGCGCTGATGCGCAAGGCCGCCGGACTGATCCGCGAACGCGCCGACCATATCGCGACCTTGCTCACGCTCGAACAGGGCAAGCCGATCGCCGAAGCGCGCGGCGAAGTGCTTTCGGCCTCGTCGTTGCTCGAATATTTTGCCGAACAGGGCAAGCGGATCGAGGGCCGCGTCGTGCAGCGTCCGGCGGGTCAGCGCGCGATGGTGCTGAAACAGCCCGTCGGTCCGGTCGCGGCGTTCAGCCCGTGGAATTTTCCTGTCAATCTGATGATCAAGAAGGTCGCGCCAGCGCTCGCCGCGGGCTGTGTCGTGATCGCCAAGGCGCCCGAGGAAACGCCGGGCTGCACCAGCGCGATCATGCGCTGCCTTGCCGATGCGGGCATCCCCGGAGATGTGGTCCAGCTCGTCTATGGCAATCCGGACATGATCAGCCGCCACCTGCTCGGCAGCGAGGTGATCCGCAAGGTCAGCTTCACCGGATCGACCGCGGTCGGCAAGCATCTGATGAAGCTCGCCGCCGACCGGGTGCAGCGCATCACAATGGAGCTCGGCGGACACGCCCCGGTGCTGGTGTTCGACGATTGCGACCTTGAAACGACGCTCGACCGCGTCGTGACGCAGAAGTTCCGCAACGCCGGCCAGGTCTGCGTCTCGCCGACGCGCTTCTATGTGCAGGACGGCATCTACGACGCCTTCGTGAAGGGCTTTGCCGAACGCACCGCGCGCGTGAAGATCGGCAGCGGGCTCGACGCCGGCACCCAGATGGGACCGCTCGCCAACGCGCGCCGCGCCCCCGCGCTGGAGGCGATGATTGCCGATGCGACCGCAAAGGGCGCGCGGGTGATCGCGGGCGGCGCCGCGACGGGCGAGGGCTATTTCTTCCAGCCGACGGCGCTGGCCGACGTTCCGCTCGACGCCGATGCGATGAACAACGAACCTTTTGGCCCGATGGCGCTGATTCGGCCGTTCGCGACCGAAGAAGACGCGCTCGAACAGGCGAACCGGCTGCCCTATGGCCTTGCCGCCTTCGCCTTCACCGAAAACGGCCGCCGCATCAACCGCGTCGCCGACGGCATCGAAAGCGGCATGGTCGGGATCAACAGCTTCGTCATCTCGGCCAATGACATGCCCTTCGGCGGGATCAAGGAGTCGGGCTTCGGCAGCGAGAGCGGACCCGAGGGTCTCGACGGTTATCTGGTCGCCAAGGCGGTGCATATTTACTGAGCGGCCAAAAGCTTCGCGTGTGCTCCCGCGCAGGCGGGAGCCCAGAGCGTCCTGAAGCGAAGCTCGCCTAATCTGGCTATGGGTCCCCGCCTTCGCGGGGACAGGCGGGGCGTCAATCGCGCTCCAGCGCCACGAAATCGCGGCCCAGCGGCGCCAGATGCGCGCCGCCATCGACGAAGATCGTCTGCCCCGTCACCGCCTCGGCGCGGGCAAGCCAGGCGACCGCGTCGGCAATATCGTCCGGGGTCGGCAGCGCGCCGAGCGGCATGCGCGCCGCAAGCCGCGTCATCTGTCCCGCACTGTAATCGTCGGTGGGGAGGGTCAGCCCCGGTGCAACTGCATTGACGCGCGCGCGCGCGCCGAAGGCGACCGCCAGCGTTGCCGTCGCCTGCCACAGCGCCTGCTTCGACAGGCTGTAGGCAAGCTGGTCGGGCACCGGGTTGGCGATGCGCTGGTCCAGGATGTTCACGATCGCGGGACGCCTGCCGCCTTCGTTCGCGGCGACCAGCGCGCGCGCGAGCATCACCGGCGCGTGATGGTTGATCTGCATCGTTTCGGCCAGCGCGGCGCCGGTGAGCGTGTCCCATTCGCCCTCGGGAAACAGCGAGGCGTTGTTGACGAGCAGCACGGGCGCACGGCCGAACTTTGCGGTCACCGCGGGCACCAGCGCATCGACGGCGGCCGGATCGGCGAGATCGGCGGCGAAGCGGTGACATTCGGCGCCCGTCTCGGCGAGCGCCTCGGCCAGCACGGCGTCGGCCTCGCCGGGGCTGCGCTTGTGGATTGCGAGCGCATAACCCTCGCGCGCAAGCCGCGCCGCGATCGCCGCGCCGATCCGGTGCAGACCACCGGTGACGAGCGCGATCGGCGCCGCTGTCATTTGCGCGTCCGGCGCATCGTGATGCCGATCTCTTCGCCGTCCTCGGCGATCGCGAGCTTGACGATCTTCACCTCGACCTCTTCGACCTTTTCGTCCTGCAGGAACAGCGTGTCGATGATATGGTCGGCGACGCTTTCGATCAGCACGAAATGGACGTCCTTGGGCAGTCCCTCGGTCGCCGCGAATTTCAGGTTCATATAGTTTTTGGAGGCGCTGAGCGGGGTTGCCGGGTCATAATGATCGGCCATCACCAAGCGCGCGCGCACCGAAATGCGCAGCGGCTGCGGAAGGTGGGTTTCCTCGGAGTAAATGCCGGTCAGCACATCGACGGTCAGCCCGTCCACTTCCAGCCACAATGTGTCGGTCACAAGAAATTCCTGTCGTACGGGCGCGACATTCGGCTTTCCATTGCCGGTCGGCGACCCTAAAGCGCCGCCGCATTAGCGAAAGGGTGCGCGTTGGTCGAGTTACTTCCATTGTCCGAAATCGAACCGCAGGCGGTCGAGGCGCTCCTCGACGCCGCTTTCGGATCGGACCGCTTTGGACGAACCGCCTATCGCATCCGCCTGGGCATGGATGCAGTTCCCTGCCTCAGCTTCGCCGCCGTCGAGGATGGCGCGCTGGTCGGCACGATTCAGTGCTGGCCGGTCGCGCACCGCGATGTGCAGGGAAGGGCGACGCCGTTGGTGATGGTCGGCCCGGTGGCGGTGCGCCCCGACGTCCAGCGCGGCGGCCACGGCCGGGCGCTTATGGACCATATGCTCGAAGCGGCGCGGACGATGGCCGACGGCGCCCTGATGATGATCGGCGATCCCGAATATTATGGCCGCTTCTTCGGCTTCACCGCGGACGCGACGGGAGCGTGGGACTTGCCCGGCCCCTATGAAAAGCACCGCCTGCTCGCGCTCGCCGTCAACGGTCGCGAGGTGCCCGTCGCTGCGGGGATGATCGGCCCGCGCTGAAGGATCGCGACGCCTCTGTTTGCAGGCGCTTAGGCGACCCCGTGATACCACCACACGCCGCCGCGATCCTCCTTGCGCACGCGGCCTTCGACCTCGAGCCGCTTGAGATGCGCCAGCGCTTCGCCGGTCGCCAGATTCTGGTTGTGGGCGCCGATCGGGCGGTTGAACAGCAGCGGGAAGGTGTCGACCGCGCGCATCGGCGCTTCGGCGACCGCTTCGGCAACCTTGTAGAGCCGCATGCGGTGTTCGTCGCGCAGCGCCATCAGGCGGACGTGCAGCCCGCGAAAGGGCTCGCCATGCGCAGGACAGGTCACGACGTCGGCGGGAACGGTCGCGAGCAGCTTGTCGATCGAGGCGAGCCATTCGCCCAGCGGATCGGCATCGGGTTCGGTGATGTTGACCGACACGTTCGAGCTGATCCGCGGCAGCACCTGATCGCCCGAGACCAGCACGCCTTCGCGCTCGTTCCACAGGCACGCATGTTCGGGGCTGTGGCCCGACCCGGTGACGACGCGCCACATTTGTTTGCCGAAATCGATCCGGTCGCCGTCGGCGATGCGGACATAGCTGCGCGGCAGCGCGAAGATCATGCGCTGAAACATGTTCCAGCCGCCCGCACGCTGGCGCTCGATCGCCTCGTCGTCCCAACCCGCGGCTCGCGACTGGGCCAGCACCTCGTCGGGGGCGACGTCGGAGGAATCGGCGACGATGGCGCGCGCGGTGAGCATTTCGCCGCGCGTCATCCACAGCTTCACCTGCTGCTTCTTCGCAATCCAGCCGGCAAGCCCGATATGGTCGGGGTGCAGATGGGTGCCGAACACGCGCGTGATGCGCTTGTCCGCGAGCGGCCCGGCATAGAGTGCTTTCCAGGCGTCCGAACAGATGGTCAGGCAAATGCCCGTATCGACCACCGCCACCCCGTCGGAGCCGTCGGGCGCAGCGTCGTCGAGCAGCCAGCTGTTGATGTGGCCGAGCGAACCCGGCATCGGGATGCGCGCCCAGCTGATGCCATCGGCGATGCGGATCGTTTCTCCGATCCCCGGTGCGGCGTCGCCCCAGGGATAGGTCAGGCCGGCGTGGCTCGTCGCGGTGAAGCTGTCGTCCTGGGTCAGCGACGCGTCCGGCGAACCGCTGGCCGCCGGAATATCATCCTCATCGCCGCCGACCGCCATGCGTCAGGCTTCGTCGTCCGAATGATCCTCTGCCGCGCGTGCTTCGGCGGCGGCGCTGCGCTCGGCGCGCAGTTCCTCGAGCAGCGCCTCGCGGTCGCCTTCGAAGCGGCTGTCTTCGGGGGCCTTGATCCCCGCCTTTTTCGCCGCCTTCGCGACGATCGCGTCGAGTTCGCGCTGCGAGCAGAGACCGAGCGTCACCGGATCCTTGGGCACGATGTTCGCGCTGTTCCAGTGGCTGCGATCGCGGATCGCGCCGATGGTGTTGCGCGTCGTGCCGATCAGCTTGCCGATCGCGCCATCCGACACTTCGGGATGGTTCTTCAGGATCCAGGCGATGCCGTCGGGCTTGTCCTGACGCTTGCTGACCGGCGTGTAGCGCGGGCCGCGGGTGCGGCGGATGGTATCCTGCGCCTGCTTCGTCATCTTGAGCTTGTAGTTCGGGTCGTTCTGGCCCTTTTCAATCTCTTCCATCGACAGTTCGTGGGCGCGAACCGGATCGCGACCGGTATATTTGGTCGCGGCGGTCTCGTCGGCGATCGCCTGCACTTCCAGGATGTGGATGCCGCAATAATCGGCGATCTGCGCAAAGGTCAGGCCGGTGTTGTCGACCAGCCAGGCGGCGGTCGCATGCGGCATCAGCGGGGTGGCATCGGCATTGGCCATGACTGCTTCTCCAAAAGCGGAAATAATAAGGGCCGCCCCTCGCGGGGCGGCCGGACATTGGCCGCGGCTTTATACGCCTTTGCCGATGGCGGCAAGCCCCGGCGATTCGGCGGCGTTTACAGCAATATTGTTTCGATCCGCCCGGCGATGTGCCGCTTCGCTATTTCAAAAGGAACGCCAGCATCCCGATCAGGCCTTTCGCCTCTGCCGAGCCGGCCGGAACGGGCGGCAGATAGGCGCGGCAGTCGAGACAGGCGGCCTGTACCGATCCGCTGCTCGTCAGCATCTGCACATCCTGCACCAGCCGGCGCTCGGCGAGGGTGCGGTTCATTGCCGCAATACCGAACCAGCCACGCGGCGCGAGCGCGGTTTCATCCTGCTCGGCGCCGGTCCAGGCGGCGAGCATCTTCGACCACTCGCTCGGCTCTTCCTCGAAATATTTGGCGTGGAAGGCGCCATCGACCTTGGCAAGCTTCGCCGCGGCCGCGAGCGCGTCGGGCAGGCCGCCGAACTGGTCGACCAGCCCGATCTGGCGCGCGGTGCCGCCAGCCCAGACGCGGCCCTCGGCGATCGCTTCGATCTTTTCGACGGGCTGCTTGCGGCTTTTTGCGACGAGGCCGGTGAAGCGGGCATAGACGTCCTCGACCCCCGCCTGCGCGAGCTGGTTGAACTCCTCGTTGACGCCGCCGAGGATGTCGGGCTGGCCCGACAGCGGCGTCGTGCGGATGCCGTCGGTGGTGACGCCGATCTTGGCGAGCGTCTTGTCGAAGCTCGGCAGGATGCCGAACACGCCGATCGAGCCGGTGATCGTCTCGGGCTCGGCGAAGATGCGGTCGGCGGGGGTTGAAACCCAATAGCCGCCCGAGGCCGCAACATTCGCCATCGAGACGACGATCGGCAGCTTTTTCGCCTTGGCGACGAGCAGCGCCTGGCGGATCTGTTCGGACGCCAGCACCGATCCGCCGGGCGAATCGACGCGCAGCACGATCGCCTTGACCCCGTCGTCCGACGCGGCGTCGAGAATATGTTCAGCGATCGTATCGCCGCCAGCGCTGCCGGGGCGCGCCTTGCCGTCGACGATGGTGCCCACGACGGGAACGACCGCGATCGCGGCGCCCTTGGCTTCGGGCGGGTTCGCGGCGACCCAGTTTTTGAGCGGGATCGCATTATAAGCCCAGGGCTGGCTATCGTCGGGCGCGCCGGCGATTTCGGCGACGCGCTCGCCAAAGGCGAGCCGGCCGCCGATTTTGTCGACCAGGCCGGCGTCGAGCGACGCCTTGCTGAGATCATTGTTCGCAGCCTTCACCACCGCGGCTGGCGTGGCCAGCACCGCGTCGAGCTTTGCCTGCGGCCGCGCCTTCTTCACTTCGGCGAGCCAGGTGTCCCACAGCACCGAGGCGTAGGCCAGATTGGCCTCCTTCGCCTCGGGCGACTGGTCGCTGCGCAGATAAGGTTCGACCGCGCTCTTGAAAGTGCCGACGCGATAGATGTTCGCGGTGATGCCGAGCCGGTCCATCAGCCCCTTGTAATAGAGGCGCGATCCGCCGGGGCCGGCGACGGCGACGCCGCCGATGCTGTCGGTCCATATTTCGCTCGCGTGCGCGGCGAGCTGATAGCTGTCGGTCGTATAGGCGGTGGCGAAGGCGAGTACGGGCTTCTTGGCCGCCCGCACCTTGTCGACCGCAGCGCCGACTTCGGCAAGCGATACCTGTCCGCCGCCGACGAAGCGGTCGAGGTCGAGAACGACGGCGCTGACGCGGTCGTCCTTCGCCGCGGTTTCGATAGCGCGGACGACGTCGCGGGTGCGATATTCCTTCATCCGATCGCCGCCCGACACGGCGGCAAAGGGATCGACCTCGGCCGGTTGTTCGCTCAGTACGCCGTCGAGTTCGACGACGAGCGCGCCCTTGCTGACGGGCAGCGACGCATTGGGACGGCCGGAGAGCAGCGCGAACAGCCCGACGAAAAAGAGCAGGAGGAACAGGAGCGCGAGCCCGTCCTTGATCGCGACGAGCAGGTTCCAAACCTTGCGCGGAAAGCTGGTGCCACCGCGCGGCCGGTCGTCGCCCGGCAGCGGGCGGCGAACCGGAATGGCCCAGGGGCCGGCGGAATCGGGGGTCTGGGGCGGCGTGGCGCTGGTGTCGGTCATGCCCCCGTGCCTAATCCGCCCGCCCGGCCTTGGCAATCCAAGCTTCGACGGGCGTCCGACGAAGCCCCACGGGCGACGTCAGAGCCAGCCCTGTTCGCGGTACCAGCGCACCGTTCGGGCCAGTGCCTCATCGGTGGCGAGCGCGGGCTGCCACAGCGCTGTTGGCGGCTGTGTCCCGGCGGCTGCGACCCAGTCGGGATGCGCGATATAGGCGGCGCGGTCGGGAGTCAGCTTGGCGCGATCGCGGCGGACGAGGCGGTCGAGATGCCCGCCCGCCTTGAGCACCGCCGCCGGCACCGACAGCGCCGTCACGTTCGGCCGCCCGATCGCGCGGCCGATAGCTTTCGCAAATTCGCGGTGCGTCCAGCCCCCGTCCTGACCGTCGTCGGGTTCATAGATCCGGCCAACGGTTTCTTTGCGGTCGGCCGTCACCGCCAGCAGCAGGCGCGCCAGTTCGTCGACATAGATCGCCGACATCCGCCCCGGCGGGGGGAGCAGCGCGATGCCGCGGCCCACCATACGGAACAGGTCGAGCATGTCGGTGTCGCCCGGGCCGAAGACGGCGGGCGGCCGGATGATGGTCCATTCGAGCGCGCTTTCCATCACCACGGCTTCGGCGCGCTCCTTCGACCAGCCATAGTTGGAAAGTGCCGGCTGGCGCGCGGCGAGCGACGAGACGTGGACGAAGCGCGCCACCCCCGCATCGCGGGCGGCGGCTACCACATTGGCGGTCGCTATGGCATTGCCCGCCTCGAACGCGGCGCGCGTCGGCACGTTGACGACGCCGGCGATGTGCAACACCGCATCGGCGCCCGCGATCATCGCAGCAAGGCTGTCGGGCCGGTCGAGCGCGCCGTCGATCCAGGTAACGCCATCGCGCGGTTCTTGCGCCCGCCGCGTCAGCGCCCGCACCTGCCATCCGGCCGCAACCGCCCGCTGCAATGTCGCGCCGCCGACGAAGCCGGTTGCGCCGGTCATGGCCAGAACGCGCGGCTGGTCCGGCGCCGTCACAACAGGACCAGATGGTCGCGGTGGACGATTGCCGCACGCGGCGCATAGCCGAGCGCGGCCTCCTGCGCATCGCGGCCGAGGCCGAGGATCGCCTGCGCATCGGCGGCGGTATATTCCGACAATCCGCGCGCGATCGTGCGCCCGTCGGGACCGGCGATGTCGAGGATATCGCCGCGTGCAAAGTCACCCGATGCATCGGTCACGCCGGCGGCGAGCAGGCTGGCGCCGCCGGCAAGCGCGCGCACCGCCCCGGCGTCGATCGTCAGCCGTCCCTTGGCGGTGAGCCCGCCCGCGAGCCATGCCTTGCGCGCGCTTGCGCCGCGTTCGGCCGCAAAGAGCGTGTGGCGCGCGTCAGCCGACAGGGGGCGCCCGATCCGCCCCGACGCGATGGCGAGGCTCGCGCCCGCCGAATTGGCGATGCGCGCCGCCGCGATCTTGGATACCATGCCGCCCGACCCCATGCCCGATGCCGATCCGGTGTCGGCCATCGCCTCGATCGCGGCGTCGATGCGGTCGACGCGCGCGATATGCGTCGCGCCGGGTTGCGCCGGATTGCGGTCATAAAGTCCGTCGATGTCGGAGAGCAGGACGACGCCGGCCGCGCCCGCCGCCTGCGCGACGCGCGCCGCGAGCCGGTCGTTGTCGCCGAAGCGGATTTCCTCGGTCGCGACGCTGTCGTTCTCGTTGATGATCGGAACCACACCAAGGGTGAGCAGCCGGTCGAGCGTCGCGGCGGCGTTGAGGTAGCGGCGGCGATGTTCGAGATCGTCGAGCGTGACGAGGATCTGCGCTGCGGTCAGCCCTTCGGCGCCCAAAACCTCGGCCCAAACCTGCGACAGTGCAATCTGACCGGTCGCTGCCGCCGCCTGCGCATCCTCAAGGCTGGCGCGCCCGCCCTTGGCAAGCCCGAGACGGCGGGCGCCGAGCGCAATCGCCCCCGACGACACCACGGCAACCTGCTGCCCGGCGCGGCAACGTGCCGCGATGTCGGCGGCGATCCCGGCCAGCCAGTCCCGCCGCACCGCGCCGCCTTCATCGACGAGCAACGCCGATCCGATCTTGACGATCAGCCGCGGGCAGGAGGCGGGCGCGAACAACATGCGCGCCCGATAGCGCGCCGATGCCTGCGCGCCAACGAAATTAGACTAAGGCGCGCCAACACGTTCCAAGCTGATCGAACGTCCACTTTGGGGTGATGGGTGGACGCCCCCCGGCGGCATCGCGCTCGGTGCCTCGCTGATCGTCACAATGGGCAGCGCGGTCGGCGAAACGCCGGTGGTCGAGATCGACCGCGTCGCGCAATGGTACGGACTGACCCCGACCGAGGCGCGCCTCGCGGTCTGGCTCGCCGGCGGCAAGTCGCTGCAGCACTATGCCGCGCTCCGCGCCGTCAGCCTCAACGCCGCGCGCTTCGTCCTGAAAGGCATCTTCCGCAAGACCGGCGCGACCAGCCAGGCGCAACTCGTCGCGATGCTCGCGCGGCTGCCAACGCTCCAGAGCGGAGAGAATTGAGCTTCTGCAATTGATCCCAATGATTTAGGGTTGGCTGCCCGACAGGAAGGAATCAGGCCGATGCACTTCCCCCGCCTTCTGCTTGCCGCCGCGCTGTTCGCGCAGACACCCGCGGCCTTCGCCGAACCTGCCGCCGATCCAACGCTGCGCTCGCCCGACGACATCGTCGTCGAGGGCGAGCGGCTGACGCGCGAGGAAGCGAAGAAGCGCGCCAACGCCTTCATCCGCACCCTCGGCGTCGCGCCCGGCATCTATTCCCAGGACAGCGTCGCGCGCTGGACGGTCAGGCTCTGCCCGCGCGCGCTCGGCCTGTCGGATGAACATGCCGCGCTCGTCGAGGGCTGGTTTCGCGACACCGTCCGCTCGAGCGGCGCAAGAATCGCCGACGGCAAATGCGACACCAACGTCCTCCTCCTCTTCGTCGACGACGGCGCGAATTTCATCAAGCTGTTCAAGGCCCGCTATCCAGGCCAGTTCGCCGATATGAGCGGCCCCGACATCCGCGACCTCGTCGAGCTCGATAAGCCGGTGCGCTGGTGGTATTCGGTCCGCCGGACCAGCGGCGGCCTCAGCCTGATCGGGCCGCAAACCCTCCGCAGCATCGAAGGCGCGACGATCGTCATCGACGTCAACGACGCCGAGGGCGCCACGTTGCGCGCGGTGACCGACTATGCCGCCTTCGTCGCGCTGAGCGGCATCCGCATCCGCGCCGAGCCCCAGTCGCAATCGATCCTCGGCCTGTTCGACGACCGCCAGGGCAAGCGCGAACTAACCGAGTGGGACAAACGCTTCCTGACCGCGCTCTACACCATCCCGCACGAACGCAAGGGCCGCTACCAGCGCGGCAGGCTGGTAGGCGCGTTGCTCAAGCCGGACGATAAGGAATAGCGTCTGTTTTGGGTGATGGGGTGGACGCCCCCCGGCGGCATCGATGTGCCATAGTGGAGGTGTTATCACACCACTAGAGGAGGCGTCCGTGTTGGAAGTTAGCATAATCGGATTGGATATCGCGAAGAATG
>NZ_JACBGA010000013.1:0-55156 GCF_021401285.1 Sphingopyxis sp. NFH-91 | reverse complement strand
ATACGGGCCCGCAGCCTCCGATGCTGCATTGCAAGGCCGGACAGATGGCCGCATCCGACTACGTGCACTACCTCCAAAAATCGCTTGCGTCTTTTGGGGCGTCCACAGATGGGAAGCGGACATCTTTCTGTAAACCCTGAGCCACTAGTAAGAACCGCATGGCCCGAAACAAATTTCCTGCTGTCATGCTCTATGCCTTGACCTTACAATGGCATTGGGTGCCTTTCTTGTATGGGGTCTCAGTGCCCGGCCAAATCAGCGCGATTATCTTTGGCGCTTTGTGGTTGATCGCTGCGACGGTCACATATCGTCAGGCCGTGACGTTACCAAATTTCGTGGCCGCCTTCATAGTTCTCTATGCCGTCGATATCAGCGTCACATTATGGGTTTTTAGCGCAGACGTCGGCACTCATGCGCGAGATGTGCCTATCGAATGGCAACTCCTTCTCGGTCTAATTCAAAGCTCTATGTTCGCCGCCGCACTCGCGTTGCCAATTTTCGTTCGTCTAATTCGAAGGGTTTAAGCGAACGGCCGCAAACGGTCGTTTCCGGAAAGGTAGCTTTCCGAACGAACTGGCGGTTAGCTGCAGTCCCTGCGGCGTTGGAATTTGTCCGCGCGGCCTAGCGCTTGCCGCCGAAGGTGTAGCTCAGCGCGATCCCGAATGCTGGCTGGTTACGCGAACCGAAGGCGCGGGTGACGGGCGAGTCGGCAGCATCGCCGACGAGGCGGTCGTAGCGCGCAAAGGCCGCGACGCCCCAATTTCGCGTCAACTGGCGCATATAGCCCGCTGTGACGCCGACCGATTGCACGCCGCCCTTGGGATCATAAGCGGGCAGGCCCGAGGCGGCGACATCAGTAGGAGCGACGCCGAAATAGGCGCGGCTATATTTGCTGTCACCGAGCGAGACGCGCGGACCGATCGAAAACAGCCAGTCGTCGCCCTGGCGCGCGACATAATCGGCCCCGACATCGCCGACCCAGCCGCCATGACCGCCGAGGCCCTTGCGCGCTTCGACCCGCACGCGCAGCGCCGGCGCCACCCAGGCTTGGGCGAAGGCGCCCGCTTCGACGGTCAGTCCGACCTTGGGCAGGTTGCCGCCGACGGCTTCGGGCTTGCGCTTGCGGATTATGCTGGCGGTCGGGCCGAAGTCGAATTTCTTGTCGTCGACAAGGTCGAAGCCAAAGCTCTGGTCCGGGGCCTCGAAGGCGAAGTCCTCGCCGGGCTTGGCGCGCGAGAGGTCGACGAAGGGCCCGAGGACGAGCTTTTTCGATCCGGGCGTTTCGGGCCAGAATTGCGGCCCGGCGAAGACGCGGGTGCGCTTGCCGGTCGTTTCGCCTTCGTCCTGCGCGGCGGCCGGGACGGCGGTGAGCGCCGTGGCCGCGGCCAGGCAGAGCGAGAGAGGCGCGTGCAGGGCGCGGGACGCGTGGGGAGGCATGAGGAACTCCTTGTTGTTCCGCGATCAAATGCCCCGCGGACGCGTTTCGTTCCGCGCCGGCCGCCGCGACGTCAAAGCGGCGACCAAGCGCCTTCGTCGTCGGCGTCGTCGCGATGGTCGGCCGCGGGGGCGACCGGGCCGATGGCTTCGAGCAATTTGTCGAGCACCGCACCGACACCTTCGCCGCTGGCGCCCGACAGCGCCATGACCGGATAGCCGCTTGCTTCTTCGAGCTCGGCCTTGAGCGCGGCGATCAATTCCTCGTCGAGCGTATCGACCTTGTTGAGCGCGACGACGACCGGTTTGTCGGTCAACCCCGCGCCATAGGCGTCGAGTTCGTCGCGCACGATGTGATAGCTGGTCGCGACATCGGCATCATTGGCATCGACCAGATGCAGCAGCACGCGGCAGCGTTCGATATGCCCCAGAAAGCGGTCGCCGATCCCCGCGCCATCGGCGGCGCCTTCGATCAGGCCGGGAATATCGGCGATGACGAATTCGCGCCCCTTGTGGCTGACGACGCCGAGTTGCGGCCGCGTTGTCGTAAAGGCATAGGCGCCGACCTTGGCCTGCGCGTTGGAGACGGCGTTGATGAAGGTCGACTTGCCCGCATTGGGCAGCCCGACGAGCCCGGCGTTGGCGAGCAGCTTCAAGCGCAGCCACACCCACATCTCCTCGCCCGGCCAGCCGGGGCCGTGCTGACGCGGCGCGCGATTGGTCGAGCTTTTGTAGCTCGCATTGCCGCGCCCGCCGTCGCCGCCGCGCAGAAAGACGATGCGCTCGCCCTCCTTGGTCAGATCGGCGAGCAAGCTGCGATCTTCGTCGTCGGCCAGGATCTGCGTGCCGATCGGCACCTGGATCACCAGATCGTCGCCGCCCGCGCCGGTGCGATCGCGGCCGGCGCCGGGGGTGCCGCGGCGGGCCTTGAAATGCTGGGTATAGCGAAAGTCGATCAGCGTGTTGAGCCCGCTCACCGCCTCGAACACAATGTCGCCGCCCTTGCCGCCGTTGCCGCCGTCGGGGCCGCCATATTCGACATATTTCTCACGGCGAAACGAAACGGCGCCGGGGCCGCCGTCGCCGGACTTCACGAAAATCTTTGCCTGATCGAGGAAATGCATCGGCGCTCTTTAGGGCGAAGGGCGGCTTTTGGCTAGGTCGCGATGGCGTCGCTCAATATGCCTCTGCCTTTGCTGCGCGCCGCGATATTTTCCGGCCTATCGCGACGCCCAATAATCGAACGCAATCTGTTGCTGTTCGCGGATGAAACGCGCCGCGGCGGCGCCTTCCCACGGGCCGTCGTAGCCGAGCAACAGCGCCGTGCCGCCGACCCACCAGCCTTGACCGGGCAGCCGGTCGCTCTCGCGCACCACAAGTACGGCGAGATCGGGTTCGCCGTCGAGCGCGCACATCCGGTCGACCTCGCCCAGCGTCTTGCACAGCGCGCGCATCTTGGGCCGCGTGAATCGGAAGCCCAGGTCGCCGAGTATTTCGGAATAGCTGACGCTGCGTCCGTCGCGCGCCGCGGCGGTCAGGATCGCGCGAATGCGCGGCGCGTCGCCCAGCGCGCTCGCATCGGCGGCGGCCGTCTCTTCGCCTAGCCCCTGGTCTTTGGCGGCCATGGGAAAAAGCCCGAGGTGCGCTGGACATAGTCGGCATAGCCGGGTCGCGTCTTGTGCAGGCCCTTTTCGAGCAGCGCCTTGCCCGACCAGCGCGTCAGGGTGAAGGTCAGGAAAATGGGGCCGATGACGCTCGCCACGGCGGCCCACAGCCCGATGTCGGCGGCGATCAGCCAGATGCCCCACCAGGTCAGCGCATCGCCGAAATAATTGGGGTGCCGCGTATACCGCCACAGGCCGGTGTCGAGCACCTTGCCCTTGTTCGCCGGATTCTTGCGAAAGGCATCGAGCTGCGCGTCGCCGATGCTTTCGAACGCAATACCTATGAGCGCCGCGGCGACGCCCGCCCAGCCGATGACGCCAAGCGCCGGCACCGGATCGGCCACGCTGGCCCATATGCCGATCTGCGCGGGCAGGCAGGTGAGAAACAGGAGCGGTGCCTGCGTCAGAAAGACGGTTAGGAGCGCCGTCTGCGCCCAGCTCCAGCCGCGGCGTTCCATCGTGCGCGCCATGATCCGTGCGTAGCGTGGGTCTTCGCCATGCGCGCGCCAGCGCACGAAAAGATGGATCGAGAGGCGCAGCCCCCACAGCGCCGTGAGCGCGAGGATCGCCGCCGCGTGCACGCCTTCGATACCGACCTGCGCCGCGCTTGCGAGTGCCAGCAGCACCATGCCGAAGGCCCAGAAGGCATCGATGAACGAGACGTCGCGGATCGCCACCGCGATACCCCAGAGGACAAGGATCGCCGCGATCAGCGCCGCGAAATTGATCGCCAGAAGCGTCACCATGTCGGTCATCGGCCCCGTGCCTCCTCGCCCTCTGCCTCGGTGTCCTGCGCTTCCTCGTCGCGGCCGACGATATCGTCGATCGACCGGACGGCGCGCTCGGGTATTTTGGGAATACAGCTTTTATAGACGTCGAACACCTTCATCATGTCGGCGCGGAAATCGCCCGTCGGCCAGATCAGCGGCCCCAGGCCGCCGGTCTTGGTGCCATAATCCATCAGGCCGACGACCATCGGCACCTTCGCGGCGAGCGCAATCTGGTAAAAGCCGGTGCGCCACTTTTTCGCCTTGCCCCGCGTCCCTTCGGGCGCGACGGTCAGCATGAACTCGCGCCGCCGCGCAAATTCCTGCACCATCTGCCGTACGACATTGCTGCTGTTCCGGCGATCGACCGCAATCCCGCCCATCTGGCGCATGAAGCCGCCGAGCGGCCATTTGAACAGCGACAGCTTGCCCATGAAATGGGCGCGCACGCCTAGGTCGGCGGTCAGGCCGAGATAGTTGACGAAATCCCAGTTGCTGGTGTGCGGCGCCGCGATGATGATGAAGCGGCGCGGTTCGGGCACCTCGCCCACCGCGGTCCAGCCGCGCAGCCGGTACAGCAGCAATAGCAGGCGGCGCACCGCGCGCGCGACCGGCCCAGGCTGATCGTCTTCGATCGGCGTCACGTCTCTCTCCCCATCCTCAGCGCGACTTGCGCGAAAGCGGCGCCGCGCGCAAGCGGCTTGCAGCGCGCGGCGCTTTCTGCTCCTTTCGCGGCCTGTTCAGGGGAGGCCAACCAATGAAAATCTTGTCCGCCTTGCTGTCGTCGGCGCTGCTCGTCGCCGCGCCCGCCACCGCGCAGCAGACGGCGCCGCGCGCGGACCAGCTCGCCTTTCGCGATCTTTACAAGGAACTGGTCGAAACCGACACCACGCTGTCGGCGGGAAGCTGCACGCTCGCCGCCGAACGCATGGCGGCGCGCCTCAAGACAGCGGGCCTCGGTGACGAACAATTGACGCTGTTCGCGGACCCCGATCATCCGAAGGAGGGCGGCCTTGTCGCCGTCTATCCCGGCACGTCGAAGACCGCCAAGCCGATCCTGCTCATCGCGCATATCGACGTCGTCGAGGCGAAACGTGCGGACTGGGAACGCGACCCGTTCAAGATGGTCGAGGAAAACGGCTATTTCTATGGCCGCGGAACGCTCGACGACAAGGCGCAGGCGGCGATCTGGACCGACATGCTGATCCGCTTCCGCACGGAAGGGTACAAGCCGAAACGCACCGTCAAGCTGGCACTGACCTGCGGCGAGGAAACCAACGGCGCCTTCAACGGCGCCGAATGGCTGGCGGCGAACAAGCGCGATCTGATCGACGCCGAATTCGCGCTCAACGAAGGCGGCGGCGGCGACAGCGACGGCAAGGGCCATGTGATCGGCCAGTCGGTGCAGGTCGGCGAAAAGACCTTCGCCAACTTCCGCCTCGAAACCCGCAACGCGGGCGGCCACAGCTCGGTGCCGGTGCGCGACAATGCGATCTATCAGCTCGCGCGGGCGCTGACGCGGATCGACGAATATGAATTTCCGGTCGAAATGACCGACACGACGCGGCGCTTCTTCAGCGAAGCGGGCGCCGCGCGCGGCGACGAAACGGGCAAGGCGATGGCCGCGCTCGCCGCTGACCCCGACGATAAGGCGGCGGAGGCGATCGTCAACAAGGATCGGTTCCTCCACGGCAATATCCGCACGACCTGCGTCGCGACCCTGCTCGACGGCGGTCACGCCCCCAATGCGCTGCCGCAGCGGGCGGGCGCCAATATCAACTGCCGCATCTTCCCCGGTCATCCGATCGAGGAGATCAAGGCCGAGCTGGAAAAGGTGATCGGCGACCCCGGCGTCACCGTGACGCAGCTTCCGCCCAAGCGCCCTGCGCCGCCGGCACCGCCGCTCGATCCCAAGGTGATCGGCCCGATGGAAAAGCTCGTCGCGCGCTATTGGCCGGGACTGAAGGTCATCCCGTCGATGGCGAACGGCTATACCGATGCGACCTTCCTCGGCGCGGTGGGCATCCCGACCTATGGCATTCCCGGCATCTGGGGCGACCCCGACGGCAACGGCGTCCATGGCCTCAACGAAAGGGTCGAAGTGAAGGCGGTCTATGTCGGCCGCGACTTCATGCACGATCTGGTCAAGGCCTATGCCGACAAGCCTTAGGGCCCTGTCCCTACGCGATCCTCCCAAGCCCTTTGCGTTGATGCGCTAGGATTGCTATCGCGCCGCGACAATGGCCAGCACCACCGACGACCTTCCGCCTCCTGAACCCGGCAACATCGACACCCCCTTCGGCAGCGCGCTGTCGGAGCGCTATCTGGTATATGCGCTGTCGACGATCACGGCGCGGTCGCTGCCCGACCTGCGCGACGGGCTGAAACCCGTGCATCGCCGCCTCTTGTGGGCGATGCGCGCGATGCGGCTCGACCCGTCGCAGGGCTACAAGAAGTCGGCGCGCGTCGTCGGCGACGTCATCGGTAAATTTCACCCGCACGGCGACACTGCGGTCTATGATGCGATGGTCCGCCTCGCGCAGGATTTTTCGCTGCGCTATCCGCTGGTCGACGGGCAGGGCAATTTCGGCAACATCGACGGCGATAACGCCGCCGCCTATCGTTATACCGAGGCGCGGCTGACGCGCGTCGCGATCGACCTGATGCAGGGGCTCGACGAAGGCACGGTCGATTTCCGTCCCACCTATAACGGCGAAGACGAAGAGCCGGAGATCATGCCCGGCCTGTTCCCCAACCTGCTTGCCAATGGCGCGAGCGGCATTGCAGTGGGCATGGCGACCAACATCCCGCCGCACAACGCCGCCGAGGTGATCGACGCCGCGCTCGTCCTGCTCGATAATCCCAGGGCCGAGCTTGCCGAGCTGCTGACGCATGTGCGCGGCCCCGATTTCCCGACCGGCGGCGTCATCGTCGACAGCGCAGAGACGATTGCCCACGCCTATGAAACCGGACGCGGCAGTTTTCGCGTCCGCGCGCGCTTTTCGACCGGCAAGCAGGACGGCGCGTGGGAGGAGACGGGGATCGAGAAGCAGGCGGGCGGCACATGGCAGCTCGTCATCAGCGAGATTCCCTATGGCGTTTCCAAGGGCAAGCTGATCGAAGCGATCGCGCAGCTTATCGCCGACAAGAAGCTGCCGATCCTCGAAGATGTCCGCGACGAAAGCGCCGAGGATATCCGCATCGTGCTGGTGCCCAAGAGCCGCAACGTCGATCCCGACATCCTGAAGGAAAGCCTTTACCGGCTGACCGAGCTCGAAAGCCGCTTCGCGCTCAACCTCAACGTCCTCGATGCGACGCGCACGCCCAAGGTGATGGGGCTGCACCAACTGCTCACCGAATGGCTGCAGCATCAGATCATCGTCCTCGTTCGCCGCGCGGAGCATCGCATCGGCAAGATCGACGATCGGCTGGAACTGGTCGGCGGCTACCTCATCGCCTTCCTGAACCTCGACCGGGTGATCGAGATCATCCGCACCGAGGACGAGCCGAAGGCGGTGATGATGGCCGAATTCGAGCTGACCGACCGGCAGGCCGAGGCGATCCTCAACATGCGCCTGCGCAGCTTGCGCAAGCTTGAGGAAATGGAGCTGAAGCGCGAGCAGGCCGACCTGATCGCCGAGCGCGAAGAGCTGGCGAAGCTCGTCGCCAGCAAGGACCGCCAGAAGACGCGGCTGCGCAAGGATCTGGAAAAGCTGAAGGCCGTCTATGGCCTCGACACGCCGCTCGGCGCGCGGCGCACCGCGATCGCTGAAGCCGCGCCGGTGCGCGACATTCCGCTCGACGCGATGATCGAGAAGGAACCGGTGACGGTGATCCTGTCGAAGCGCGGGTGGATTCGCGCTCAGCGCGGCCATGTCGCGGCGGACCAATGGGGCGAGTTCAAGTTCAAGGAAGGCGACGAACTCGCCTTTGCGGTGCATGCCCAGACGACCGACAAGCTGCTTGTCGCCGCGAGCGACGGGCGCTTCTATACCGTAGGCGCCGACAAGCTGCCCGGGGGCCGCGGCTTCGGCGAGCCGCTGCGCCTGATGGTCGACATCGACCCCGACGCCCGTATCGTCGCGCTGATCCCCGCGAGCGCCGACGGCCGGCTGCTGCTCGCTTCGACGAGCGGGCACGGCTTCGTCGCGCAGATGGCCGATGTGATCGCCGAGACGCGCAAGGGCCGCAATGTCGTCAATCTGAAGCCCAGGGCGCACTTGTCGGTCGTTCGCACGATCGCGGCGGACCATGACAGCGTCGCGGTGATCGGCGAGAACCGCAAACTTGTCGTCTTCCCGATTGCCGAAGTGCCGGTGATGGCGCGCGGTCAGGGCGTGATGCTGCAGAAATATCGCGATGGCGGCCTGTCCGACGCGACGAGCTTCGTCTTTGCCGAGGGGCTGAGCTGGACGATGGGCGGCGAGACGGGGCGCGTGCGCACCGAAACCGACCTCGGGCCGTGGCGCGTCGCGCGCAGTGCGTCGGGGCGGATGCCGCCAACCGGTTTCCCGCGTAACAATCGCTTCGACTGATCGCAATTTACGTTGCCGTAAATAGCTTCTTTACCTCCGGTCACTTAGGCATCGACCAATGGGGAAAGGTCGCATCAAACCCTTTATTATGCCAATAGATAGAACCGGTGAAGACCGGCCATCCTTGTTTGTCGGCTGGATCGACGCCTTACCGGTCCCCGCCGCGCTTGTGCGGCCGCTGGCACGCGGCAATTTTCGCCTGCACGCCAGCAACGCCGCCTTCGACCGGCTCGACCTGTCCCCGGCGGGTGTCGAGGCGCCGATCGAACTGCGCCGCGCGATCGAAAAGGCCGCGCAGCATATTGGCGGCGTCCACGAATTTTCCTGCCGCCTGGGCGAAGGCCCGGCGGCGCGCGACCTGCGCGGATCGATCGGTCCGCTGTCGGACGAGAGCGGCGACGATTCGCTTTTCCTGCTGACCCTGATCGACCGGACGCAGGAAATGATGACCGAGCGCAATCTGCGCCGCGAACTTGTTTCCGACAGCCTGACGGGCCTCCCCAACCGCGCCGGATTCGAGGAGCTGGTCGAACAGCGCAGTGCCGAGCAGGAAGCGGGCGATCACGCCATCCTGTTGCTCGATCTCGCGCGGTTCAGCCGCATCAACGAACATATTGGTCCGCTCGCCGGCGACGAGCTGATCATCACCGTGGCGCGGCGCCTGAAATCGAGCCTGCGCAGCGGCGACATATTGGCGCGAACCGGCGGCGACGAATTCGCCATCTCGACGCGTATCGCTGGCGGCAAGGCCGACGTCCGCGAAATGGCGCGCCGCATCCGCGGCTGCTTCGACCACCCCTTCCGCATCGGCGAGCTGAAGGTCAGCGTCGATTGCGCGCTGGGGTGCGCCATTCAATCCGCGCCCGACACCGATGTCGCCGATCAGATCCGCCACGCGCAGATCGCGCTCAAGCGGGCGAAGCAGACCGACCGAATCGAAATCTACGAACCCGAGGCGGCGCTGCTCGCCGACAATCGCTTCGGGCTCGAAACCGAATTGCGCAACGCGATCGAGGAAGACCGGCTGCACCTCGACTTCCAGCCGCTCGTCGAACTGTCGACCGGCAAGGTGGCGGGCTTCGAGGCGCTGGCGCGCTGGAACAACAGCGCCGGCCGCGCGGTGTCGCCCTCCGAATTCATCCCGGTGGCAGAGGATTCGGGGCTGATCGTCCCGCTCGGCCAATGGGCAATCGCCAAGGCTGCCGAAACGCTCGCCGCGTGGGACCGCGAGAATGATGCCCCGGTCAATTGCTATATCTCGGTCAATGTCTCGGCGATCCAGCTCGTTCGTGATGATGTCGCGGCGGTGGTCCGCGAAGCGCTGGCGCGGCACGGCATTGGCGGCGACCGGCTGATGATCGAACTCACCGAAAGCGCGATCATCGGCGATCCCGACCTGGCGCTGTCGGTGCTGAGCGAACTCAAGGCGGTCGAGGCCCGGGTCGCGATGGACGATTTCGGCACCGGCTATTCGAACCTCGCCTATCTCCAGCGCCTGCCGCTTGACGTCCTCAAGATCGATCGCAGCTTCGTAGACCATATGGTCGAGGACCGCGACAAGGCGGCCATCGTCCGCACGATCCAGAGCCTTGCCGAAGTGCTCGGCATGCGTACCACGGCCGAGGGGGTGGAAACCGCCGACCAGGCGCGCCTGCTTTCGGCGCTCGGCTGCGATTTCGGTCAGGGCTTTCTGTTCGCGCGGCCGATGGATGCCCGCGCGGCGATCGCCTATTGGCGTCAGTCGCTGCTCCGCCCGATCATCTGATCGACCAGCTCCGCGACGCGCGCGGCGTCCGGATAATCCTCCGCCACCCATTGCGCCTCGACGCCTTGCAGGATGCGCGCAACCTCCGGCCCCGCCGCGATGCCGCGTGCAACGATGTCGCCGCCGCGCACCGGAAGCTGCGGCACGGTCCAGCCGTCGAGCGCCGCGACCGCAGCCGCTGCATAACCCTCATTCCCACCGAGCAGCCGCGCGTCGCGCGCCGCCTCGATCCCGATGGCATGGGCAAGCTGACGAACCGGCCGCGCGTCGTGGCGATACGCGCTGATCGCCGACAGATGCTTGCGTTGCCGCGTCGACAGGCGCAGCCGGCTCGCGACCTGATCGGCGATGCCGGCGTCGGCGGGCAACAGCGCGGCGAGCCGCCGCAGCGACGCGGGTGCAGCCGCCGCCGCGCTTTCATTGGCGAGCAAGCGGTCGAGCGCGGTCGCAAACCCCGGATCGAGTTCGGGCAGGATCACCGTGAAGATGCCGTCGGCTGCCATCTGGCCGACGATTGCGCGCGGATCGGGAAGCGACAATATCTTGGTCAACTCGTCGGCGATGCGCTCGCGCGACAGACTCTTGAGCGACTGGCGCGCGGCGGTCACCGCGGCGTGGCTGACGGGTTCGAGGTCGCCGTCCCCGAAACGCGCCGCAAAGCGATAGAAGCGCAGGATGCGCAGATGATCCTCGGCGATCCGGGTTGCTGCATCGCCGATGAAGCGGACGCAGCCGGCCTGCAGATCGGCAAGCCCGCCGAACCAGTCATCGACCGCGCCGGTCAGCGGATCGGCGTAGAGCGCATTGATCGTGAAGTCGCGCCGCGCCGCATCCTCGCGCCAGTCGTCGGCGAAAGCGATCGTGGCGCGGCGGCCGTCGGTTTCGACATCGCGGCGCAGCGTCGTGATCTCGTGATGATCGCCGCTCGCGATCGCGGTCACCGTGCCGTGCGCGATGCCGGTCGGAATGACCTTGATATCGACCGCCTCGAGCCGCCGCGTCACCTCTTGCGGCAACAGCGGGGTCGCAAGGTCGATGTCGGTCACGGGCAGGCCAAGCAGCGTATCGCGCACCGCCCCGCCGACGATCTTCACCGCATCGGCGCCGAGCGCGGCGACGATCCGGCGCAACCCGGCGCGGCCGCGCCACGCGGCATCGGGCAGCATCGTTACCCCCATCTCAGCGATGCCAGCCGGGCGGCAGCCGCCGCGCCAGATTGATGATGATATCCGCCGTCACGCCCCAGATCCGCCGTCCCTGCCAATGCATGTCATAATAGCGGCGCACCTGCCCTTGCCAATGCGCCTGCTGGCGTTCGTAATTGGCGGGATCGAACAGGATGTCGAGCGGCACTTCGAACCAGTCCTCGACCTCGTCGGGATTGGGATCGAGCGGCAGGTCGGGCGGGATGACGCCGAGGACCGGGGTGATGTGATAGCCGCTGCCCGAACGATAGGCGTCGGTCGTCCCGGCGACCGCGACATCGCGGCGGTGCAGGCCGATTTCCTCTTCGGCTTCGCGCAGCGCCGCATCGACCGCATCAGTATCGCCGGGATCGATCTTGCCGCCCGGAAAGGCGACCTGTCCCGCATGGCTGCGCAGCCATTGCGGCCGCTGGGTCAGGATGACGCCGGGGTCGGGCCGGTCGGTGAAGGCGATCAGCACTGCTGCGTCGCGCAGCGAATCGCCGCGATGGAGCAGATAGCCCTCATCTTCGCCATGATCGGGAAGCAGATTGTCGAGCGCATCGCGCAGCTTTGCCGAGAGCATCAGCGGCCCACCAGCGGAAAGCAGGCGCCGTTCGACCAGATGGCAGGCGGATCGCCGCCTTCGGCCAGCGCCATCTCGACAATCTCGTAATAGAGCGCGCGGTCGATGCGCGCCTCCAGCCCGTTGCCGATCGCGCCGCGCACATGGAGCCGCGGGTCGGGCCGGTCGGGGTCGTGTCCGAAGGACAGCGGATGATCGGCGCCCGCCATGACCAGATCGTCGGTGTCGAGACGGAACAGCAGCGTGCGCGCCGCGCCGTCGCCCTCGCTTTTCATCTCGACGGCGCGGAAGGCGGTATCCTCGACGGCAATCGCCAGTTTTTCGGCCGGGGTGACGAGGACATGGCCGCCATCGGGTTCGCGGCGCAGGATGGTCGAAAAAAGCTTCACCATCGCCGGGCGGTTGATCCGGCCGCCTTCATGATACCAGCTGCCATCGGCGCGGATTTCCATCGCGCTGTCGCCCGTACGCGTCGGATGCCAGCTTTCGACCGGCGGCAGTTTGCGCGCCGCGAGCAATTCGGCGGCCTCGGCCGGCGAAAGCTGCGCAAAGGATTTGGGAAGCGAGGGCGCGGGGCTGACCATCAAACCGACATAGGAAGGTGGATGGGCAAGTAAAGGGAGCAGTCTCGTGCGGGGTGCTGCGCTGCCAAGATAATGGCATTCCTCAGCCGCTTACCGCGGACGATTCATCACCCAGCTGAACGCCATCGCGTTGAAGATGGTGTAGAGGCCATAAAGCAGCATCGCGGTGAACCAGTTGCGCGTCGCGATCGCCATGGCGCCGACGAGGAGCAGGAATTCGAACACGTAGGTGATGTGCGGACCCACCTTGTCGGCGAGCGGCCGGACCATCTGCTGTACCAGCGGATCGTCGCTTTCCATGAAGGCGCGGTGCATTGCGAAATTGCCCACCCCGGCGCAGAAAATGGCGATGATCGCGATCCACATGCGCATCAAATGGGGCCTAATGGGTGGAAATGCCAGCGGCTTTGCGGTTAAGAGCGGCGGCACGGCTCTACGCCCGATCGGAAAACCGGTCCCGGGGACAATCACCCGGGGCATCCCCACAAGAAGGATCCCGTTCGATGAGACAGTTCGCGCCGCTGCCGGTTGCCATTCTCCTGACCGCTGTCGGCGCGCCGCCGGCGCATGCCGCCGTTACCGGTCCGGCGCTGCCCGCCGCGACGGTGCCGGCGGTCACGGCGGCGATGGAGGTGCGGCCCTTGCCCTTGCCCGATCCGGTGCGCGCGATGATTGGCGCCGCTATCGATAGCGGCGAGCGCAAGGATGTGGAAACCGTGGTGGCGCTCGCCAAGGCGACCAATCCGCGATCGCTCGATGAAATCGACGCGATCCTCTCGGCCTGGCGCGCGCGAACCAAGCGGGAGCCCGAGCGTGATCCGGTCCTCCAGATGCTGGCCGCCGCCATGGCGAGCAAGAAGGACGGCGATGTAGAAGCGGTGGGGGCGCTTGCCAAGAAGACCAGCCCCGCACAGGTCGCCGACATCGATGCGCTGCTGGTCGATTATCGCGCCAAGCGCGCGGCCGAGAAGCAGGCGGCGGCCGATGCGGCGCGAGCGCGGCTGGCGAGCGCGAAATTCTGGCAGCATTGGAAGGGCGAGGGGCAGATCGGTGCCTCGCACAGTTCGGGCAATTCGAGCTCGACGGGGCTCAGTGCGGGGATCGCACTGGCGCGCAAGGGGCTGGACTGGGATCAGCGCTTCCGCGTTCAGTCCGATTATCAGCGCACCAATGGCAAGACGACGATCGAGAAATATCTTGCCGAATATGAACCGCAAATCCGCATGGGCGACCGTGCCTTTGGCTTTGGCCTGGGCCGGTGGGAGCGCGACCGGATGCAGGGGTTCGATGCGCGCTGGAGCGCGTCGGGCGGGCTTGGCTACAAGCTGATCGACGGCAAGAAGATGACGCTCAACCTGAAAGCCGGCCCGGCGTGGCGGCAGACCGAACTGGTTGCGGGTGGGCATGAGAGCGAGCTCACCGGGCTCGCGGGGCTCGATTTCGGGTGGCAGATGTCGCCGAACCTGCGGCTGACGCAGGTCGCCTCGACGATCGTCGGCGATCGCACGACGACCACCAGCTCGCTGACCGCGCTCAATGCGAAGCTTTCGGGCGCGCTGTCGGCGCGGGTTTCCTATTCGGCCGACATCGACACCCATCCGCCGGCGGGAGTCAAGACGGTCGATACGCTGACCCGCTTCACCCTCGTTTACGGCTTTTAATCGAAGATTTCGGCGCCGCCCATCTCGCGGCCCGCTTCGAGCAGGCCGACGCCGGGGACGTGGTTGAATTCGATGCGGATGCCGTCGGGGTCTTCAAAGAGGATCGAATAATAGCCCGGCGCCCACGGCTCCTCCTGCGGGCCGTGGACGAAGACGATGTCGCTGCGGTCCTTCAAAAAGGCATAGAGGCGGTCGACCGCGTCCCGATCGCGCATCCGGAAACAGGCATGATGCAGCCCCGGCGCGCCCTGATCGAAGCGTTTTCCGGCATTTTCCGGGCTGCCGGTCCGGATGCCGATCGCGGTGCGGCCGCCGACGCCGTAAAGCATCGCGTCGCTGTCGAGTACGACCTTGAGCTCGAGATAGCCGATGAGGTCGCGCCAGAAAGCCGTCGAACGCGCGAAATCGCCGGCGGTCAGGATGACATGGGCGACCCCGTTGAGATCGCCGGTCATTTGATCGCGGCGAGAGTATAGAGAAATTCGGCGAAGCCCATCGTCGCATCGACCATGCCCGCGACCTTGGGATTGGTCGAATCGATCAGATAATATTCGTTCGGCGCGTGCGCGCCCGACCCGTGGCCAATGCCGAAATGGGCGGCGGGGATCGACACGGGCGGCGCGGTGAAGGTCGCGCCCGGCCAGCTTCCCGCCAGACGCGCGTTGATGTTCGCCTTGACGCCCAGCGCCTTGTAGGTGGCAAGCTCGGTACGGACGAGGCGGCTGTCCTCGGCGACTTCGGTCGGATCGTAACCGCCCGACACGTTCATCTCGACATCGGTGAAGCCATGCTTGTCGAGGTGGGCGCGCAGCTTCTTTTCGGCCTCGGCGCGCGTCTGGTTGGGGACGAGGCGCAGGTCGAGCTTCGCCACCGCGCGGCCGGGAAGGATCGTCTTGCCGCCGGGACCGGTGTAGCCCGCGACCAACCCTTCGATATTGACCGTCGGTTCCTGCGCGAGCCGGATCAGCGCATCGTCATATTTGAGGTTGTCGATCCAGACATTGACGCCGAGCGCCTGCTTTTCGGCCGCCTCGTCAGCGCCCTTTGCGGCTTCGCGGATCAGCATCTTTTCGCGCTCGGTAAGCGGACGGACATTTTCGAACCAGCCCTCGATCGCCGGCGTGTTACCGTCGGGCGTGACGAGCGTCTGGAGCGCCTGCACCAACCGCCACGCCGGCGAATCGAGCATCGCCTTCAGGCTGGAATGAACGTCGCCCTGGGGGCCCCGGCCCCATTTTTCACCGCTGGCGATCAGTTCAAGTTCGATGATGCCCTTCGACCCCAGATTGACATCGACTGCGCCGGTCTTGTCCTGCGAGGCGAAGGGGATGAAAATGCCGTCGCATTTCTTGAGCGCGGCGAGCACGTTCGGTTTGGTCGCGACCTGGCGGAAATGTGGCGATCCGATCTCCTCCTCGCCCTCGCAGATCAGGACGATGTTGACGGGCAATTTCGCCTTGGCAGCGCGGATCGCGTGAAGCGCCGCGAGGAAGGTCGCCTCGGGCCCCTTCTGGTTCACCGCGCCGCGCCCGACGATCGACAGACCAAAGCCCGGCTTGTCGACCATCTTGCCTTCGAGCGGCGGCGACGACCATTCGGCAGGGTCGAACTGTTTCACATCGTACATGAAATAGATGCCAAGGGTGCGCGGCGCGCCGACATCGATGGTGCCGAACACTCCGGGCTGGCCGTCGGTCGGAACGATCTCGACATTTGAAAAGCCCGCGTCCCTCGCAAGTTCGGCCATATAGGCCGCACCTTCGGCCATGTTGCGATTTTCCGCCGCGATCGAGGGCAGGCCGATCCAGTCGCGCAGCCGCTTGACCGACGCCTCCTTGCCGGCCTCGGCCGCCTTGCGGATCGCCGCCATCGGGCCGCTTGCGGCGAGCGTCGGCAGCGGCCGCATCATCATCGCACCCGCGCCCAGCATCGCAGTGCCGCGCAGCAATGCGCGGCGGTCCAATCGGTCAATCTCCCGGAAATCCATCACGCGTCCCCTATGCTGTGTATGCCGTGAGGGAGTGTTCTTCAAATTGGAGGGGATGGCAAGGATGCACCGGCGAGACCCCGATCTTTGCCGGGGTGACGGGAACGAAAGAGCAGCTTTTGATGGTTAGGCTTTCTCGAGCAGCCCTTCGTCCTTGATCCGCTTTTGCCAGATTTTCGGCGCGTTGACGTGGACATTCTGGCCTTCGCTGTCGACCGCGACGGTGACGGGGAAGTCCTTGACCTCGAATTCGTAGATCGCCTCCATGCCGAGGTCGGCGAAGCCGACGACCTTGCTGCCCTTGATCGCGCGCGCCACGAGATAGGCTGCGCCCCCGACCGCCATCAGATAGGCGCTCTTGTGCTTGGCGATCGCCTGCGTCGCGGCGGGGCCGCGTTCGGCCTTGCCGACGCAGGCGAGCAGCCCCTGATCGAGCATCATGTCCATGAACTTGTCCATGCGCGTCGCGGTGGTGGGGCCGGCGGGGCCGACGATTTCTTCGCCCACCGGATCGACCGGGCCGACATAATAGATGACGCGGCCCTTGAATTCGACGGGCAGCTCTTCGCCCTTGGCGAGCATGTCGGCGATGCGCTTGTGCGCGGCATCGCGGCCGGTGAGCATCTTGCCATTGAGAAGGATGCGGTCGCCCTGTTTCCAGCTGGCAACGACTTCGGGCGTCAGCGTGTCAAGGTCGACGCGTTTCGCGGCGCTGTCGGGAGCCCAGTCGATCTGCGGATAGTCGGCGAGCACCGGCTTTTCGAGATAGGCGGGGCCGCTGCCATCAAGCGTGACATGCGCGTGGCGGGTCGCGGCGCAATTGGGGATCATGGCGACCGGCTTAGACGCGGCGTGGGTCGGCCAATCCTTGATCTTGATGTCGAGCACGGTCGCGAGGCCGCCAAGCCCCTGCGCGCCGATGCCGAGCGCATTGACCTTTTCATACAGCTCGATGCGCAGTTCCTCGGTCGGATTGCTCGGCCCGCGCGCGAGCAATTCGGTCATGTCGATCGGGTCCATCAGCGACTGTTTGGCCAGCAGCATCGCCTTTTCGGCAGTGCCGCCGATGCCGATGCCGAGCATGCCGGGGGGGCACCAGCCGGCGCCCATCTGGGGCACCATTTCGAGCACCCAGTCGACGATCGAATCCGACGGGTTCATCATCTTGAACTTCGACTTGTTCTCGCTGCCGCCGCCCTTCGCCGCGACGTCGATATGCACCTTGTCGCCGGGGACCATTTCGACATTCAGCACCGACGGCGTGTTGTCCTTGGTATTGACGCGGCTGAACGCCGGGTCGGCGAGGATCGAGGCGCGCAGCTTGTTGTCGGGGTGGAGATAGGCACGGCGGACCCCTTCGTCGACGACCTGCTGCAGGCTGCGGGGGCTGTCGAGGCGGCAGTCCATGCCCCATTTGACGAACACGGTGACGATGCCCGTGTCCTGGCAGATAGGGCGGTGCCCCTCGGCGCACATGCGGCTGTTCGAGAGGATCTGCGCCATCGCGTCTTTCGCAGCGGGCGAAACTTCGCGCTCATAGGCAGCGCCCAGGGCGCGGATATAGTCCATCGGGTGAAAATAGCTGATGTACTGGAGCGCGTCGGCGACGGTTTCGATGAGGTCGTCCTCGCGGATGATGACGGTGTTCATGTGCAGCCCTTTGCCCGGTTTCGTGAGTCGCGGTTTCCCTAGACCCGCATCGCGGCAACGGAAAGGGGTCAGCGCCTGCGGCGCCCGAAACCGGTCGCGGGCGGGCTCGCCGGGCGGCGCGCGGACGGGCGGACGACAGGGCGAAGGGGTAGCTCGGTGGGTGCGACGAGGAGTGGACGGCCCCGCATTGCGGCGACGCGCCCGGCCTGCCGCGCGTCGCTATCGGGTCCGAAGATCGCGAGAAGATCGTCCTGCCCACCCGCGAACTCGAAGGCAAGCACCGGTGCACCGTAGCCCGGCTCGGCGGCGAAGCTGTCTTGCGGGAAGCTTTGGCTCAGCCAAAGGCCGACCGTTATGGTGCCGAACCGAGGAAAAGCGCCGCGAGCCACCAGCGTACCGCTGGCGGCGCGCCCGCATTCAATCTATTGGCACTCGGCGCATTTGCCGCGCACCTCGATCACCGGGCGCTCGGCGGCAAATCCGGTCGCGGCGGCGGCAGCGCGCACGCCGTCGGACAGCTTGTCATTATCGACATGGACGGCATTGCCGCAGCTGTCGCAGATCAGGAAGATGCAGTCGTGCAGGCAGCCGGGATGGCTGTTGGCTACAAAGGCATTGGCGCTTTCGACCCGGCGGACGAGATTGTTGGCAACGAACAGGTCGAGGATACGATAGACGCTGTTGGGCGCGACCCGCTTGCCGCGTTTTTGCGAGACGATGTCGGCGATTTCATAGGCGCTCGCTGGCTTGCCAATTTCGGCGACCGCATCGAAAATCTGCGCGCGCATGTCGGTCCACGCTTCGCCGGCCTTTTCGAGCGCGTCCTGCGCCGCATTGGCGAGCGAGGCGCCGCTGGCCTCGATATGCGCATGTTCGTGCTTGCCCATGGGGATAATGTAGGCGCTTTGGGGGGCGCCCGCAAGCTGCGGGCAATGCGTATCAGTGCGCCGCGCGGCGATTGAGATCGTGCCCGAGCGCGACGACCGCGACCCCGATCATCGTCGCGAGCACTTCGCTGCCGTCATGCGGCCTCGACAGAGCGCCCGCCATCATGCCCAGCCCGAAGCTGCCGACCGCGAAAGGCATCATATAGCCGTGGCTGAGCACCCCTGCGACGAGCGTCACCAGCGCAAAACCGATCGCGACGACCAGCCCGATCTCGTGAAAAGCGGGATGCAGCAAAGCGCCGCCGACCGAGGCGATCGAGGCAAAGAAGATCGTGCTGGCAAGGCAGTGGACGAGGCACAGGCCCGACAGGCCGATGGCGAGCTGATCGCCCGTCAAAGCGGTCAGCGGCCGCGAATCGCGCGCAGCCCGAACCAGCGCGCCAAGGCGCGTCAGAACAGGGGCATGGCTGGCGACGTGCGTCACCCGATTCTCCAAGGAAAGCAATTGCGGGCCTTGATATGGCATAACATGACAAAGGTTACAATATCACATTATGACATTTCTATCCTGCCGCTTCCGGTCACCCCCGCGAAGGCAGGGGCGAGGAGGGGCGGTTGTCATCCCCCCGTTTCGGCCCGCAAGGCCTTGCGGTCCAGTTTGCCAATCATCGTCTTGGGCAGATGATCGCGCACCTCGACGGCGCTCACGCGTTCATGCTTGCCGAGTTGCGGGTTGAGCCAGGCGGCGAGCGCGTCGCCCGAGACGTCATAGCCCTCTTCCAGCGTGACGAAGGCCTTGGGGTGTTCGCCGCGATAGGGATCGGGGACGCCGAGGACGATCGCCTCCTTCACCGCCGGATGCTGGTAGAGTTTGTGCTCGATCTCGCTCGGATAGACCTTGAAGCCGCCGACCGCGATCATGTCCTTCAGCCGGTCGACAATGCGGATATAGCCGTCGGCGTCGATCGTTGCTACGTCGCCGGTGCGCAGCCAGCCGTCGGCGGTGAAGCTGTCCTGGTCGGCATCGGGGCGGTTCCAGTAGCCGCGCATGATCTGCGGCCCTTTGACCGCGAGCTCGCCGGGCTCGCCCATCGGCGCGTCCTTGACCGGATCTTCCTTGTCGAGCAGGCGGATATGGGTCGCGGGGATCGGCTGGCCGATCGTCCCGGCCTTGACCGGTCCCTCATAGGGGTTGGTCGCGACGACCCCGGCGCTTTCGGTGAGGCCATAGCCTTCGACGAGCGACGCGCCGGTTGCTGCAACGAATTTCTCACGCAGCTCGGCGGGCATCGGCGCGCCCCCCGAAATGCAGACCCGCAAGCTGGAGAAATCGGTCTTGGCAAGGTCGGGATGGTCGAGCAGTGCCTGATACATGGTCGGTACGCCGGGCAGCGCCGTCGCCTTCGTCCGGGTGATCGTCTGCAGCGCCTGTTTCGCGTCGAAGCGGGGGAGCATCGCGATCATGCCGCCGTTCAGCACCGTCCGGTTGAGGACGCAGGTATTGGCGAAGACGTGGAAGAAAGGCAGCACGCCGAGGATGCGGTCGTCGGCGTCGCGGTCGGGGTCGATCGCATTGACCTGCCGCGCGTTGGCGGTCAGATTCTGGTGCGTCAGCATCGCGCCCTTCGGCGTGCCCGTGGTGCCACCGGTATACTGGATCAGCGCGACATCGCCTTCCGGGTCGATGGCGACCGGATCGGGGCGAGCATCATTGTCGGTCAGCGCCGAAAAACGGATGATGCGCGGATCGTCGGGCACCGCCGCCGTCTCCTTGCGCCGGAACAGGCGGTAGAGGATCGACTTGGCCGCGGGCAGCCCGCCGGCGATCGAGCCGACGACCAGCCGCTTCAGGCTCGACCCCTCGAGCACCGCGAGCGCGGTCGGCAACAGCGCCGAGGCGCTGATCGTGAACAGCGTGTCGGTTCCCGAATCCTCCACCTGCGCCTCGAGTTCGGCGACCGTGTAGAGCGGCGAGAAATTGACCACGGTCGCACCGGCGGCAAGCGCGCCATAATAGGCGGCGACATAATGCGGGACGTTGGGCAGGAACAGGCCGACCCGGCTGCCCTTGCCGATACCGCGCTTCTGCAGGCCGCGCGCGACGCGGGCGACCCCGTCCGCGACTTCGGCATAGCTGAAACGGCGCCCCATGAAGTCGAGCATCGGCGCTTCGCCGCGCCGCGCGACGCTGTCGGCGAGCATGGCAGGCAGCGAGAGGGGCGCGAACGACTGGTTCCATGGGGCGGGATGGCGATAATCGGTCGACCAGTCGTAGAGCGTGCCCATCGGGGGATGGCGTCCTTTCGCAAAATGAGGCGGGATTTCCTTACACTAGGGTCAGTAAGCCGATATCGCAATCGGCAGCGCGCTTGCGGGCCGACGCCGCGGCGGCTAGGCAGGGCCATCGTCTTTGCAGGGGGATTGTCATGTCGCAGCTTTCATCTCGGATCGTCGCGGCCGTTGCCGTCATGGGCTGTCTGGTCGTGACCCCGGCGTCTGCAAAGGACAAAGACAAGGCGGCGCCCCGCCCGGCGCAGATCGAACAGCTCTATGCTTGCCGCGACATCGCCGATCCGACGCAGCGTCTTGCCTGTTTCGACCGCGAGGTTGGGTCGCTTGCCAGTGCGGACGAGGCCCGCGAAATTGTCTTTACCGACCGCGAAACGGCCAAGAAGACGCGCCGTGGCCTGTTCGGGTTCAGCTTTCCCAAGCTCGGCGGCATTTTCGGCGGCGACGAGGATGAGGTGCGCGAGATCGATACGGTCATCAAATCGGTGAGCATGGACCGGTCGGGGAAATATACGATGACGATGGAAGACGGTGCCGTCTGGTCGCAGATCGATACGACGGTATTGCCGCGGCAACCTAAGCCCGGCCAGAAGATCCATATCAAGACCGCGACGATGGGCAGCTATTTTGCCAGCGTAGAGGGTGGGCGGTCGATCCGCATGAAGCGCGACCGCTGACCACCTGGCGCCTTTGACTGCCGTGCCATGACCACGACCGCGCGATTGAGCCGGCCGACGGCTGGCGCTTCGCCCTTTGTACTGCTCGACGACGCGCGGGCAGAGAATGCAGCGTGCGCGCGGCTGTTCCGCGATCCGATAGAAATCCTCTGCGCCCGCGCGGTGCGGGACGTGGCGGCTCTGCTCGATGGGCTGGCGGCCGCGCGCGCGCGCGGGCTGCACGCCGCTGGCTACCTCGCTTATGATGGAGGCAAGGCGCTGGCGCCCGCCTCGCGGCACCGCTCTGCCGCGCCGACGAACTTCGATGCGCCGCTCGGCTGGTTTGGCCTGTTCGAGCGTGTTGAGCGGATCGATGCCGACGCAGTTGCGTCGCTTCTACCCGACCCCGGTGCCGCCTGGATCGGCGCACCACGTCCGCGCGTGGCGCGTGCGGATTACGAAGCCGCTGTCGCGCGGGTTCTCGATTATATTCGCGCCGGCGACATTTATCAGGCCAATCTGACCTTTCGCGCCGACGTGCCCTTCGCGGGCGATCCTCTCGCCGTCTATGCGCGGCTGCGGCAGACGGCGCGCGCGGGATATGGCGGTTTCATCTGGACCGGCGAGCAGGCGATCGCGTCGCTGTCGCCCGAGCTTTTCTTTACGCTGCGCGGCGGCGCGGTGATGGCGCGGCCGATGAAGGGCACGGCCGCGCGCCGCGCCCATCCCGAAAGCGACGCGCGCGCGGCGCGGGCGCTCGCGCTGGATCCCAAGCAGCGTGCTGAAAATCTGATGATCGTCGATCTGCTCCGCAACGATCTGTCGCGCGTTGCCGAGGCCGGATCGGTCGCGGTGCCCGAACTGTTTCGCGTCGAGACCTATCCCACGATTCATCAGCTTGTCTCCGACGTCACCGCAGCGCTCCCTGCGGACAAGGGCGGCGCTGACGTGCTGCGCGCCGCCTTTCCATGCGGGTCGATCACCGGCGCACCCAAGGTGCGGGCGATGGAGATCATCGACGAACTGGAGGCCGAGCCGCGCGGGATTTACACTGGTTCGATCGGCTTCATCGCGCCCGATGGCGAGGCGGCGTTCAATGTCGCGATCCGCACGCTCGTCTTTCCGTCGCAGCGCGACTTGCGCGACGGAGCGCATTGCGCCACGCTGGGGCTGGGTTCCGGAATCGTCGCCGACAGCGAACCGGCTGAAGAATGGCGCGAATGTCTGGCCAAGGGGGAATTTGTGGTCGCTGCCGGGCAAAGCTTCGATCTGATCGAGACGATGCACTTCGATCCCGTGGACGGCGTCCAGCGGCTCGAGGGGCATCTGGCGCGCATGAAGGCGAGCGCCGAGGCACTGGGTTTTCATTTCGATCGCCACGGCGCGCGCAACAATCTGCAGTCGGCGACTTTTCGCCTGCGCAGCGCCGCGCGCGTGCGGATGCGGCTGGCGCCCTCGGGCGCGCTCGCGGTCGAGGTGTCGCCGCTGCCGCGGCTTGCCGAGCTGCCGGTACCGGTCGCCGTCGCGCCGGCGCCGCTCGCTCCGGGCGATTTCCGTCTGACCCACAAGACCAGCCTGCGCGGCGCCTATGATGCGGTGCGCGCGGCGCACGGCACCGCCGAAGTCGTGTTCGTCGACGAACCGGGATTCGTGACCGAAGGAAGCTGGAGCAACATCTTCGTCGAGCGCGACGGCCTGTTGCTCACACCGCCGCTGTCGCTCGGCCTCTTGCCCGGCGTGCTGCGCGCCGAACTCGTCGAAAAGGGACGGGCGGTCGAGTCGCATCTGCGCGTCGCCGATCTGGCGGAAGGCTTTTTCATCGGCAATTCGCTGCGCGGGCTGATTCCGGCACGGCTGGCGCAGCCCGCAGGCTGACTTTCGGCTTGCATAGCTAATTTATGGCGCCGCCGGCTTGCCTATTGCGGGCGGAGGCTTTAGGCGCGGCCCCGCGCAATTTCCTGTCATTTTGCAGCCTGTCCGCGCAAGCCACGGAAAGTATCGTCATGTCGCTGAAGCCGCACACCTCCGCCGCCCTCAATCGCATCCAGCCCTCGGCCACGCTCGCAATGACCGCGCGCGTCACCAAGCTGAAAGCGGACGGCGTCGACGTGATCGGCCTGTCGGCGGGCGAGCCCGATTTCGACACGCCCGATTTCGTCAAGGAAGCGGCGATCGAGGCGATCCGCGGCGGCCAGACCAAATATACGCTCGTCGACGGCACGGTCGCGCTCAAGGAAGCGATCCGTGGCAAGTTCCGCCGCGACAATGGGCTCGAGTTCGGGCTCGACCAGATCACGGTCAATGTCGGCGGCAAGCATACGCTCTTCAACGCGCTCGTCGCGACGGTCGATCCTGGTGATGAGGTGATCATCCCGGCGCCCTATTGGGTCAGCTATCCCGACATCGTCGCCTTTGCCGGCGGCACGCCGGTGACGATCGAGGCGTCGGCGGCGCAGCATTACAAGATCACGCCCGAACAGCTCGACGCCGCGATCACCGCGAAGACGCGCTGGATCATCTTCAATTCGCCGTCGAACCCGTCGGGCGCCGCCTATTCGCCCGGAGAGCTCGACGCGCTGGGCGAGGTCATCCGCCGCCATCCGCATGTGATGGTGATGACCGACGACATGTACGAACATGTCTGGTACGCCGATTTCGCCTTCTCGACGCTGGCGCAGCGCTGCCCCGACCTGATCGACCGTATCCTGACCGTCAACGGCTGTTCCAAGGCCTATGCGATGACCGGCTGGCGCATCGGCTATGCCGGCGGTCCCGCATGGCTGATCAAGGCGATGGGCAAGCTGCAGTCGCAGTCGACGTCGAACCCCTGTTCGGTGGCGCAGGCCGCCGCGGTGGCCGCGCTCGGCGGGCCGCAGCAGTTTCTCGAGGAGCGCAACGCCGCGTTCCGCAAGCGCCGCGACATGGTGGTCGCGATGCTCAATGACGCGCCAGGGCTGAACTGCCCGGTTCCCGACGGGGCCTTCTATGTCTATCCCGACGCGAGCGGCTGCATGGGCAAGACGACCCCCGACGGCAAGCCGATCGACAGCGACGAAGCGCTGATCGACTATTTCCTCGACACCGCGCGCGTCGCGGCGGTGCATGGCGCGGCCTTCGGTCTGTCGCCAGCCTTCCGCGTTTCCTATGCGACGTCGGAGGCGGTGCTCAAGGAAGCGTGCATCCGCATCCAGCAGGCCTGCGCCGCGCTGCGCTGACCGCGGCGCCGGACGGGCGCTGCCTGAACGCTGCCCCGCCATCCGGTTCACCGGATAGTAAGCCATCATCTTTATGGGTGATGGCGGTCACTGCACGGCGGCACGGGGCGCGCCATATCGTCGCTGTAACCGAGGGGGCCTCCCCCGCGAAAACGACAATATGACAAAAAGAGGCTTTTATGTTTTCGATGTTCCGCTCCGACTGGTTTCCGACCATGCTCGCCGGCTTCGCCATTGGCGCCTTGATCGTCGTGCTGAATCAGCCGGCGGTCGCCATGCCGATCTGACCGCGATGCGGCGCCCCTTCGCCGCGCTGATCGCTGCCGCGGTGCTGGCGCAGTGCGCGCCCGCGCAGGCGGAAGGCGTCGTCAAGCTCCCCGCGGCGGCCGTCGATCCCGCAGTGAAGGCGAAGCGCGCCGTTGCGGTGCTCGCGGGCGGATGCTTCTGGGGCGTCGAAGGTGTCTTTTCCAATGTGAAGGGCGTCGTGTCGGTCGAATCGGGCTATCATGGCGGTAGCAAGGCCACCGCCGAATATGACCAGACCTCGTCCGGCACGACCGGACACGCCGAGTCGGTTCGCATCGTCTATGACCCGTCGGTGGTCAGCTATGGCACCTTGCTGCGCATCCTGTTTTCCGTGGTCGCCGATCCGACGCTGAAAAACCGCCAGGGGCCCGACAGCGGCACCCAATATCGTGCCGCGATCGTGCCGATGGATGCCGCGCAGCGGCAGGTTGCGACAGCGTATCTCGCGCAGATCGGCAAGGGCCATTATTTCAAGGCGCCGATCGTGGTCCCGGTCGAAAGCTACAAAGGCTTTTACCGCGCCGAAGCCTATCATCAGGATTTCATGCGCCTGCATCCCGACAATGGCTATATCCGCCGCTGGGATGCGCCCAAGCTGGCGGCGCTGAAACGCCTCTATCCCGAATGGGTGCGGGCAACCCCGGCGCCCTGAACGGCGCCGCACGCGGCAAGCCGTTCAGCGTTCCGCCATTTATCGCGCGATAGGAATCATTCACCGCAAATCGCTGGTCCGCGCAGGCGGAGTGCGGGACGCATGGTGCCGGCCAAAAGGTCGGGCGATAAACTGGTCGCGGGTTGCGGGGTTATGATGGCGTTGGGATTTTCGAGCAGGCGGCTGCTCGGTATGGCGATCGGCGGAATGGCGCTGGCGGGCTGTGTCAGCGGTGCGGCACTGGTGCCGACGCCGCGGCAGGCGCAAACGGCGCCGCGCGGAGCGGTCAGCGTGCCCATCGGGCCGCCGGTCAGCACCGCAACGCCGGCGCGCGCCGTGAATGCGCCCCCCAAGGACGTCGTCGATCCGGGCTTCCGGCGCCCGCCGAGTGGCCTGAGCGACCGGATTTCGCAGCTTTGGCGGACTTTCCCCGGCAAGACCGGCATCGCCGTCCAGCGCATCGACGGCGAATGGTCCTTTTCGGAACGCGGCGGGGAATTATTCCCGCAGCAGAGCGTGTCGAAACTGTGGGTGGCGATGACCGTGCTCGATGCGGTCGACCAGGGCAAGCTCAGCCTCGACCGCCGGGTGGACATTGGCCCCAACGACCTCACCCTGTTCCATCAGCCGCTCGCGGCGCGCGTGCGGTCGGAAGGCAAGGTGACGATGAGCGTGCGCGAGCTTATCGAAACCGCGATCACGCACAGCGACAACACCGCCAACGACAGCCTGCTGCGCACCGTGGGTGGTCCCGAGGCGGTCCGGCGCTTCATCGCGAAGAAGGATCTGGGATCGATCCGTTTCGGTCCCGGCGAGCGCCTGTTGCAGAGCGCGACCGCCGGCCTTGCGTGGCAGCAGAGCTATTCGCGTGGCAACGCCTTTCAGCAGGCGCGCGCCGCGCTTCCCGATTCGACGCGCAAGTCGGCACGCGAGGCCTATCTTGCCAATCCGATGGACGGCGCCGCGCCGGCGGCGATCGCGAGCGCCTTGACCCGGCTGGCGCGCGGGGCGCTGCTGTCGCCCGAATCGACGCAGTATCTGATGAGCGTGATGAGCCGGACGCGCAGCGGGCCGAAGCGGCTGAAGGCCGGGCTCCCCTCGGGCTGGGACTTCATGCACAAGACCGGCACCGGCCAGGATTACAAAGGCGAGACGGCAGGCTATAACGATATCGGCATCGCCACCGCGCCTGACGGCACGCGCTATGCCATCGTCGTGATGCTGGGCGACACATCGGCGTCGATACCCGCGCGCATGGCGCTGATGCAGGCGGTCTCCGGCGCGGTGGCCGAATTTCACGGAAAGTAGGCTTCGATGAAACGGGTGATGGTTCCGCTGCTGGCGCTGCCGCTGGTCCTGTCCGCCTGCGCGACGCCCGAGACGCGGCTGCGCAGCGGACTCCAGAATGCGGGTCTGTCGAAGACGATGGCGACGTGCATGGCGGGGCGCATGGTCGACCGGCTGTCGCTCGTCCAGCTTCGCCGCCTGTCGGCGCTGGGCAGCCTGAAGGACCGTGAAATCACCGACCTGACGCTCGACCAGTTCTTCCGCAAGGTCCGCGCGCTCAAGGATCCGGAGATATTGGCGGTGACGACCAGCTCCGCCGCGGTGTGTGCGCTGCGCTGATCAGGCCGCCGCTTTGGTCCGTGTCAAGAATTTCTGGGCGCGGCAGGGGTAGCCTTGCCGCGCAACTTGTGCTTATGCGGCGCCGCATATCTCCCCGCTTACAGAGTCGAAAGGCCCGGCAGAGCTCATGAACATCCACGAATATCAGGCCAAGGAACTGCTCGCGAAATTTGGCGTCGCGGTGCCCAAGGGCATTCCCGCGATGAGTGTCGAGGAAGCCGTCGCGGCGGCAAAGCAGCTCCCCGGACCGCTTTACGTCGTCAAGACACAGATCCACGCGGGCGGCCGCGGCAAGGGCAAGTTCAAGGAACTCGGCCCCGATGCCAAGGGCGGCGTTCGCCTCGCCAAGAGCATCGAGGAAGTCGAAGCGCACGCCAAGGACATGCTGGGCAACACGCTGGTGACGATCCAGACCGGCGAGGCCGGCAAGCAGGTCAACCGCCTGTACATCACCGACGGCGTCGACATCGGCAAGGAATTCTACCTCGCGCTGCTCGTCGATCGCGCCACCAGCCGCATCGCGGTCGTTGCGTCGACCGAAGGCGGGATGGACATCGAGGAAGTCGCGCACTCGGCGCCTGAAAAGATCCACACCATCACCATCGATCCCGCCACCGGCCTGATGCCGCACCACGGCCGTGCGGTGGCCAAGGCGCTCGACCTGTCGGGCGATCTTGCCAAGCAGGCGGCAAAGATCCTCGAGGGCCTCTATGCCGCGTTCCTCGGCACCGATGCTTCGCAGATCGAAATCAACCCGCTCGCCATCTGTCCGACCGACGAGGGCGACAAGCTCTATGTCCTCGACGCGAAGGTCGGCTTCGATTCGAACGCGATGTTCCGTCACAAGGATCTCGCCGAGCTGCGCGATCTGACCGAAGAAGATCCGGCCGAAGTCGAGGCGAGCGAATATGACCTCGCCTACATCAAGCTCGACGGCAATATCGGCTGCATGGTCAATGGCGCCGGCCTTGCGATGGCGACGATGGACATCATCAAGCTCAACGGCGCTTTCCCGGCCAACTTCCTCGACGTCGGCGGCGGCGCGAACAAGGAAAAGGTCACCGCGGCGTTCAAGATCATCCTCAAGGATCCCGCCGTTCAGGGCATCCTCGTCAACATCTTCGGCGGCATCATGAAATGCGACATCATCGCCGAAGGCATCGTTGCCGCGGCGAAGGAAGTGAATCTGTCGGTGCCGCTCGTCGTCCGCCTGGAAGGCACCAACGTCGAAAAGGGCAAGGAAATCCTGGCAAACTCGGGTCTCGCAATCGTTCCCGCGAACGATCTGGGCGACGCGGCGAAGAAGATCGTCGCCGAGGTTGCCAAGGCGGCCTGACCGGTTTTCCCCTTCCGCTCTTGGGGCGGAAGGGGGCGCCAACAGGTTGACGTTTACGTAAACGCCAATTATGGCGCACTGCACAATTTTTCGAGAGGAGCTGAAAAGCCATGAAAATCCTCGTCCCCGTGAAGCGGGTGCTCGATTACAACGTGAAGCCGCGGGTCAAGGCGGACGGCACGGGCGTTGACCTTGCCAACGTCAAGATGTCGATGAACCCGTTCGACGAAATCGCGGTCGAAGAGGCGATCCGCCTCAAGGAAAAGGGCGTCGCGACCGAGATCGTCGCCGTCAGCGTCGGCCCGGCGAAGGCGCAGGAAACGCTGCGCACCGCGCTCGCGATGGGTGCCGACCGCGCGATCCTCGTCCAGACCGACGATGAAGCCGAACCGCTCGCGATCGCGAAGATATTGAAGGCGATTGCCGATGCCGAAACGCCGGGTCTCGTGATCCTCGGCAAGCAGGCGATCGACGGCGACAACAACCAGACCGGCCAGATGCTCGCCGCGCTCACCGGCTGGGCGCAGGGCACTTTCGCCAGCGCGGTCAATGTCGAGGGCGATCATGTCAGCGTGACGCGCGAAGTCGACGGCGGTCTCGAAACGGTGAAGCTGAAGCTTCCCGCGATCGTCACCACCGACCTGCGTCTGAATGAGCCGCGCTATGCGTCGCTGCCGAACATCATGAAGGCGAAGTCGAAGCCGCTCGATACCAAGGCGCCCGCCGATTACGGCGTCGACACGACGCCGCGCGTCAAGACGGTCAAGGTGTCGGAGCCGCCCGTCCGCCAGGCCGGGATCAAGGTCGCCGATGTCGATGAACTGGTTGCCAAGCTCAAGGCGATGGGAGTGCACTCATGAAAACGCTCGTTTGGGTCGAACATGACGGTAGCGCCGTCAAGGATGCCACGCTCGCCGCAGTAACCGCGGCTTCGAAGCTTGGCGAAGTCCATCTTCTCGTCGCCGGCGAAGGTGTTGATGGCGTTGCCAAGGCGGCGTCGGAAATCGCGGGCGTCGGCAAGGTGCATGTCGCCGACAACGCAGCCTTCGGTCACAATCTGCCCGAAAATATCGCGCCGCTCGTCGCCGACCTCATGGGGTCGCACGACGCGTTCGTCGCGCCTGCGACGACGACCGGCAAGAATATCGCGCCGCGCGTTGCCGCGCTGCTCGACGTGATGCAGATTTCGGAAATCCTGTCGGTCGAAGGTCCCAAGACCTTCACACGTCCGATCTACGCCGGCAACGCGATCGCGACCGTCGAAAGCTCGGACGCGAAGCTCGTCATCACCGTGCGCGGCACTGCGTTCGAGAAGGCAGCGGCGACCGGCGGTTCGGGCGCGATCGAAGCCGTCTCGGCTGGCGGCGACGCCGGCATTTCGAGCTTCGTCGGCGCCGAAATCGCCAAGCAGGATCGTCCCGAACTCACCTCGGCGAAGATCATCGTGTCGGGCGGCCGTGCACTGGGTTCGAGCGAGAAATATCAGGAAGTCATCGTGCCGCTAGCCGACAAGCTCGGCGCCGCGCTCGGCGCTTCGCGTGCTGCGGTCGACGCAGGCTATGTCCCCAACGACTATCAGGTGGGCCAGACCGGCAAGATCGTCGCGCCGGAAGTCTATTTCGCGATCGGCATCTCGGGCGCGATCCAACACCTTGCGGGGATGAAGGATTCGAAGACGATCGTCGCGATCAACAAGGACGAAGACGCTCCGATCTTCCAGGTCGCCGATCTCGGCCTCGTCGCTGATCTGTTCAGCGCGGTGCCCGAACTGACCGGCAAGATCTAACCCGCCCGACCATATGGCCGGCAATCATCCCGGAGTGCCCGGACTGGGCGACGCGCCGTTCAACGCCGGCGGTCGCCGGTCCGCGCGGCCGGGGCCGGGACGCGAAATCGACGATGATGACCGCGCGGGCGACGACGAGGAAGCCGTTCACGGCCGCGCGCTGATTTTGGCCAGTGTCGCGCGCGACGCGCGGCTCAACCAGAAATTCCTGTTGCTGATCACGCTGTCGGCGGCGATCGCCACGCTCGGCCTGCTTCAAGGATCTGCGGCGGTGGTGATCGGCGCGATGCTGGTATCGCCGCTGCTCGGCCCGATCATGGGCGTCGGCTTTGGCCTCGCGACGCTCGAATCCAATCTCATCAAGCGTTCGCTCGTCACCATGGCGGCGGGGATGGCGGTCGCGGTGCTCGTCGCGATGCTGATCATCTGGCTGTCGCCGATCAAGGACGTTACCCCCGAGCTGCGCGCGCGGACGCAGCCGACGCTGCTCGACCTCGGTGTAGCGGTCGTGGGCGGCATTGCCGGCGTCTATGCGATCCTGCGCAAGCTGTCGGGCGTCATGGTCGGCGTCGCGATCGCGACGGCGCTGGTTCCGCCGCTGTCGACGATCGGTTTTGGCCTGGCCACCGGCCGCCCCGACTTCGCGCTCGGTTCGGCGCTGCTCTTCCTGACCAACACGCTTGCCATCGCCTTTGCTGCGACGATCGTCGCACGGGTCAACAAATTCGGCCCCTCGCTGACCCCGCAGCATACAGCGATGCAGATAACCGGAATCATCGTCACGCTGGGCGTGCTGTCGATCCCGCTGGCGCTGTCGCTCAACAATATCGCGCGCGAGATCCGCGCACGCTCGGCGGTCCAGTCCGAACTCAATCGCCTCCTCGGTGACGGCGATCGCATCGACAGCCTGAATGTGCGCACCGAGGGCGAGGAGGTGGCGGTCGACGGCGTCGTCCTCGTCGATCAATATTCGGCGCAGCTCAACGATCAACTCGCCACCAAGGTGCGCGGCGATCTCGACCGCGATGTCAGCGTCAACCTCGTCCAGCTCAAGCAGCAGACCAACGCCGCGGTGCAGTTCGAGGAGCGGCTGAACCAGCGGCTCGCCACGCTCGAACAGCGTGACGCCGACAGCATGGGGATCATCGCCGGGCTGACCATTGGCGAACTCATCCCGCGCGCGCGGGTGCTGGTCGATGCGCAGGCGCGCCGCGTCGTCGTCCAGCGCGACCGCGAGGGCGAAGGCGAACAGGTCGCCGCGGCGATCGACCGCATCATGGCCGACATCCAGGGCCGCTACCCGCAATGGCTGATCGAAAACGGCAGCTTCACCCCCGCCGAACCGCCGAAGGAGCCGGCGGACGGCGCGACCGGGGAAGAGCCTGCGGCGGCGCGCCGGTAAACCCGGCGTCTTGATACCGACGCATTCGCGATCATAGGGTGGGCGCTGCCCCCTTTGGAGTCGTTCGATGCCCCATCCCGACAAGCGCCTTATCCTCGCCGACGGGCTGGCCGCGGGCGACGATGATGCGGCGCTGCATGCGCGGCTGATCGCCGCGGGCGTGTCGGCGGCTTCGGCGAAATATGAGGTCGAGCGGCTGGCCAAAGACCCGATGGCGCTTGCGTTGCGGCGGCAGGCGTCGCGCAGCGCCAAGCAGCAATGGCTGTTCGCCAATCAGGCGCGGCTTGCGCGCGAGAGCGAAGGCGGCTTCGTGCTCGATACCGCCGACCGCATCGCCACTCGAGACTTCTATCGCGGCTATTATGATGCGAACCGTCCGGTGAAACTGACCGGCCTCGTCGATCATTGGCCCGCCCTGTCGCGCTGGTCGCTCGATCATTTTGCGGCGGTCGCAGGCGGAGCGGCGGTCGAGGCGCAGGTGGGGCGCGACGGCGACCCCGATTATGAACTCGCCAAGGACGCCCATCGGCGGATGCTGCGGTTCGGCGAGCTGATCGACTGGCTGCGGGGGGCACGAGGCAAGCAACGATATTTATCTCACCGCCTATAACAGCGGCACCAACGCGGCGGCGCTCGCGGCGCTGTGGGACGATCTGGCGCCGATCGACCTCCTGGAGCCGCGCGAGGTCCGCGACGGCTTTTTCTGGCTCGGTCCCAAAGGGACGCTGACGCCCTGGCACCATGATCTGACGAACAATCTGCTCGTACAGGTCATGGGCCGCAAGCGAGTCCGCATGGCGCCGCCCTGGGCCTTTGCGCGGATGCGCAACAGCCGCCATTGCTTTTCCGACCGGGGCAACGAAGCGCTGCCGGCGGGCGATGGCACCGCCGAAACGCCGCCGGTTCTCGAATGCGTGATCGGGCCGGGCGAGGCGATCTTCCTGCCCGTCGGTTGGTGGCATCAGGTCGAGGCGCTCGACCTGTCGGCGAGCATGAGCTTTACCAGCTTCCGCCGTGCCAACGCGCATGTCGACGATTATCAGTCGTGGGGTGCGCTCTGAAAGACTTGCCTTGGCCAGCTTCTTCGCCGACATTCCGGCCATGGAGAGAGTGACTTACCGCAGTTCGTCCGTCGTCGCCGTCGCGATGCTTTCGCTGCTGACGGCTCCAAACGCAGGCGCCAAGCCGAAAGAGCCGATGCATCTTCAGCCCAGTTCGAAGTGGCTTCTGAATTATGCGGACGACAGTTGCCGCCTGGCGCGCCAGTTCGGCGAGGGCGACGACAAGGTGATGCTGGTCATGGACCGCTTCGAACCCGGCGACGGGATGCGGATGAGCTTTTTCGGCAAACCGGCGCGTACGAGCCGGATGGACGGCGATGCGAAAATTCGCTTCGGCCCGAACCAGGCGGAGCAGGCGATCGGATTCTACCCGGGCAAGGGCGATGGCAAGACCCTGGCCCTCGTGCTGCGCAGCGAAGTGAGAATTGCACCGCGCAGCGAAGCCGAAAGCGCAGCTCATGACGCCGCGCACGACGCGGGCGATTTCAGCTTCCGCTGGTCGACGGTTACGCCTGCCGAAGAAGCCGCGGTCACATGGATTGAAGTGGGCGTCCCAGCCGGTCGGAACTTCGTCCTGGAGACGGGTTCGATGGGCAACGCCTTTGCGGCGCTGAGCAAATGCACCGACGAACTGCTCGACCATTGGGGCGTTGACGTCGCGCGGCATGCAACGATGACGCGTCCGGTCACCCCGAAGAGCGATCCTCGCCAATGGATCCGGTCGGATGAATATCCCAAGGAGATGCTTTGGCAGGGGCAGCGCGCGCTGGTGCAGTTCCGGCTCGATGTCGATGCGTCCGGAAACCCCACCGCATGTCACATCCAGCAAACGACGCGCGCCAAAGAATTCGACGACGCGGTTTGCAAATCGATCATGCGCCGTGCCGAATTCCTTCCCGCGCTCGACGCCGAAGGCAAGCCGATGGCATCCTATTGGCTCAACAGCGTCAATTTCCATGTGGGATTGTAAAGGGGCTTCCTCATGTCGCTGATCCGCCTCGAATGCCAGGATGCCGTCGCCACGGTGACCCTGAACCGCCCCGAGGCGATGAATGCGCTCTCGCGGGCGCTGCGCGCCGAGCTTGCGGCGGTGATGCGGCAGCTTGCCGCCGACGACAGCGTGCGCGCGATCGTGCTGACGGGGGCGGGCGAGCGCGCCTTCACCGCCGGGCTCGACCTCAAGGAACTGGGGGCCGACACCAGCAATCTGGGCGCGGCCAATGCCACCGACGCCGACGACAATCCGGTCAAGGCGATCGAGCTCTGCCCGCAGCCGGTGATCGGCGCGATCAACGGCGTCGCGATCACCGGCGGGTTCGAGCTTGCGCTCGCCTGCGACATATTGATCGCATCGACGGCAGCGCGCTTCGCCGACACACATGCGCGCGTCGGCGTCATGCCCGGCTGGGGCCTGTCGCAGAAATTGTCGCGGCTGATCGGTATCGGCCGCGCCAAGGAATTGTCGCTGACCGGCAATTTCCTGGGCGCCGAGGCGGCGCGCGACTGGGGCCTCGTCAATCGCGTCGTTACCCCAGAAGAGCTGGTCCCCGCGGCGCAGGCGCTCGCGCGCGATATCGCCAGCGCCGATCCGGCGATGGTGCGAAGCTACAAGCGGCTGATCGACGATGGCTATGCGCTGCCCTTCGGTGATGCGATGGCGCTTGAACATGCGCGGTCGTCGGCGGCGAACCGCGCCGTTCGCGCCGAAGAGGTCGAGGCGCGGCGGATGGCGGTGATCCAGCGGGGGCGCGCGAACATCTGACGCGCCGCCGCGCCCACCTGTCACGATTACGGGCTTGCGGAGCCCGAAAATACTTAGCAAGGGGAAGTAATGTCCGATCTGTCGACCTTGCTGCCACCCTTCATGATGCGCGTTGCCGGTGCCGGCGACCTGTCGAACCTGACCCGCCTTTCGGGCGGCGCCAATATGGAAAGCTGGGCGTTCGACTGGGGCGGCGGCGCCTATGTGCTGCGCCGTGCGCCCTCGGCCGAATATATGGAAGGGCGGCCTTATGGCCATCCGGTCGAGGCTGCGCTGGTCCGCGCGGCGCACGCTGGCGGGGTCAAGGCGCCCGAGGTGATCGGGGTGCTGTCCGATGCCGACGGCATGGGGACGGGCTATGTCATGCGGCGCGTCATCGCCGAAGTCAGCCCGGCGAAGATATTGGCCGCGCCGCCGCCGTCGCTCGTCGCCGACCTGGGGCGCGAACTGGCGTTGATCCACGCGCTACCTCGCGCCGCGATTCCGGCCGAAATTCCGGTGATGGATACCGCCGCAGCGCTCGCGGAGCTCAAGGCGCGCTTCCTTTCCTATGGCGGCGACCGGCCGGCGATCGCGCTCGCGGTCAAATGGTGCGAGGATCATCTGCCCGAACCCGCCGACCCGGTGCTCGTCCATGGCGACTATCGCATGGGCAATGTCATGGTCGACGCGGATGGTCTTGCCGCTGTGCTCGACTGGGAACTCGCGCATCTCGGCGACGCGCATGAGGATCTGGCCTTCGGCTGCATGACCGTGTGGCGCTTCGGCATGCTCGACAAGCCGGCGTTCGGGGTCGGCAGCCTCGACGATTATTTTGCCGCCTATGAGGCCGCGGGTGGGCGCCCGGTCGACCGCGACCGCTTCAAATATTGGCTCGTCTATCGCACCCTGTGGTGGGCGCTCGGCTGTTTGCAGATGGGGCAGGCGTGGCGGAGCGGCGCCGATACGACGGTCGAACGCGTGGTCGTGGGGCGGCGCACTGCCGAACAGGAACTCGACATCATCCGGCTGCTCGAAGATGGGGCGCCTGCGGCCGAGCGCGGGGCGCCGCTGCCGCCTTCGCCCGCCGCCGCGGCGGCGCCGGTCGGCGAACCGACGACGCAGGAAATGGTGCAGGCGGTGCGCGATTGGCTGGGGGAGGCGATCAAGCCCCAGGCCGAGGGGCACGGCAAATTTCAGGTCGCGGTCGCGATGAACGCGCTTGGCATCGTGATGCGCGATCTTGGCGCGGGCATCCGTGCCGAGGACAAGGCGCTGGCCGGGGACATACTGGCCGGGCGGGTGACGCTTGCCGAACCCGGCCTGCTCGCGCGCCTGCGCCGCGCCGTGCTCGACAAATGCGCGGTCGACAGTCCCAAATATGCGGCGCTCGCCGCGGCGCGGGCCGCCTGGAACGGATAGAGACAAGGGGAGAGAAACGATGGATTTTGCGGTTCCGGCCGATTTGCAGGCCTATCTCGACGAACTCGACGCCTTCATCGCGGCGGAGATCAAGCCGCTTGAGGATGCGGACGACAATATCCGCTTCTTCGACCATCGCCGCGAACATGCGCGCACCGACTGGGACAATCAGGGATTGCCGCGCCACGAGTGGGAAGAGCTGCTGAAGCAGGCGACCCGCAAAGCCGATGCCGCGGGCCACTGGCGCTTTTCGGCGCCGAAGAAATATGGCGGCAAGGACGGATCGAACCTGTGGATGGCGGTGATCCGCGAGCATTTTGCCGCCAAGGGTCTCGGTCTCCACAATGATCTGCAGAACGAACACAGCATCGTCGGCAATTTCCCCTTCGTCGAGATGTTCGAACAATTCGGCACCAGCGACGAGCAGAAGCAGGAATTCATCCTCGGCGGCTTCGAAGGCAAGCGGCGCACCGCCTTTGGCCTCACCGAACCCGATCACGGCAGCGACGCGACGCATATGGAAACGCGCGCGGTACGCGAAACCCGCGACGGGGTTGAAGGCTGGCTGATCAACGGCGAGAAGATGTGGACGACGGGGATGCATGTCGCGACCCACTGCGCGACCTTCTGCCGCACCAGCGGCAATGACGGCGATGCCAGGGGGATCACCTGCCTGCTCGTCCCCAACCCGTCGCCGGGCCTCGTGATCGAGGAATATCTTTGGACCTTCAACATGCCCACCGATCACCCGCGTGTCAGCTTTACCGACGTATGGGTGCCGGACAGCGCGCGGCTCGGCCCGGTCGACGGCGGCCTGTCGATCGCGCAGAGTTTCGTCCACCAGAACCGCATCCGTCAGGCGGCCTCATCGCTCGGCGCGGCGGTTTACTGCATCGAGGAAAGCGTGCGCTATGCGCGCGAGCGCAAGCCTTTTGGCGAGGCGCTGGCGAAGAATCAGGCGATCCAGTTTCCGCTCGTCGAGCTGGCGACGCAGGCCGAAATGCTGCGCCTCCTCATCCGCAAGACGGCATGGGAAATGGACAATATGCCGCACAAGGAGGTCGAGCGCAGCCTCTCCGACAAGGTGAGCATGTGCAATTACTGGGCGAACCGCCTCGTCTGTCAGGCGGCCGATCGCGCGATGCAGGTGCATGGCGGCATCGGCTATTCGCGCCACAAGCCGTTCGAGCATATCTATCGCCACCACCGCCGCTACCGGATCACCGAAGGGGCCGAGGAGATTCAGATGCGCAAGGTCGCGGCCTATCTGTTTGGCTATCTCGGCCCGCGCAGGGAGACGCTGGGGAAGATTTGAGGTCGCCAATCGGGAGGCTGAGCGGGCTTCACCGCTTCCGCACGAACTCCGTTCGCAGCACCAGGCCCCTGATCCCTTCGTAGCGGCAGTCGATCTCGTCGGGATCGGCGGTCAGCCGGATCGACTTGATGACGGTGCCGACCTTCAGCGTCTGGCCCGCGCCCTTCACCGGCAGATCCTTGATGAGGACGACCGAGTCGCCGTCGCTCAGCACATTGCCGACCGCGTCCTTCGCTTGCGGAAGCGCATTGGCCGCCGCCGCCCGCTCGCGCGCTTCGCTGGCGGGCAGCCATTCGCCGCTCGCCTCGTCATATACATAGTCGTCGTCGTTGCTACTCATCGGGGCGCTCTATCCATCTATTCCGGCTTGCGAAAGCGCAGCGTGAACTGATCGGTCTTGCCGCGAATGGCAGGGTCGAAGACATTGGCGGTGCGCGGGTCTTCGGGGCGCTTGTAAAGGTCGCTCTCGGCCTCAAGCATAAAGCCCGCCTTGGTCAGCGCCGCGACGACCGCGGCCTTGTCGATGCGGTGCAGGCTGTCCGACAGCGTCGTGCCGCTGCCGTCCGCCGCGCTGTGATCGACCACCACCAGCGTGCCGCCGGGCTTGAGCGCGGCGAAGAGTGCGGCGCTGGCCTTGTCGCCCGTCCCTTCGGGGAAGGGCTTCAAATAGAGATCGTGAAAATTCTGCACCGTCACGATCGCGTCGAGCGGCACCGGAAAAGCCGGAGCGGCGAAGGCGCCCCCGACCGCATCGACATTGGCATAGGCCGCCGCGACCGCACTCTGGTCGTCGCCATATTGCTTGCGAAAGGCGATGAACTCGGCGGGCTGAAAAGCATAGACATGCCCCGCGGCGCCGACGGCTCCGGACAGGATGCGCGTCAGATAGCCGCCGCCCATCACATAATCCCCGACGCTCTGGCCCGGTTCGATGCCGGCGAAGGCGAGCAATTCGGCGGGCTTGCGGGCGGCGTCGCGGTCGCGGTCGGCGGCCGGGCGTGCCGGATCGGCAAGCGCTGCAGCATAATCGGCGGCGGGCGCGTCGGCGGCGATGGCCGGAACGGCAGCTGCGGCAAGAGCAAGCGCCGCGGCGGCGGCGACAAGGGTAAAGGGACGGATCATGGCATCGACTCCCGTTGGTTTGTCGCACGGCTATAGCCGTTCGCCGCACACCGTGCGCGCTTATTTGCACTGTCCTGAATTGATGATAGGTTTCGCACTGAAACCAAATAACGGGAGAGCGAGATGTACGATCTGGTGATTCGCGGCGGCACCGTCGTCGATGGCACGGGCGGTCCGTCGATGGTGGCCGATGTGGCGGTCGAGGGCGACCGCATCGTTGCGGTCGGCACCGACCTCGGCGCAGGGCGCGAGGAAATTGACGCGCGCGGCAAGATCGTCACACCCGGCTTCGTCGATGTTCACACTCATTATGACGGTCAGGCGACGTGGGACCAGGAAATGGCGCCGTCGAGCTGGCACGGCGTCACCACCGTCGTCATGGGCAATTGCGGCGTCGGCTTTGCGCCCGCCCGGCCCGACCGCCACGACTGGCTGATCGGCCTGATGGAAGGTGTCGAGGATATTCCCGGTACCGCGCTTGCAGAAGGGATGAGCTGGGAGTGGGAAACCTTCCCCGAATATATGGATGCGCTCGAAAAGCTGCCGCGCACCATTGATGTCGCCTGTCATGTCCCGCACGGCGCGGTGCGCGCCTATGTGCTGGGCGACCGCGAACAGCCGGGCGCGGTGCCGACGGCCGAGGACATCGCCGAAATGTCGCGCATCGTCGAAGAGGGGGTGCGCGCCGGTGCGCTCGGCTTTTCGACGAGCCGCACCGTCATCCACAAATCGGTCGACGGTGAAGTCGTCCCCGGCACGACCGCGACCGCCGAGGAACTGATCGAGATCGGCCGTGCGATGGGCCGCGTCGGTTACGGCGTGTTCGAAATGGCGAGCGACCTCAACCGCGAATGGAACGAGTTCGACTGGATGGGCAAGCTGAGCCGCGAAACCGGCCTGCCCGTGACCTTTGCGGCGCTCCAGTCGATCGCCAAGGAATTGCCGCTCGACGAACAGATCGAAACGATGCGCGCCGAAAATGCGAAGGGCGCCAATATCGTCGCGCAGATCGCGCTGCGCGGCAACGGCATCATCATGGCGTGGCGCGGCACCGTCCATCCCTTCCGCTTCCGCCCGTCATGGCGCGCCATCGAAGGCCTGTCGTGGGAGGAGCAAAAGGCGAAGCTGCTCGACCCCGCGTTCAAGGCGCAGCTCCTTTCCGAAGACAATGACTTCAGCGAAGCGCCGCAGGACATCATGGGGCTGTTGATGGTCGTTGCCGGCGGCTGGACGATGCAGTTCGAGATGGACGATGATTTCGACTATGAACCCGGCGCCGATGCCAGCATCGCGGCGCGCGCCGCGGCGGCGGGTGTCGATCCGGCCGAATATGCCTATGATCTGCTGTGCCGCGACGGTGCGACCGGTTTCGCCTATCTGCCGATCCTCAACTATGCCGACGGCAATCTCGACTTCCTCGAGGCGCTGCAGGACAGCGATGATACGGTGAACAGCCTGTCGGACGGCGGCGCGCATTGCGGTACGATCTGCGACGCCGCATCGCCCACCTTCATGCTTCAGCATTGGGTGCGCGATCGCAAGCGCGGCGGGCGCGTGCCGCTGGAACGCGCGATCAAGCGCCAGTGCCGCGACACGGCGCTGCTCTATGGGCTCGAAGACCGCGGACTGGTGGCACCGGGCTATCTCGCCGATCTCAATGTCATCGATATGGAAGCGATCAAGCTCGGCAAGCCTTGGCTCGCTTTCGATCTGCCCGCGGGCGGCAAGCGTCTGCTGCAAAGGGCCGACGGCTATGTCGCGACGGTCAAGTCGGGCGTCATCACCTTCAGGGGAGGCGAAGCGCAGGGCGTTTATCCGGGCGGCGTGATCCGCGGTCCGCAGCGCGTCGAGCTCGCGATGGCGGCGGAATGATGCGGGCCGTCCGGCTTCGCGCTCCCGCTTCGCTCGACAATCTGACGCTCGCCGATCTCGCCGATCCCGGGCAACCGGGGCCGGGGGAGATCCGGGTGCGGCTGGCGGCGTCGTCGCTCAACTTCCACGACTATGCGGTGGTGGCGGGCATGATCCCCGCTGCCGACGGGCGTATCCCGATGTCCGACGGTGCCGGCGTGGTGGAAGCGGTGGGCGAGGGGGTGACGCAGTTCGCGGTGGGCGATCCGGTCGTCTCGATCTTCTTTCCCGACTGGATCGACGGCGCGCCGCCGACGAGTGCTTTCACGCGGGTGCCGGGCGACGGCATCGACGGCTATGCCCGCGAGGTCGTCGTGACGCCCGATCATTGGTTCACGCGCGTCCCGGCGGGCTATTCGGCAGCGGAGGCCGCTACGCTGACCTGCGCCGGGCTGACCGCCTGGCGCGCACTGTTCGTTGATGACGCGATCCGGCCGGGTTCGACCGTGCTGGTGCAGGGATCGGGCGGGGTGTCGATCTTTGCGCTGCAGTTCGCCAGGGCCGCAGGCGCGCGGGTGATCGCGACCAGCTCGTCCGACGACAAGCTCGCAAGGCTCAAGGATCTCGGTGCCGACGAGCTGATCAATTACAAGGCGGTTCCCGCCTGGGGCGCGAAAGCGATGGAACTGACCGGCGGGCGCGGGGTCGATTGCGTTGTCGAGATCGGGGGTGCCGGTACGCTCGACCAGTCGATGATCGCGACGCGCGTCGGCGGCCATGTCGCGCTGATCGGCGTGCTCGCTGGCTTTGCCGGGCCGGTGCAGACCGCGCTGCTGATGGCGAAAAATCTGCGCGTTCAGGGATTGACCGTGGGGAGCCGCCAGCAGCAGCTCGACATGATCGCCGGGATCGAGGCGAATGCGATCCGGCCGGTGATCAGCGATCATTTCCCCCTCGAAGGCCTTGCCGATGCGTTCCGCCATCAGGCGGCGAACAAGCATTTCGGCAAGATCGTCGTCGACATCTGATACGAAAAAGGACCGGCCTGTGGGATTTGCCGAATATGAAAGCTACGACGCGCTCGGCCTTGCCGACCTCGTCGCAAAGGGCGCGGTATCGCCGCTCGAGCTGGTCGATAGCGCGATCGAACGGATCGAGGCGCTCAACCCCCGCCTGAACGCGGTGATCTTCACCGATTATGATGGCGCCCGGGCGCGCGCGAAGGCACCGCTTCCCGACGGGCCGTTCCGGGGCGTTCCCTTCCTGCTCAAGGACATATTGGGCGATCTCGCCGGGTGGCCGACGCGCAACGGATCGCGCATCTCGCCGCCCGTTCCGATGCCCTTTACCGCGACGTTGGTGCAGCGCTTCCTGGCGGGCGGACTGATCCCGATCGGCAAGACCAATGTGCCCGAATTCGGCGTCGTCGCGACGACCGAGAGCAAGCTGTACGGGCCCGCCTGCAACCCCTGGAACCCGGCGCATTCGACCGGCGGCTCGTCGGGCGGATCGGGCGCGGCGGTGGCGAGCGGCATGGTGCCCGTCGCGCACGCCAACGACGGCGGCGGATCGATCCGCATCCCTGCAAGCTGCAACGGCCTGGTCGGGCTGAAGCCGACGCGCGGGCGCAACCCCTTGGGGCCGCTGCTCGGCGACGTCATGGGCGGCCTCGCCGCCGAACATATCGTCAGCCGCAGCGTGCGCGACACCGCGGCGATGCTCGATGTTACCGCGGGCGCCGAGCCCGGCGATCCCTATGCGGCGCCGCCCGCTCCGCCGAGCTGGCGCCGGGCCGCCGAGGCGCCATGCCCCAAACTGCGCATTGCGTTTGCGCGCGCTGCTCCGGGTGGTCGGGCGCTCGATCCTCAGGCGGTCGCCGCGGCCGAACATGCGGCAAAATTGTGCGAGAGCCTGGGTCATCATGTCGAGGAAGCATCGCCCCCGGTCGACAATGATGCGATGGTCCCGGCCTTCATGGCGATCTGGTCGAGCGGCGCGGCGATGCAGATCGACGGCATCGCGATGATGACCGGGCAGACCCCCGGTCCCGACAATCTGGAGGGGCTGACGCGCGGCCTTTACGCGATGGGCAAGGCGATCAGCGCGCCGCAGCTGTGGGGCGCGATCTTCCAGCTGCAGCAGATGGCGCGCGCGGTCGCGGCGTGGCACGCCGACCATGACGTCTGGCTGACCCCGACGCTCGGGGCCCCGCCGCCGCGCAACGGCAGTTTTCCGCTCGACAGCGAAGACGTAGCCGCCGGTTTTGGCGCGATGACCGACTATGTTCCCTTCACCGCGATCCAGAATGCGACGGGGCAGCCCGCGATCAACGTCCCCCTGTGGTGGACGCCCGAGGGACTGCCGATGGGAACGCAGTTCGTCGGTCGTTTCGGCGAAGAGGCGCTGCTGCTCCAGCTCGCGGCGCAGCTCGAAGAAGCACAGCCCTGGTTCGGCCGGCGACCGGCGCTCTAGGGGCGATCCTCAGACGAGCGCGCGAACGGCCGCTTCGGCGTCGTCGGCACCATTATAAGCGTGAAACGACAGCCGGACGGTGGTGCCGCGGAAGTCGGCGCTGATTGCATTCGCGGTGAGCGCAGCGGCGACGCGCGGCTGGTCGGTGCCGGTGTCGATGCACAGCGTCCCGCCGATGTCGCCTTTGGGCCAGCACCACTGCGGGGTCGAGGGTTCAAGCGCGGCGCGGAGGATCGTCTGGAGCGCGCGATTATGCGCGCGGATCCGCTCGACGCCGATCGCGGCGATGGCTTCGATGCCCGCGGTCGACAGGACGAAGGGGGCGACATCGGGGGTGCCCCCCCACCAGCGGCGCGCGTCGGGGGCATAGCGGAAGCTTTCGATATCCATCTCGAACGGATTGTCGTGGCTCCACCAGCCGCGCTCCATCGGATCGAGCGCGGTGCGGTCGTGCGGCGCGACCCACAGCCACGCGGCGCCCGGTCCGCCGCACAGCCATTTGACGCTCGTGCCGATCACCGCATCGACGCCCCATAGGGCGGGCGCGACGGGAACAACGCCGACCGATTGCGCGCAATCGGCGATGCAGCGTGCGCCCGCGGCGTGCGCGGCCGCGGCGACGGCGGCGATGTCGGTCAGCGCGCCGCTGTTCGAGCTGACGTGCATGGCAACGACTAGCGCGACATCGTCGTCCAGCGCCGACGCCCACTGCGCCGGATCGCGCACATCGGCGGCGGCAGGCAGATAGCGCGTCGTCCACCCCGCGGCGGCGAGCCCGCTTGCGACATAGCCGATCGTCGGAAAGGCGCTCGGCGCGAGCAGGATGGTGCGCCGCGTCGTCGCGGTGCCCAGCGCCGAAAGGTAGCGAGACAGCGCTGCGCTGACATTGGTGGCGGGGCACAGATCGCGCGCTTCGACGCCGATCAGCTTCGCCAGCGCGGCGCGCCAGCCGTCGATCGCCTCCAGCCAGTGCGGCCAGGCTTCGCCCGTCTCGCGCCACGGCGTCAGCATCCGGTCGCGCAGCAGCGCCTCGGCGCTGCGCGGCTGGCAACCGACGCTGTGGCTTTTCAGATAGACCGCGCCGGGCGGCAGGAAAAAGCGCCCGGCCACCGCGGCCGGCAGCAGTGCGCCGCTCACAGGCCGCTGCCGTGCCCGGCCGGCGCATTGCCGCTGATGCTGTCGCGCTTGACGCCATATTCGGCGCCCCAGCGGTCGGTCATCGCGGCGCGAATGTCCCACAGTTCGGGGAAGAAGCGATGCCGTGCGCCGGCATTGAGCAGTTCGACCGGACGCCCTTTGAGCGACTTCGATCCCATGCCGATCGACCGGTGGATGAGATAGATGTGATGGGCGCGAAAGATCTGGAACAGCTCGTCGAATTCGATCAGCGCCTCGGCAACCATATAGGCCTCGTCGTGCCGGTAGCCGGTGTCATAGACGTCGGCGACGCTGCGCCCGGCAGGATCGAGATAGGCCGATTTGTAGCGCGCCCACAGCGGCTGCGGCAGGGTGAGCAGCAGCTGGAAGCCGGGGCTTTCCTGCCCCGATCCGTTGCCGAGCTGAAGCCGGATCGCCTGATAGTCGAACGGACTCATCGTCTCCAAGAGCGCCAGCTGATCGGTCATCAGCCGCATGATCCGGTTGACGCGGTCGAAGAGCGACAGGACGCGCATCGTCTCGTCCGCCGCCATATGACCGTCGATTTCGGCGAGGGTGAAGGCCATCAGCTTCATCCACAATTCCTCGACCTGATGGACGATCTGGAACTGCAATTCGTCGGGGGTGCAAAGCTCGGCGAGCGGCTTCTGGCAATCGAGCAGACGGTCGACCGCCAGATAGACGCCATAATCTTTCATGACCGGCGCTTCGATGCGCTGGTGAATATCCTGTTTGTCGAGGTGCATGGGAAATCCTTGCGATTGATGGAACCGAAAGGGCGCGCCGGGTTTGGCGCACCGACGGATCAATCGCGCGGAGCCACTCCCGCGGGCGGACGCCGCGGCGATCCCGCCTGGCCGAGCCAGAGGAGGGCGACCGCGGGGGTCATTGCGCGGCAAGATCCGCGGGTAGGGTGGGTTCGCCGAGAAGGCCGAGGAAGCGGCGCCACATCATGTCGCGGGACGGCCCGCCGCGTTCGACATAGTCGCGCACCATCGCTTCGCCGAGCCCGTAGTTGATGACGTAACTGCGATATTTTTCGGTGAAATCTGTCATCTGCTCGGCGCGCGGTCGCGACACGAGCCCATATTTCTGCGTCAGCGCCACCGCCGTCGGCCGGTCGATCGCGCCGTCGAGATATTGCTGGGCAATCGTCAGCCGGGCGCCCGACAGCGCTTTCATCGCATCGAGAAGCTGCCAATAGCGTTCGTCGGCGGGCGGTTCCATGCCCGCCAGCGGCATGATCGTGCCGCGCTCGACGGCGATGCGTTCGTCCCCCGGAAAGGCAAGGTCGATGCCGTAATTGGCACTCCCTTCGGCAAGGAAGCTTTGCGGGCTGTAGAGTGGATAGACGCTATATTCGATCCAGTTGCGGTCGCGGACCAGCTTCGCTTCGATTTGCAGATTGAACAGATGGTGGCCCGGATAGCCTTCGTGGCAGCCGAGATCGAGCGCGCGCGACAGGCGGATCGGCAGGTCGGTGTTGACCTGGATGATGCTGCGATAGCCGCCCATGTAGAAATTATAGCCGCTCCAGCTCTTTCCAGTGACGAACTGCAGGTCGAAATTCTCGCCCTCGGGCATCGCCACCTGCGCGGCGGTGCGCGCGCGGCACTGGGCGATCGCTGCGTCGAAGGTCGGCTTCAGCCGGGCGGCGGGAATGGTGAAGCGGTTGAAATAGGCATCGACGCGATCGGCCAATTCGCCGTCGCCGGGGACGAGCTGCGCGATCGCGGCCAGCGCGGCGTCATAAGCGGACAGCGGTTCGAGCTTCGGGCGCACGCCGAAAAGCCGCTCGGCCTCGTCGGCAAAGGCCAGCCGCTTGCCCTGCAACATTTCGCTGCGCGTCTCGGCAGCGAGCAGCATCGCCTTCAGCGCGCGCAAGCGCCGTTGATCGGCGGCGGCGGTCAGGTGCGGCGTAACGTCGTCGAGCGATGCCGAGAGCTGGCGCGCGGCTTCGCCCAACATCGCAAGGCTGCGCGGATCGGTCACGGCCGCCGCCATCAGCGCCTTCGGTCCGTAATAGGCGTCGATATCGCTCTTGTTATGCGTACCCAGTTCGAGAACCAGCCCGACATAATCATGCGCGACGCTGTCGAGCGTGTGGCGAGCGACCGCGGCCACGGCGGGATCGAGCGCGGCGTCTGCTCCGGCGGGCGCCGGCATCGGCGGCGGCAGCACCGTCTGCGGCAGGATGGTGACGGCCATTGCCGGCTCCGCGGGCGCCTGTTCGGTTGGCGCGTCCTTTGCAGCGCGTTCGGCCGCCTTGCGCTGCGCCACCACCCGTCGCATCTCGGGGTCGAGCGCATAGCATCCCGACAGGGTCATGCCTGCAAGGACCGCAAGGGTCAGAAGCGCGCTGCGGCGGGGCATCAGCCAGCCGTCGCGGGCCGCACTTCGGAGGTGTCGCTGACATCGCCGTCGCGGGCGATTTCCGCGTCCGAACTCGTCTCGATCCCCGAATGGTCGGGATGGAGCGGGGCGAAGCGCAGCACGGCAAAACCGGTCAGCGCGGCGACGAGCGATCCCATCAGGATACCGATCTTGGCCTCCTCGATCAGCAGCGCGTTGCCCGGGAAAGCAAGGCCGCCGATGAACAGGCTCATCGTGAAGCCGATCCCGCACAGCACCGACACGCCATAGATCTGCAGCCAGGTCGCACCGCGCAGCTTGCCCGCGATCCCCAGCTTTACGGCCAGCCAGACGCTGCCGAAAATGCCGACCTGCTTGCCGAAGAACAGCCCGGCTGCGATGCCGAGCGGCAGCGGGGCGAAAATCTGGTCGACCCCCAGTCCGCGCACGTCGACACCGGCATTGGCGAAGCCGAACAGCGGCACGATCGCAAAGGCGACCCACGGGTGCAGACCATGTTCGAGGCGGTGAAGCGGCGAGGTTTCGCTGTCGGGCGCACCCGGCGTGCGTTCGAAGGGGATCGCCATCGCCGCGAGGACGCCGGCGATCGTCGCATGAACGCCCGAGAGCAGCATTGCGTACCAGAGCAGCGCAAAGAGCAGCAGATAGACAGCGAGATGCTTCACTCCGGCGCGGTTGACCGCGAACATCACGCCGAGCAGCAGCGCCGCAGCGCCGAGCGCCAGCATGTTGATTTCGGCCGTATAGAAAAGCGCGATGATCGCGACCGCACCCATGTCATCGACGATCGCGACGGTCACCAGAAACAGCTTGAGCGACGTCGGCGCGCGCTTGCCGAGCAGCGCGAGCACGCCGATCGCAAAGGCGATGTCGGTCGCAGCGGGAATCGCCCAGCCTTGCGCAAGGCCCGCCGTGCCCCCCGCAAGCAGTATGTAGATGACCGCAGGAACCGCCATGCCCGCTGCAGCGGCGATCATCGGCAGCCGCCGCCGGTCCCAGCTCGCAAGGCGTCCGTCAACGAACTCGCGCTTGATCTCGAGCCCGACGAGCAGGAAGAAGATCGCCATCAGCCCATCGTTCACCCACAGGTGAACGGTCATCGGACCCAGCTTGTCGGTCAGCGTCGGCCCCGTCACCGCATGGATTGCGTGGTGATAATCGGCGCCCAGCGCTGAATTGGCGATAATCATTGCCAAAGCGGCCGCGAAAATCAGCAACATCCCGCCGGCGCTCTCGCTTTCAAGAAAGTCGCGGAGAGCCGAGCGTGGCGACGAACTGCGGGTCACGAAATTACACCTCTTTTGTCTGGGGGCCATTTGGGGGACGTCGTAGCGCGCTCGAACGGCCGCGTCACGCTTTACAAACCGATTGTGCCGATCAGCCATTACCATATGGGACGCCAAGACGTCACGAACAGGGGCGGGGCAGGCGGGTGGAAGCGGTGACCGCATGGCTGGGCTGTCTGGTACAGGGCGCCGGCCATGATTTTGCTATCTTCACCGCCGCCCGGGGCGCGGCGGCGTTGCCCATTTCAGGCCTTGGAACAGGGCGTCCGGGGACCGGCGTCTGCCGCCAGCACAGGCCGCATAGGGGATTCGCCCCTTGCGCGCTTCTCCCGCTAGTCAGGTGGTTCCACCTGCGCTGAAAAGCCTCTAGGGTCGCCGGAATCGGTGCTGGTTTTGCGCCGCTGACGTGCATACGGGGCCCATGGATCTTTACCTTCCTGTCGCCAATCTGTCGGTCAACGCGCTGGTCATCGTGCTGTTGGGCGGCGGGGTCGGCTTTCTGTCGGGCATGTTCGGCGTCGGCGGCGGCTTTCTGACGACGCCGCTGCTGATCTTCTATGGGATCCCGCCCACGGTCGCTGCGGCTTCGGCCGCGACGCAGGTGACGGGGGCCAGCGTCTCGGGCGCACTCGCCCATTTCGAGCGCGGCGGAGTCGATTTGCGGATGGGCGCGGTGCTGATCGCCGGGGGGCTGCTCGGATCGCTGATCGGCGCCGGATTGTTCGAACTGCTCACCGCATGGGGGCAGATCGATACGACGATCAACATCCTCTATGTTGTGCTGCTGGGATCGGTCGGCGGGTTGATGGCGCGCGAAGCATGGGGCGCGCTGCGCGCGCTGCAGGCCGGGCTTCCGGCGCCGGCGCGCAAGCGCCGCCACCATCCGATGGTCGCGAACCTGCCGATGCGCTGGCGCTTCTATCGCTCGGGCCTCTATATTTCGCCACTCGCGCCGCTAATCCTCGGGGCGCTCGTCGGCATATTGACGATGTTGCTCGGCGTCGGCGGCGGTTTCATCATGGTCCCGGCAATGATCTTCCTGCTCGGCATGGGAGCGCAGGTGGTCGTCGGCACCTCGCTGTTCCAGATCCTGTTTGTCACCATCGCGACGACGATGGTCCATGCGATGACGACGGGCGCGGTCGATATCGTCCTTGCCGGCCTGCTGCTGCTCGGCAGCGTGACGGGCGCACAGATCGGTGCGCGTTTCGCGCAAAAGGTCCGCCCCGAATATCTGCGCATGGCGCTGGCGATCATCGTGCTGCTCGTCGCACTGCGCATGGCGGTCGGCCTCTTCATCCGTCCCGACGAAATCTACACCGTCCAGTGACGCGGATCGGCGCCTCGATCGCAGCGCTGCTGCTGTTGCTGCTGCCCGCCGCGGCGCAGGCGGTCGATCCGCGCCTGGTGCCCGACGTGTCGAGCCGCTCGATCGAAATCCAGTACAGCTTCACCGGCGAGGAATTGCTGCTGTTCGGCGCCATTCTCTATCCCGGTCAGCGCCTGCCCGACGACCGCGCCGATATCGTCGTCGTTCTGAAGGGCCCGGTGCGGCCGGTGGTGCTGCGCGAAAAGCAGCGCATCGCGGGCATGTGGGTCAACGCCAGCAGCATCCGGCTGCGCACCTCACCCGGTTTCTACGCGATCGGGTCGTCGCGCCCGGTCGACAAGCTGGTCGACGAACGCACCGCGGCGATCTTCGAGCTTGGCCTTAAAAATCTGTCGATGTCGCCGACAGGCTTTTCGGAGGCGAAGAAACTCGAGCGGTTCGAGGCGGGGCTGGTCGATCTTTATCGCCGCATGGGGCTCTTCTACGAAAACCCTTCGGCGGTCGAGATTACCGAAGGCGTGTTGTATCGGGCGCGAATCCCCGTGCCGGCGCGCGTTCCCGTGGGCACCTACCGCGCCGAAACCTATCTGATCAGCAAGGGACGCGTGCTGGCGGTCGCCTCGCGCGACGTCCAGATCCGCAAGGCGGGCTTCGAACGCTTCGTCGCGCTCGCGGCGCAGCGGCACGGGTTCCTGTACGGCCTTGCCGCGGTCGCGCTGTCGCTGCTGCTCGGCTATGCCGCATCGGCGCTTTTCCGCCGCCGCTGATCTATCATAAGCGCTTTGTTTACCCTCGCCTGCGATAGTCGACGCGGGACAAACATATGGCGGGGCTGAATATGGATATGCATGGGGGCGGTTTTGGTACCGGCGACGCGACGGCTGCGCAGCATGTCAGGCTGGCGGGCGGCGGAACGGCGGCGCCGATTGCGGCGGTGCAGGCGCACCACCGCGACGACCTTCTGATCGGCGAAGTGATCGACATTGCCGGCTCGGCCTCGCGCATCCTGCTCGATGCTTCGGCGTTGCAGGGCTTGTCGACATCCAACGACCCTTCGGTCGCGATGGCGGGCCAGGTGGGCGCGCAGGTCAAGGTCCGCGTCGGCAATGTCTGGCTGCTCGCCAGCGTGCGCGACCAGCAGCTTTACGAGCGCGGCGAGGGGCTAATCGTTGCGGCGATCGATTTCCTTGGCGAAGGCGAAGAAGAAAAGCTGACCGGCCGCATCCATAATTTCCGCCGCGGCGTGACGCGCTATCCGATTCCGGGTAGCCAAGTCTATGCCGCGACCAGCGCCGACCTCAAGCAGATCTACGCCGCCGACGAGCGGGCGCATGTCGAGATCGGGACCGTCTATCCGACGCGCGACATTCGTGGTTCGCTGTATGTCGACGCGATGCTCGGCAAGCATTTTGCGCTGCTTGGATCGACGGGTACGGGTAAGTCGACGAGCGCCGCGCTGATCCTGCACAAGATCTGCGAGCTGGCGCCGCAAGGCCATATCGTGATGATCGACCCGCACGGCGAATATTCGGCGGCGTTCAAGGGCACCGGCGCGTTGTTCGACGTCGATAACCTCGCGATGCCCTATTGGCTGATGAACTTCGAGGAACATTGCGAGGTTTTCGTCACCAGCGAGGGGCGCGACCGCCAGGGCGATTGCGACGTGCTCGCCAAATGTCTGCTCCAGGCGCGGCTCAAGAACCGTCTGGCCGAGGGCATGACCAAGATCACGGTCGATTCGCCGATCCCCTATCTGCTGTCGGATCTGCTCAACATCCTGCAGAACGAGATGGGCAAGCTCGACAAGGCCACCTCGTCGGCGCCCTTCATGCGCATCAAGGGCAAGATCGAGGAAATGCGCGCCGACCCGCGCTATAATTTCATGTTCTCCGGCATGCTCGTCGCCGACACGATGGCAAACTTCCTCGGCAAGATCTTCCGCCTGCCGTCGGACGGCCGGCCGATCTCGATCATCGACGTGTCGGGGGTGCCGTCGGACATCACGGGTGTCGTCGTCGCGGTGCTGTCGCGCCTGACCTTCGACTATGCGATCTGGTCGCGCGGCGAGCCGCAGCGCCCGATCCTGCTCGTCTGCGAAGAAGCCCACCGCTACATCCCGTCGAAGGATAGCGGGCAGGGGCAGGCGGTGCGCAAGATCCTCGAACGCATCGCCAAGGAAGGCCGTAAATACGGCGTGTCGCTGGGCCTCATCACCCAGCGCCCGTCCGACCTTGCCGAAGGCGTGCTGTCACAGTGCGGCACGATCATCTCGATGCGCCTCAACAACGAACGCGACCAGCATTTCGTCAAGGCGGCGATGCCAGAGGGCGCGCGCGGCTTCATCGATTCGATCCCGGCGCTGCGCAACCGCGAATGCATCATCTGCGGCGAGGGCGTGTCGATCCCGATTCGCGTTCACCTCGACACGCTTGAGGAAGACAAGCGCCCCGCGTCGAGCGATCCGCTCTTCTCGCAGCTTTGGCGCGAAACCGGCGGCGAGCCCGAAATATTGGAGCGCGTCGTCAAGCGCTGGCGCAGCCAGGGCAGGTAAGGCTTCCGTCGTCCCGGCTTTCGCCGGGACGGCGATCTAGCCCGCTTGCGCCGGCTCCCACAATTCGATCGGATTGCCTTCGGGGTCGTGGACGCGCGCGAAGCGGCCGACTGACGGATCGTCCCACTCCTTCTTGGTGATCACCTCCTCGCCGGCGGCGCGGAACGGCGCGAGCACCGCGTCGAGATCGTCGACGCGCAGGTTGATCATGAACTGGCGGTCGGCCGGGAAATAGTCGGTGTCGGCCTTGAAAGGCGAAAAGACCAGCGGTCCGCCGGTCACCGTCCACACCCATTGATTGACCGGCGCGCTGTCGTCGGCGCTGCATCCGCCGCCGACGCCGAGACGGTCGCGATACCAGTCGCTGAGCGCGGCAGGATCGCGCGCGCGGAAGAACAGGCCGCCGATGCCTTTGACATGCCCCATGGAAACGCCTCCTTCGCCTTGTGAGCAGAAGAAGCTAGCGCGCCACGCCTAGCGAATCCACTCGCCGCTCTTCTGATATTCCTCGCGGATCTGACCCGACTGGTTGAGCCGCGGATCGCTGTAGGCCGGCGGCGTGGGCGCCGCGGGCGCCGAAGGGGACGGTGCCGCGGTCTGTGCGGGCGCGCTCAGCGTGCCGGGCAGCGGTGCGGGGCCGCCCGCGGGCAAGGGATCGACCGCGGCGGCGGGCAACAGGGGGGCGCCCGGGATCGGCCCCTTCTTCAGGATCGCAAGCTGCTGCGCGACCGGAAGATAGGGGCCAGGCACCGGCTCGCGGCCCAGATAGGGCGCGCGGAACGCGTCGGGCATGCCCCAGCGGCCGCGCCAGCGGTGGAAGATATGGGCGCCGACGATGTTGGTCATCACCAGGCTCTTGCCCCAGCGCGGCCAGATTGCGGTGGTGTGATAATGGGTGGCGAGCCCGACGCCGGGAAACACGGCGCCGTTCAGAGCCGCCGATGCAATGCGGCTCGCACGCAGCCAGTTGTCGCGGCTCGGCGCGCGCGCCATCGCGCCGTCGCACGAGAAGGTGAACTGGCACACGCCGGCGCGTTCGGAACCCTGAAAGACGACGCCGCACACCGTGCCCGGAAAGCTCGGGTGGCGCACGCGATTGAGTATCGTCTGCGCCACGCCGCGCATCCCGTCATCGCTTTCGGAGGCCGCCTCGTAATAGAGGGCGGAGGTCAGGCAATAATGCGCGCGTTCGCGGTCGAGCGCGGTGACGCCGCGAAAGACATAGGATTTAGCCGCTGGGCCGACGAAGGCTTCGTCGCGAAGCTGCGCCGGATCGGCGGGCGGCAGTGCGGTCGCATCCGCATAGCCGACGCTGCTGGGATCGGGCAGCGTCGGGTCGATCTTGAGTGCGTCGGCATAGCTGTCCGAATTCATCACCGCCCAGCGCGTCGGGTCATAGGGTTTGAAGGTCAGCGGCACTGACACGCTGTAGGGGCCGAAGCCGCGCGGGCGGAACTGCCCGCTCGACAGCGCGAGCGCTACGCTGGCGACAAGCACCGCGGCGAGCAGGCCGATCCAGAAGTTGCGCCCGGGACCCGCCGCCGCAGCGGCCGCGCGCGGCGCACCGCGCCAGGCGGCGCGGGCATCGGCATAGCCAGGGGCGTCGAGGTTGAGTTCGGGTTTCATGCGCGCGTCAAAATCCGGTGCCCCGCCCGATCGGCCGATTCGCCCGGGCGGCTGCGATCCCTGCTTATGCCGCGAGGTGCGAATAAAAGATTGCTCCGTCTGTGCGCTGTCCCGCAGCGGGACAGGAGGAGAAAGCGGCGGCGGTCAGGGGTGGATATCGGCCTGATACCAGCCGTGCCGCTCTGTCACCGTCATCGGCAGGCCGAACAGGCGCGTCAGGCTGTCGCCGGTCAGCAGATCGGCCTTCGCGCCGTCGCGGTCGAGGCGGCCGCCGCGCAGCATCACGATGCGGTCGATCTCGGGCAATATCTCCTCGATATGATGGGTAATCAGCAGCAACGCGACCCCGCTGCGCGCGACGCCGCGCAGCATGTCGAGGAAATGATGCCGCGCCGCGGGGTCGAGCCCGGCGCACGGCTCGTCGAGCAGCAGCGCGCGAGGGCGGTGCGCAAGCGCGCGGGCGATGAGGACGCGGCGGGCCTCGCCCGTGGACAGGCTCGCCATGCTGCGCCCGATCAGATGCTGCGCGCCGACATCGCCGAGCGCCGCCACTGACACATCGACCATCGCCTGCGTATAGCTTTGATGCGCCCACAGCCCGCGCGAGGCGAAAAAGCCCGAGACGACGCAGTCAAGCACCTCCAGCGGCGGCTCGGCGTCGAAGTCGAGCTGCATCGTCGACGACACAATGCCGAGCAGCTTGCGCAGTTCGAAGACGTTCCAGCTGTCCTGCCCGAAGATGCGGACGTCGGCACCCCAGGCGGGATAGAGCTGGCGCGCGATCAGCTTGACCAAGGTCGATTTGCCCGACCCGTTGGCGCCAAGGATCGCGGCGCTCTCGCCCGCCGGAATGGTCAGCGCAGGCAGATCGAGAATGCACGCCTCGTCGGCCATGACGCGGACGTTCGACAGCGCAAGCAGGGGAGAATCGTCAACCATGCCGGCGCGTTGAGCATGACCGTGCGAGCGAGGGAAGGGGAAAGGAGAGGGAGAGGCCGCTTTGAGGGCGGGGAGTCCCCGCCAACGCTATTTTCAGTTCGATCTCATGCAATTCCGTGTTCGGCGACCTTGATTAGCAGGTCGGCACCTTCTTCGCGGTTCGCTGTTTCGGGCATTCCCTTGTTTACGAGATCGCCGAGCTTCTCTGCGAAAGGACTGCATTGTTGAAAGCGATACAGGTTCGCTTCACCGTGCGCAGGTTCAATATCGGTGGACCGCCAACCCGCTCTTTCCATGTCGCTTTTTAGGTACTGCCAATGGACTTCGTATGCCTCAAACACGAGGAAGTTGCTTTGCTGCATTCTTTGGCCCGCAATATGGTCAAATAGTGGTCTAGCAAGCCAGGCAACCCCGACTGCCAGCACTAGCGCCAATGCTACTACCAGTTCGATCCAGTCGAGTAACAGTTCCATCGCATCGAGGCCTCTGGTTAGGCCGTGTTGACAAAAGGGATTCCCAAGCCCGCCTCCTTCTGATTCAAGACTGCTTTTTGAGGAGCAGTCATGGGTCGCGGGGATTTGTCGGATGCGGAGTGGGAACTGATCGGGCCACTGCTGCCGCCTGAGCGCGGCCGTTGGGCGCGGCCCGCGGGCGATAACCGGCTCTTCCTCAATGGAATGCTTCACGTGCTGCGGGTCGGCTGCCCCTGGCGCGACATGCACGAGCGGTACGGCAAATGGAACTCGGTCTATGTGCGCTTCCGCCGCTGGGCCGAACAGGGTGTCTGGGATGCCTTGCTGCAAACGCTGGTCGATCTGGGTCTAACCGACGACTGGCAACACATGATCGACAGCACCAGCGTTCGCGGCCACGTCTCGGCAGCGGGCGGAAAAGGGGGGCTTGTGCGAACGCTCTTGGTCGATCACGCGGCGGCTTT
>NZ_JACBGA010000012.1:0-56323 GCF_021401285.1 Sphingopyxis sp. NFH-91 | reverse complement strand
GCAAGCTCAAACAGCAACGACGGATCGCCACCCGATACGACAAGACACTTCTCTCGTTCGAGAGCTTCCTCAACCTCGCCGCCTCGCGCCTATGGCTGAAGTCTTTTGTCAACACGACCTAATTGGCTACCTGTATGACGACCAAGCCCTAAGGAGTCCCTAAGTCCGCAATCGGTCGATGCTGTTGAAAAAGGCCCGAAGGGGGTTTTGGCGGGCAATATCGGAATCAAACAAGGGGCCTATGCGCATCGCTCGTTCGCGCAGTCGAGGCTTCGTGAATCCTTCTGACTGAAATTCTACAAGCGCATCGCCGCGGCCGACTTTTTCAACAGCATCGGTCCTTAACTGCCATCCATGCCGATCCGGCCAGACGACCCCAACCGACCGGAAAGCCGCCCACCCCAATCTCCGCTTGCCGACTCCCCGCAACGCGCCTATATGCACGCTCACTCCTAGACATGGCTAGCCAGATAGGACGTCGGGGCCGCGGGCCGCGGCGGCCGTAAACGCATGGCTTTTCCTGTCGCGATATTTGGGAATGTAGCTTGGTCGATTTCGACGTCCTCAATGCGATCATCGCGCCCGAAGCCGAGGCGATGGGCCTCGCGCTCGTGCGCGTCGCCTTTTTCGGCGGCGAGGAAGACCCTACGCTGCAGGTGATGGCCGAACGGCCCGATACGCGCCAGCTGACGATCGACGATTGCGCCGATCTGTCGCGCCGTATTTCGGACCGGCTCGACGCGCTGGAGGAAGCGGGCGAGGACCCGATCGAAGGCGCCTATCGCCTCGAAGTGTCGTCGCCCGGGATCGACCGCCCGTTGACGCGTCCCGCCGACTTTACCGACTGGGCGGGGCATGAGGCGAAAGTCGCGCTGAAGGAAAAGCGCGACGGGCGCCTGCGCTTCAACGGCGAACTCGCCGGCATCGACGCCGGCATCGTCACGATTTTCGACAAGGAAGGGGTCGAGCACAAGCTGCCGTTCGACGCGATCGACACGGCCAAGCTCGTCCTCACCGACAAACTGATTGCCGCAACCGTCCCGCTCTCGATCGAGGGTGCCGACGACATGGAAGAAGAAGGACAGGACTGATGGCCACTGCCATTTCCGCCAACAAGGCCGAACTGCTCGCGATCGCCAACAGCGTCGCCAGCGAGAAGATGATCGACAAGGGCATCGTCATCGAGGCCATCGAGGAAGCGATCCAGCGCGCGGCGCGCGCCCGCTACGGCGCCGAGAACGACATCCGCGCCAAGCTCGACGCGCAGACCGGCGACCTGCGCCTGTGGCGCGTCGTCGAGGTGGTCGAACAGGTCGACGATTATTTCAAGCAGGTCGACCTTGCCGCCGGCCAGAAGCTGCAGAAGGATGCGAAGGTCGGCGACTTCATCGTCGATCCGCTGCCCGCGGTTGACCTCGGCCGCATCGACGCCCAGTCGGCGAAGCAGGTGATTTTCCAGAAGGTCCGCGAAGCCGACCGCGAGCGCCAGTTCGAGGAATATAAGGACCGCGCGGGCGAGATCATCACCGGCGTCGTCAAGTCGGTCGAATTCGGCCACATCGTCGTCAACCTGGGCCGCGCCGAAGGCGTGATCCGCCGCGATCAGCAGATCCCGCGCGAACTGATGCGCGTCGGCGACCGCGTCCGCGCGCTGATCCTGTCGGTGCGCCGCGAAAATCGCGGACCGCAGATTTTCCTCAGCCGCGCGCACCCCGACTTCATGAAGAAGCTGTTCGCGCAGGAAGTCCCCGAAATCTACGACGGCATCATCGAGATCAAGGCCGCGGCGCGCGATCCGGGCAGCCGTGCCAAGATCGGCGTCATCAGCTATGACGGCTCGATCGACCCCGTCGGCGCATGCGTCGGCATGAAGGGCAGCCGCGTTCAGGCGGTCGTCCAGGAAATGCAGGGCGAAAAGATCGACATCATTCCCTGGTCGGAAGACACCGCGACCTTCGTCGTCAACGCGCTTCAGCCCGCGACGGTGCAGCGCGTCGTCATCGACGAAGATGACGGCCGTATCGAAGTCGTCGTTCCCGACGATCAGCTCAGCCTCGCCATCGGGCGCCGAGGCCAGAACGTCCGTCTCGCCAGCCAGCTGACCGGCAAGCAGATCGACATCATGACCGAGGCCGACGCGAGCGAAAAGCGTCAGCGCGAATTCGTCGAACGCTCGACGATGTTCCAGGAAGAACTCGACGTCGACGAAACGCTCGCGCAGCTGCTCGTCGCCGAAGGCTTCGGCGAACTCGAAGAAGTCGCTTATGTGCCGCTCGACGAACTGGCGAGCATCGAAGGCTTCGACGACGAACTGGCCGAAGAGCTGCAGAGCCGTGCGACCGAAGCGCTCGAACGCCGCGAAGAAGCCGCACGTCAGGAACGCCGCGGACTTGGCGTCGAGGATGATCTGGCCGAACTGCCGCACCTGACCGAAGCGATGCTCGTCACGCTCGGCAAGGCCGGGATCAAGACGCTCGACGATCTTGCCGATCTCGCAACCGACGAACTGATCGCGAAGAAGCGCAGCGAGAATCGCCGCGGCCCGGCGCGCGAGCGTTCGGAACGCGCCGAGGACAAGGGCGGCGTGCTTGGCGAATATGGCCTGTCGGAAGAACAGGGCAACGAGATCATCATGGCGGCGCGCGCGCACTGGTTCGACGACGAACCGGCTGCCGAAGCCGAAGCCCAGACCGGGGAGGCCGCCGATGCGGACCCCGCGCAATGATCAGCTAAGCCAAACCGACCGCGCGGGTAAGCGCGGACAGCACGCGCCCGAAAGGCGCTGTGTGGTAACCGGCGACGTGGCGCCGGCCGGACGGCTCGTGCGCCTCGCGCTCGGGCCCGACGGCATGATCGCGCCCGACGTGCTCGGCAAGGCGCCGGGGCGCGGCGCGTGGATCGGCGTCGACCGCGAAGCGCTCGAAGCGGCGCAGGCAAAGGGCAAGCTCAAGGGTGGGTTGGCGCGGGCGCTGCACGAAGGCGCCTTCACGATTCCCGACGATCTGGGCGCGCGGATCGAGGCGCAACTCGCGCGTGCGACGCTCGACCGGCTGGGGCTTGAGGCGCGCGGCGGAATGCTGATCCTCGGCAGCGAGCGGATCGAGGACGCGGCACGCCGCGGACAGGTCCGCCTGCTCCTGCATGCGCAGGATGCCGGCGAAGACGGGCGAAAGAAACTGGCACAGGCGTGGCGGGTCGGCGAGGATCACGAAGGGTCCGGCCGTGAGGGGACGGTCTTGCCGGTGGACCGATACACCCTATCTATGGCATTGGGGCGTGAAAATGCGGTGCATCTGGGCGTGACCGACGCCCGTGCCGCTGACCGGGTGCTGGCGCATTTGAGCCGCTGGCAGTTTTTCACCGGATGGTTTAGGGACGCGGCCAACCGCGTTTCCGATCAGGATTCCCGCACGGCGGGGAATGGGATGGCGTCCAGGGAGTCCGACACGGACTCTCCGGTTTCGGACGCGTATTGAAGGAATAAGACGTTTCGATGAGTGACGAACAGGACAAGCCGACTCTGACCCGCAAGCCCCTGGGGCTGAAGCGTACGGTAGAGGCCGGACAGGTGCAGCAGCAATTCAGCCACGGCCGCCGCAATACGGTGGTGGTCGAGGTGAAGCGCCGCCGCGTGCTTGGCCGTCCCGGCGAAGCGGCGCCCGCGCCTGAGGCTGAAGCGGTCGAGGCCGCGCCCGCACCCGCGCCGAAGCCGGCTGCACCCGCACCGGCGCCCAAGCCCGCCGCGCCCAAGGCCGACAGCCTGATGTCGCGTCAGGAGCGCCAGACGCAGTTGCTGCGCGAAGCCGAAGAGGCGCGTCTCGCCGCGCTTGAAGAAGCGCGCCGCCGCGAAGAGGCTGAACGTGCCCGTGCTCTGGAAGAAGAGCGCGCGCGTGCCGCCGAAGCGCGGGAGGAAAAATCCAAGGCTTCCGAGGAAGTGCCCGCTCCGGCTGCGGCCGAGCCCGCCGCCGAAGCGCCGGCCGCGCCCGCTGCCGAAGCCAAGCCGGCCGAAGCCGCGCCGCGCGCCGCCACGACGAGCAGCGCTGCGCCCGCGCCGCGTCGCTTCACGCCGGTCGAGGCGCCGAAGCGTCCCGAACCGAAGCGCGCCGAACAGAAAAAGGAACATCGCGGCGATCACCGGCGCCAGTCGGGCAAGTTGACCGTCACGCGTGCGCTCAACGAGGATGAAGGCGCGCGTGCGCGCAGCCTCGCCGCGCTGAAGCGCGCGCGCGAAAAGGAAAAGCGCTCGCATCTGACGCCGAGCGGGCCGCGCGAAAAGCAGGTTCGCGAAGTCGTCGTTCCCGACACGATCACCGTGCAGGAACTGGCGAACCGCATGGCCGAAAAGGGCGCCGATCTCGTCAAGGCGCTGTTCAAGATGGGCATGATGGTCACCGTCAACCAGACGATCGACCAGGATACCGCCGAACTGCTCGTCACCGAATTCGGGCACGAGATCAAACGCGTCAGCGAAGCCGATGTCGATATCCGCAACGATCAGGACGTCGATGCGCCCGAACAGATGAAGCCCCGCGCGCCGGTGGTCACCATCATGGGCCACGTCGATCACGGCAAGACCAGCCTGCTCGACGCGCTGCGCGGCACCAGCGTCCAGTCGGGCGAAGCCGGTGGCATCACCCAGCATATCGGCGCCTATCAGGTGAAGACCCCCGACGGGAGCCAAGTCACCTTCCTCGATACGCCGGGCCACGAAGCCTTCACCGAAATGCGCGCGCGCGGTGCCAATGTCACCGATATCGCGGTACTGGTGGTGGCGGCCGACGACGGGCTGAAGCCGCAGACGATCGAATCGATCAACCATGCGAAGGCAGCCGGGGTGCCGATCATCGTGGCGATCAACAAGGTCGACAAGGAAGGCGCGAACCCGCAGCGCGTGCGCGAGCGCCTGCTCGAGCACGAGATCGTCGTCGAGGAAATGGGCGGCGACGTCCAGAATGTCGAAGTTTCGGCGCTCAAGAAGACCGGGCTCGACAAGCTGCTCGACGCGATAGCGCTTCAGGCCGAGATCATGGAGCTCAAGGCCAACCCCGACCGTTCGGCCGAAGGGACGGTGGTCGAGGCGAAGCTCGACAAGGGCCGCGGCCCCGTTGCGACGATCCTCGTCCGCCGCGGGACCTTGAAGGTCGGCGACATCTTCGTCTGCGGCGCCGAAAGCGGCCGCGTCCGCGCGCTCGTCAACGATCAGGGCCAGCAGATCAAGGAAGCCGGTCCGTCGATGCCGGTCGAGGTTCTTGGCCTCGGCGGGGTCCCGATGGCGGGCGACACGCTGACCGTCGTCGAGAATGAGGCGCGCGCGCGCGAAGTCGCCGCCTATCGTCAGGAACAGGCGCTCAAGAAGCGGACGGCGCAGGCGCCGGTCAGCCTCGAAGGCATGTTCTCGGCGCTCGCCGACAAGGCCAATGTCATCGAATATCCAGTGGTCATCAAGGCCGACGTGCAGGGCAGCGTCGAAGCGATCGTCAACGCGCTCAACAAGCTGTCGACCGACGAAATCCGCGTCCGCGTGCTCCATTCGGGCGCCGGCGCGATCACCGAAAGCGACGTGACGCTGGCGGCGGCGACGAATGCGCCGATCATCGGCTTCAACGTCCGCCCCAACGCCAAGGCGCGCGAGATCGCGAACCGCGAAAAAGTGCGCTTCATGTATTATGACGTCATCTATCACCTGACCGAGGAAGTCGCGAAGGAGATGGCAGGCGAGCTGGGTCCGGAACGCGTCGAAACCGTCGTCGGCCGCGCCGAGGTCAAGGAAGTCTTCCCGGCCGGCAAACGCGACAAGGCCGCTGGCCTGCTGGTGCTCGAAGGCATCATCCGCAAGGGGCTCCACGCGCGTCTCACGCGCGAGGACGTCATCGTCTCGGCAACGACCATCGCGTCGCTCCGCCGTTTCAAGGACGATGTCGCCGAAGTGCGCGCGGGCCTGGAATGCGGCGTCGTGCTGGCGGATACCAACGACATCAAGCCGGGCGATCACCTCGAAGTCTTCGAGGTCGAGGAACGCGCGCGGACGTTGTGATCGAACCATCGCCGCACCCCTGCATGCGCGGGGGTGCGGCAGGATATTGAGCGATGCGGCATAACGAAAAACCCGAAGGCCCCTCGGTCCGCGTCCTGCGCGTGGGCGAACAGGTGCGCCATGTGCTGAGCGAGATACTTCAGCGCGGCGACGTGCATGACGATGTCCTCGCGACGCATCCGGTGAGCGTGACCGAAGTGCGCATGTCGCCCGACCTGCGCCATGCCACGATATTCGTGAAGCCGCTGCTCGGCCGCGACGAAGAGGCGGTGCTGAAGGCGCTGCGCACCAACACCGCCTATCTCCAGCGCGAAGTTGCGCACCGCATCCGCATGAAATATGCGGCGAAGCTCAAATTTCTCGCTGACGAAAGCTTCGACGAGGCGAGCCACATCGACCAATTGCTGCGCGACCCCAAGGTGGCGCGCGATCTGGGCGGCAGCGAGGGCGAAATTCAAGATTGAGCCCCGATGACGGGTTGGTGGGACCGGATAGGGGCTATTTTCCCTTCGGCGTCTTGATCCCTGCTGCGGCCTCCAGCTCGACCAGCGCTTCCTCCAGATAGTCGATCATCCGCTGCGCGTGCGGCACGCTGCGGCGGCAGGCGGTGATGCCGAAGTCGATGTTCCTGAAATTCGACACCTGCGTGATGTTCATCGCCATGCCGTCGACGGGGATGCTCGCGGGATACATGCCGTCGAGCCGCGCGCCGTTCCAGTACATCTGCTCGCGCGGGCCGGGGACGTTGGAGATGGTCGCCGAATAGGCGGGGAATCTGTCGGCGGTGCGCGTCAGCGCGGTGAGCATCTGCGGGAAATTGGTGATCGCGGTATAGAGCTGGATCTGCTGCGCGGTCATCGCGCGCAGCTGCGCCTTGGCGGCGTTCATCGACGACTGGATCGCCGCCATGCGTTCGGCGGGATCGTCGATATGGGTGGCGAGATTGGCCGTCACCGACGCCACCGAATTACCCGAATCGATATCGTCCTTGGGGCGGATCGAGACCGGCGCCATGGCTTTCAAAGGCTTGTCGGGCAGCTCGTTGAGCGATTGCAGATATTTGCGCATCGCGCCCGCGCACATGCCCAGCACCGCGTCGTTGATCGTCCCGTCATAGGCCTTGCCGACCGCGCGGACGCGTTCGAGCGACCAGCTTTGCGCAACGAAGCGGCGGGCGCCGGTGATGTTGCGGTTGAAGCTGGTGCGCGGCACGCCGGCAAAGGGGGTGACCAGCCCTTCGCCGCCGATCCCGAACATCGCCGCGACATATTGGTTGAGCGCCTTGGTCACGCCGACGCTGTTGCCCCATTGCTCCTTCAGAAACTCGCCGATCGCGGCGATGTCGGTCAGGCTGGGGCGCGGCGGCTTTTTGGGCGACGGGAATTTGCGCTTATAGGCTTCATAAGCCTCGACCGACAGCGGCGAGCAGGTCCGCCGTTCCTTGGGGTCGGGCGAGAACATCGAATTGTAGAAATGGATGCTCGCCGCGCCATCCATCAGCGCATGATGCACCTTCTTGAACGTCGCGATCTGCCGATTGGGCAGCCCTGAGATCAGCGTGATCTCCCATAAGGGGCGGGTGCGGTCGAGCAGGCTGGAATGGAGGCGCGAGGCGAGTTCGAACATTTCGCGGTAGCGCCCAGGCTTGGGCAGCGCGGCCGAGCGCACATGATAGTGCATGTCGATGTCGCGGTCGGGTTCGAGCCGGATCGGGCCGTACTGGCCGAGCGGGGTGAGTTTCAGCACCTCGCTGAACGGCCGCCGCAGCCCTTCCGACTGGCGCAACAGTGCGAGCTGTTCGTTCAGCCAGTCGGTTTCGTCGACATCGTCGGGCAGCGTGTAGAGGTTGATGCCGCCGATGTGCATCGGCATTTCGCGACTTTCCCCCCACAGGAACATCGCATCTGTCACCGGCATCAATCGCATTGCAGCTCTCCCCACTGTTAATGCTGCATCTTTTGTGCGCAGCATGACAGCGGGGGCGGGCGAGTCAAGCTGCGGTGTCGGCGGCTGCCGGCGCGCGGCGGGTGTCAGACGTGGGGCAGCACCATCCTGCGCGTGATGTCGGGGTCGCGGTCGCGGTGGACCGCGATGCCGGTAAGCAGACTTTCGGCGATCATCCGCGCCCGCGCGCCGACCAGCGCGACCGCCCCTTCGCTCGGCGCCACATCGCGCAGCGTGGCATAGAAGAGCCCGAGCCAATGCTGGAAATGGCTCTCGCCGATGGTCGGGATCGCAAGATGCCGGGCCATCGGATTGCCGGTGAAATTGCCGGCGCCGAGCAGGATCGACTGCCAGAAGCGGTTCATCTGCGCGATATGCCCGGGCCAGTCGTGGATGCGGTCGTCGAAGATCGGGCCAAGCAGGGCGTCGCGCCGGATCGCGGCGTAGAAGCGATCGACGAGCGTTGCGATAAAGGCTTCATCGACCCCCATCGCGATGGCGGCGGCGCGCCGGTCCTCGCGCGCAGCGATGGCATGGGGGTGGGCGGGGACGGTCTTCTTCATCGCCTCGACTCGATAAACGGCATTTCATTTGCCGCTTTATCGACCTTGCGCATAAAAGCAATATTTCATATACCTATTTTATGCGATTGAGCCTTCACAGCGACTATGCGCTGCGCATCCTGATGGCGCTGGCGGCGACTGGGCGCCAGATGTCGGTCGACGAGATCGCCGGCCAATATGGCGTGTCGCGCAACCATCTCGCCAAGGTGGCGCAGCGGCTGCAGGCGCTCGGCTATGTCGCGGCGCAGCGCGGACGCGGTGGCGGGCTGACGCTCGCCAGGGCGCCCGAGACGGTGATCGTCGGCGCGGTGGTGCGCGAGCTCGAAAGGCTGGACGGCTTTGTCGAGTGTATGAACCCCGCGACTTCAGCCTGCCCGGTGCGCGGCGGCTGCGGATTGCAGGGCGCGCTCGCCGGGGCACTGGCAGCCTTCGCCGCGCATCTCGACGGCTATACCCTCGTCGATCTGTTGCCGCAGCCGGCGCGTTTTCGCGCGCTGCTCGGCGCCGCCTGATTGGGCTTGCGCGGCGCCGCCGAGGCGGTATCGCTCAAGCCATGGCCAAGCTCTATTTCTATTATGCCAGCATGAACGCGGGCAAGTCGACGACGCTGCTGCAGGCGGATTTCAACTATCGCGAGCGCGGGATGGAAACGATGCTGTGGACCGCCGCGCTCGACGACCGTTACGGCGCCGGGCAGATCACCAGCCGCATCGGCCTGCTTGCCGAGGCGCATAAATTCGATCCCGAAAGCGATTTGTGGGCGGCGGTGAGCGACGAGCATCGTCAGCGCCCGCTGGCCTGCGTGCTCGTCGACGAGGCGCAGTTCCTTACGAAAGATCAGGTGTTCGCGCTGGCACGGCTCGCCGACGAGGCGGATATTCCGGTGCTCTGTTACGGGCTGCGCACCGATTTCGCGGCCGATCTCTTTCCCGGTTCGGCGGCGCTGCTCGGTATCGCCGACGCGCTGGTCGAACTCAAGGCGGTGTGCGAATGCGGGCGCAAGGCGACGATGAACCTGCGCGTCGATGCCGCCGGCCGTGCGGTGGTCGCGGGCGCGCAGACCGAGATTGGCGGCAACGACCGCTATGTCGCCATGTGCCGCCGCCATTTCATGGCCAAGCGCCGGGCTGCGGCAGAGGCTTTGCAAGAGGCGGGCGCCGATGCTTGACCAGCTTTATGTCGAACTGACCGACGGCGACCTCCAGCTCGTCAAGCTGGCCGAGCCGCACCGCGAGGCGCTGCGCGCCGCCTGCGCCGCCGATACCGATATCTGGCCGATCTATTCGTCGAGCTTCGATCCCGATCATTTCGACGCGAGCTTCGACGCGCTGATCGGGCATGAAAGCCGGATGCCCTATGCGATCGTCGACGGCGATCGGCTGGTCGGCATGACCGCTTATCTGCGTCCCGATGTATCGGCGCAGACGGTGGAGATCGGCAACAGCTATATCGAGCCCGCCGCGCGCGGGACTGGCCTCAATGGCCGCGTCAAACGATTGATGCTCGACCATGCCTATGCCGTCGGCATTCGCCGCATCGAATTTCGCATCGACGAGCGCAACAAGCGCAGCCAGGCGGCCGTCACCAAGCTCGGCTGCACCAAGGAAGGGGTGCTGCGCGCCGAGCGGATCACCTGGACCGGCTTTGTCCGCGACACCGGCCTGTGGTCGCTGCTCGCCGATGAATGGCGCACAGGAAGCTGAAGTTGGTGGGAGCGTGGCAAGCGGGTCAGCGCCGGTTCAGCATCGACCCGCTATGCCGTGTGCCGGGATGGGCCTCCATCTGGAAAGGTTCGTTATGAACAGATTATTCGCACTCTCCCTGGCCGCCGCCTTGCTTCCCCTTTCGGCAACTGCGGCGGCCGAAGGGGCACCGCAGGAATCGCGCGCGCTGGGCGTCGAAACCGGCATCAGCTTTCCCAGCAACGCGACGATCCGCACCTTTCAGGCCGATGGCGAGGATGGCGTGTGGATTCAGGACAGCCGCCGCGACTGGTATTATGCCACCTTCTTCGGTCCGTGCCGCGACATCGATTTTGCGCAGGCGATCGGCGTCGACACGCGCGGAACCTCGCGGCTCGACAAGTTCGCGTCGCTTCTGGTGCGCGGTGAACGCTGCGCGATTTCGTCTTTCGTGACATCGGCGCCGCCGCCGACCAAGGAAGAGCGCAAGGCAGCGCGCGAGGCGGAGAAAGCCGCCAAGGCCGCAGCGGACGCCGCCAAGTCGAATTGAGCCCGATCGAATCGATCCCGGTCGAATTGACAAGCATCGCCCGCGCGGCCTAGCCCGCGCGGCGATGAACGGATGGATCATAATGGACAAGCCCGTCGGGCTCGGCTCGACGCAGGCGGTTGCCGCAGTCAAGCGCGTGTGCCGCGAAGCCGGGCTGGGCAAGGTCAAGGTCGGCCATGGCGGGACGCTCGACCCGCTTGCCTCGGGCGTGCTGCCGATCGCGATCGGCGAGGCGACGAAGCTGTGCGGGCGCATGCTCGACGCGAGCAAGGTCTATGATTTCACGATCGAGTTCGGGACCGAGACCGCCGGGCTCGACGCGGAGGGCGACGTCGTTGCGACCAGCGACGTGCGGCCGCGGCTTTCGGAAATTGCTGCGGTTCTGCCGCGCTTTACCGGCGCGATCGAACAGGTGCCGCCCGCCTATTCGGCGATCAAGATCGACGGCGAGCGCGCCTATGACCGCGCGCGCGCCGGCGAAACGGTCGAGATGAAGGCGCGGGCGGTGATGATCCACTCTCTTCGTCATTCCGGACTTGCTGAGGCATATGTTGCCGAGGGCGCCGAATGGACCCCGGATCAAGTCCGGGGTGACGAAAGTGGAGAGGCGGAGCGGCTCGATTCCATCACGCTCACGGCGCATGTTTCGAAGGGCACCTATATCCGCAGCCTCGCGCGCGACATTGCGCGGGCGGTCGGGACGGTCGGGCATGTCACCATGTTGCGCCGGACGAAGGCAGGGCCGTTCGCGCTCGATCAGGCGATTTCGCTGGACAAATTGAACGCTTTCGGCCAAGGGGCCGCCCAATCAGAGATATTTCTGCCGCTGGAGGCAGGGCTGGTCGACATCCCGGCTCTGGACCTTTCCCCGGAAGCGGCAGGGGCGATCCGTCAGGGTCGTGTCTGGACCGGGGGAAGCACGCAGGACGGGCTCTATTGGGGACGCGACGCCGACGATCGGCCCGTGGCATTGATAGAGGCTTTGGCGGGAACGCTGAAGGTCGTGCGGGGCTTCAATCTGTAACAGGATGTTCGAAGGAAGAAACACATGTCGATTACCGCCGAACGCAAGGCCGAACTCATCAAGGAACATGCCCGCGAAAAGGGTGATACGGGTTCGCCCGAAGTGCAGGTCGCGATCCTGACCGACCGCATCAACACGCTGACCGGCCATTTCAAGTCGCACGCCAAGGACAATCACAGCCGCCGCGGGCTGCTGATGATGGTCAACAAGCGCCGCAGCCTCCTCGACTATCTCAAGAAGAAGGACGAGGGACGCTACACCGACCTGATCGCGAAGCTGGGTCTTCGCAAGTAAGACCATGAGGGCGGCTCCGGGTTCGGGGCCGCTTTCATTTTTGCCGTTCGCAAGAGCGGCGTGGAGAGGAGCCGCCGCAATCCGGCGCCGGCTTCCGAAAACCAGGGGCAGACAGACGCCCCGACCCGCCCGGGCCGGATTGCCCGGAACAGAGGCCCCGCCCGGCATAGGGCCCGGCGGGCGAAGGAAATTCCATGTTTGACGTGAAAAAAGTATCGATCGAGTGGGGCGGTGAAACGCTGACTCTCGAAACGGGCAAGGTTGCCCGTCAGGCCGACGGCGCCGTGATGGCGACACTGGGCGAAACGGTCGTTCTGTGCGCCGTGACCGCTGCCAAGTCGGTGAAGGAAGGGCAGGACTTCTTCCCCCTGACCGTCCATTATCAGGAAAAATATTCGGCCGCGGGGCGCATCCCCGGCGGCTTCTTCAAGCGCGAACGCGGTGCGACCGAAAAGGAAACGCTGGTCAGCCGTCTGATCGACCGTCCGATCCGCCCGCTGTTCCCCGAAGGCTTCTACAACGAGATCAATGCCATCGCTCAGGTGCTGAGCTATGACGGCCACAATGAACCCGACATCCTCGCGATGGTCGCGGCCTCGGCCGCGCTCACCATTTCGGGCGTCCCCTTCATGGGTCCGATCGGCGCTGCGCGCGTCGGCTATCTCGACGGCGAATATATCCTCAATCCGACCGACGAACAGGTTGCCGAAGGAGACCTCGACCTCGTCGTCGCCGCGACGCACGACGCGGTGATGATGGTCGAATCCGAAGCGAACGAGCTGTCGGAAGAGATCATGCTCGGCGCCGTGATGTTCGCGCACGATGCGTGCCGTGAAGTCGTCAAGGCGATCATCAAGCTTGCCGAACAGGCTGCCAAGGAACCTTGGGAAATCGCATCGTCGGACGACAATGCCGCGATCAAGGACAAGCTTAAGAAGCTGATCGGCAAGGACATCGCCGCCGCCTACAAGCTGACCGACAAGTCGGCCCGTTCGAACGCGCTCAACGAAGCGCGCGCGAAGGCGAAGGAACAGTTTGCAGCCGACGGCCTCAGCCCGCAGGAAGTCATGGCCGGCATCAAGCTGACCAAGAAGCTGGAAGCCGAAATCGTCCGCACCGCCATCCTGAAGGACGGCAAGCGCATCGACGGCCGCACGACGACGCAGATTCGTCCGATCGTCGCCGAAACGCACTTCCTGCCGCGCGCGCACGGTTCGGCGCTGTTCACCCGCGGTGAAACCCAGACGATCGCGACCTGCACGCTGGGTACCAAGGAAGCCGAACAGATGATCGACGGCCTCAATGGCCTGTCGTATCAGAACTTCATGCTGCACTATAACTTCCCGCCCTATTCGGTCGGCGAAGTCGGCCGCTTCGGCGCGCCGGGCCGCCGCGAAGTCGGCCACGGCAAGCTGGCGTGGCGTGCGCTGCATCCCGTGCTGCCGAAGAAGGAAGATTTCCCCTACACCATCCGTCTGACCAGCGACATCACCGAATCCAACGGTTCGTCGTCGATGGCGTCGGTGTGCGGCGGCAGCCTTGCGATGATGGATGCCGGCGTGCCGATCGCGCGCCCGGTGTCGGGCATCGCGATGGGCCTGATCCTCGAAGGCCAGGATTTTGCGATCCTGTCGGATATTCTGGGTGACGAAGATCACCTCGGCGACATGGACTTCAAGGTGGCGGGCACGTCCGAAGGCATCACCACGATGCAGATGGACATCAAGATTGCCGGCATCACCAAGGAAATCTTCGAAAAGGCGCTGGCGCAGGCCAAGGAAGGCCGTGCGCACATCCTCGGCGAAATGAACAAGGCGCTCGGCGAAGCCCGTAGCGAATTGTCGGCGCATGCGCCGCGTATCGAAACGATCACGATCGACAAGTCGAAGATCCGTGACGTCATCGGCACCGGCGGCAAGGTCATCCGTGAAATCGTCGCGACGACCGGCGCCAAGGTGGACATCGACGACGAAGGCACGATCAAGATCGCCTCGTCGGATACCGCGCAGATCGAAGCCGCCAAGGCGTGGATCCTCGGCATCGTCGAAGAAGCCGAAGTCGGCAAGATCTATAACGGCAAGGTCGTGAACCTCGTCGATTTCGGTGCCTTCGTGAACTTCATGGGCGGCAAGGACGGCCTCGTCCACGTGTCGGAAATCAAGAACGAACGCGTCGAAAAGGTCGCCGACGTTCTGTCCGAAGGCCAGGAAGTCAAGGTCAAGGTCCTCGAGATCGATCCGCGCGGCAAGGTCCGCCTGTCGATGCGCGTCGTCGATCAGGAAACCGGCGAGGAACTGGAAGACACGCGTCCGGCGCGCGAACCCCGCGAACCGCGCGGTGATCGTGGTCCGCGCCGTGACGGCGGCGATCGCGGCGACCGTGGCCGTGGCGGCCGCGATCGCGGCCCCCGCCGCGACGGCGGCGACCGCGGCCCGCGCCGCGAGCGCAGCGAAGACGGTCCGGAAGACCAGGGCCATGTGCCCGACTTCCTGAAGGACTGATCCTTCGACTCTCGAACCAATCGAAGGGGCCGCGAAAGCGGCCCCTTTTCTTTTGGGCGCTGCCGGCCTCCGGGTGGGGAGAGAGGCTTCGGCCTGCCCGCCGCAACATTTGGACCGGGCCCGAAACGGGGCGGTGCTTGGGGGGCGGCGGCTATGCGCCCGGAGCCCGGACGCTATTCCTCGGTCCGGATCAGGATCATCTCGCCGATCAGCGCAAACAGGATGAACGGCCCCCATGCGGCGAGGAAGGGGGAATAGGCGCCGAGGTCGCCCATCGCGAGCGCGAAATTGTCGGCGACGAAATAGGCGAAGCCCAGCGCCATGCCGATGATCGCGCGCACGAACAGCTTGCCCGATCGCGCCAGGCCGAATGCCGCGACGGCGCCGAGCAGCGGCATCAGGACCGCCGACAGCGGTCCCGAAATCTTGTGCCACAACACGCCTTTCAGCGCATCGACGGGTCGCCCCGCTGCCTCGAGATCGCCGATTGCCGCCTTGAGCTCGGTGAAGGGCAGTTGATCGCCGTCGACCTGCGCCAGGGTGAACTGGTCGGGACGCACGCCCGGCGCGGCGACGATGGTGCCGAGCGGCTGGACGATACCGGCGCGGCGCAGGAAGCGCTTGGCGTTGGTGAGTTCCCACCCACCCGCGACCGGCCGCGCGCTGTCGCCCGAAAGTATCGAGGACAATACGCCCCCCGACCGTTCATAGATGCGCACGCCGTGCAGCGTGATCGCTGTTCCGGTACCGCTGACGGTCGCGGCGTTGATCAGATTATTGCCGTCGCGAACCCATATGTTCGACCGAATCCCGGTGTCTTTCGGAATCTGCGCATATTCGACCTTCTGCCAGGCGGCGAGCGCCGCGGTCGCGCGCGTCACGATCCTTTCGTTGAAGCCGAAGCTGATCGCGGCAACGAACAGCGCGGCAAGGAACAGCGGCGCCAGCACCTGATGCGCCGACATGCCCGACGCCTTCATCGCGATGACCTCGCTGTTCTGGTTGAGCATGATCAGCGTCAAGATCGTCCCGAGCAGGACGGAGAAGGGCAGAAAGGTCTCGATAATCTGCGGCAGGCGCAGCCCGACATAGCGCCACACGTCGCTGTCGCTGTTGCCTGCGACCGACAGGATCTTGCCGCTCTCGCCGAGAAGGTCGAGCGTCTGGAGTACGAGCACGAGCGCGAACAGGATCGCGAAGCTGCGCACCAGAAACAGCCGCCCGACATAGAGCGCCATGGTTCGCGACGGAAAGAAATGGAGCTGGTTCATCGTCAGATATGCTGCTGCTTGCGCTGGAACAGGCGGATGAAGGCGCGGACTTTCTGCCCGGCCTTGGCCGCGACGCGCTCGAGCGCGCCGATTGGTTGGCCGCCGGGGACATGCGCCACCGTATAATACATCCACACCGCAAGCGCGCCGAACAGAAGCAGCGGAATCCACAGCGCCAGCAGCGGATCGACCGCACCGCGCGCGCCCAGCGCTTCGGCATATTCGTTGATCTTGTGCTGGGTGACGAGCAGCACGATCGACAGGAAGACGCCCAGCGAACTTGTCGATCGCTTGGGCGGAATCGCCAGCGCGATCGCCATCAGCGGGATGAAGAACATCGACACCACTTCGACGATCCGGAAGTGGAAATTCGCGCGCGATTCGAGCCGCGTCGCCAGCGGTTCGGCCTGGTCGTGACCGACGACGAGCAATTCGGGAATCGTCAGTTCGCGATCGGCGCCGCCGCGGGTGCGGAACGCCTCGATCTTGGGTAGCGGGATCGGCAGGTCGTGACTGTCGAAGGTCAAGACCCGCGGCACCGCGAATTTCGGCGATTCATGGATCAGCACGCCGCGCGTCAGGCGCAGGATGATCGTGTCGGGATCGTCGGTGGCAAGAAACTGTCCCTCGGCGGCGGTTGCCGAAACGCTTTGCCCGTCCTTGTTCTCGCCGCGCACGAAGATGCCGCGCAGATTGCGCCCCTCGTTATAGCTCTGCTCGATGCGCAGCGTCATCCGGCTGCCCAATTTGGTGAATTCGCCGACCTTGATCGACGCGCCGAGCGCGCCCGACCGCAATTCGAAGCGCAGCCCTTCATAGGCGTAGCGCGCATAGGGCTGGATAAAGCCGACGATCGCGAGGTTGAGCAGCGCCAGCGCGAAGGCAAAGGCATAGGGCATGCGCATCAGCCGTCCGAAGCTCATCCCTACCCCGCGCAGCACGTCGAGCTCGCTCGATGTCGCGAGCCGGCGGAAGGCGAGCAGGATGCCGAGCATCAGCCCGATCGGGATGCCAAGCGACAGATATTCTGGGATAAGATTGGCGAGCATCCGCCACACGACGCTCACCGGCCCGCCTTCGGTCGCGACGAAATCGAACAGGCGCAGCATCTTTTCCAGCACCAGCAGCATGGCCGAAAGGACCAGCGTACCGAGCATGGGAAAGAAGATGAGCCGCGCGATGTAACGGTCGATGGCGGGCAGTCTATTCAATCTTTCGTCGCCCCATCACCATGATTTGGCCGCAAATGGTTCCGATATCCGGATTCAAGGGCAACAGGGACCCATGTCGGCTCGGTGCTGGCGTGGCTATAACCACTGGGAGCTAATGCGTCATGTCGAAATTTATCTCGGCGTCGCTCTGCGTGGCTCTGCTCGCCGTATCCGTGGCAGCAAACGCAGAGGGACAGGTTATCACCAACGACCTGTCGAAATGCCGGAGCGGTCCGTCCACCCTCGTCCACATCAACGGCGTGAAGGCCGGGACGGGCAAGATTCGTGTGCAAAGCTATCGTGCCACAGCGTCCGAATGGCTCGCCAAGGGGCGCTGGATCACCCGTGTCGAAGTGCCGGCACAGGCCGGGTCGATGACCGTTTGCGTGCCGCTGCCCGAAGCGGGCCACTATGGCATTGCGGTGCGCCACGACGTCAACGGCAACGGCAAGACCGATCTGACCTCGGACGGCGGCGGCATGTCGAACAACCCGAGCATCAACATCTTCAATCTCGGCAAGCCGAGCTACAAGAAGACGGGGTTCGATGTTGGCAACGCGCCGAAGACGATCTCGATCAACATGAAATATATGTAGGGGCTCGATGGCAAGCGTCGCCCTTCTTTCCAATCCGCGCTCAACGGGGAATCGTGCCCTGTTGCCGCGGGTTCGGGAATATTGCGCGGCGCACCCCGACATTTTTCATTACGAGGTCGAGGATGTCGACCAGATCGGTGAAGCGATTCGTACGATCGCGATGGTCAGCCCGCGCATCGTCGCGATCAACGGCGGTGACGGCACCGTTCAGGCCGCGCTGACCGAACTTTATTCGGGGGGGCATTTCGGCGGTTCGCCGCCGCCCGTCGCGGTGCTGCCGAACGGCAAGACCAACCTGATCGCGCTCGATCTGGGCGCCGAAGGCGATCCGATCAAGGCGCTCGAGCGCGTCGTCGAACTCGTGTCGAATGGCCGGCTCGAGGATCATGTCATTGAACGGCAGCTCATCGCGCTCGACAGCGGCGGCAATCGCCCCGTGCTCGGCATGTTCCTGGGTGGTGCCTATCTGGCCGACGTGATGCTCTATTGCCGCAATCGCATCTATCCGCTCGGCCTGCCCAACGGCCTGTCGCATGTGCTCGCCGCGATTCTTGGGCTTTTCGCGATCATCTTCGGCATTGGCGGCGGGCGCCTGCCGCCGAAGCCCGAGCCGCTGACCGTGTCGCTGATCCGACAGGGCCAGCTCAAGGGCAAATTCTCGCTGCTCATCGTCACGACACTGGAAAAGCTGCTGCTGAGTATCCGCACCAGCGATACGCACGGCGGCGACGGGCGGATGAAATTGCTCGCGGTCGACCGCAGCGTCGGCGCGCTGTTCCGCATGCTCGGGGCCACTTGGCGAGGGACCCTCGGCCAGCATCAGCTCGCCGGGGTCCATTTCGAACAGGGTGATGAGATCCGTATCGAGGGCGAACGCTCGAACGTGATCCTCGACGGCGAGATTTTCGAGGCAAAGCACGGCCGGCCGATCATCCTGACCTCGACCCAGCCGGTACCCTTCCTGCGCCTCGCCGCCTGAGCGCTCGCATGTCGGCGCATACCGATCTCGTCCGCGAAGAGCTTTCGACACCGGTCGATCCGCGCGTCGCTGCGATGGCGGCGGCGATCGCGGCCCGCTACCCGGGCAGCGCCCGCGCGGTACTCTTTTACGGCAGCTGCCTGCGCGAAAGCGAACTCGACGGGCTGATGCTCGATTTCTATCTGATCGTTTCGGACTATGGCGATGCCTATCCGAAGCGCTGGCTCGCGGCCGCCAACCGGCTTATCCCGCCAAACGTCTTTCCGTTCGAGCATGAGGGGCTGATCGCCAAATATGCGGTGCTCAGCGAAAGCGATTTTCACCGCCTGAACGGCCCTGAAACGCGCAACGTATCGGTCTGGGCGCGATTTGCTCAGCCGTCGCGGCTCGTCTGGGCCACCGCCGATACCGCGCGGGACCGCGCGGTATCGGCGGTGGCACGCGCCGCGCCGACATTGCTCGCGGCGGCGGGATCGGTCGATGGCGAGGCGCCGCTCGATTGGTGGCGGCGCGCCTTTTCGTTGACCTATTCGGTCGAATTGCGCGCCGAACGCACCGGCCGGGCGCAGTCGGTCGTCGATGCCGACGCCGCGCGCTACGACCGCTTCAGCCTGCCGGCGATGGCGGCAATCCCGGCCGGTGCTACCGGTGGCGGCTGGGCGCGGCGGCGGATCGAGGGCAAGCTGCTCAGCATCGTGCGGCTCGCCAAGGCCAGCCTGACCTATGCCGGCGGGATCGATTATCTCGCCTGGAAGATCAACCGCCATGCGGGCACCAAGATAGAGATCAAGCCGTGGCAGCGCCGCTGGCCGCTCGTCGCCGCGCTGACGCTGGTGCCGCGCCTCGTGAAGAGCGGCGCAATCCGCTAGGAAGCGATGCGCTCCGGTGCGGGCGCATCGCCGCAGCGGCGGATCGCCTGTTCGAGCGCGTTCAGCGTAAAGGGCTTGCGCAGCACGTCATGGTCGCCAAAGCTTTCGAACTCACTGGCATCGCCGGCGTAGCCGGTGACGAACAGCACCGACAGATCGGGCCAGCGTTCCTTCAGTTCTGCGACCATTTCGGGGCCGGTCAGGCCGGGCATCAGCACGTCGCTGAGAATCAGGTCGAACCCGCCATGCGCTTCGACCAGCCCGGCGGCGGCGCGCGGATCGTCGCAGGCGATCGCTTGATGACCAAGCTCGGTTACGGCGTCGACGGTGGCGGCCAGGACGCGCTCGTCATCCTCGACCACCAGAATGCGCATCGCGTCCGTCGGCGGTTCGCTCACCGCTGCATCGGAACCGCCCGCGGGCGCCGCCGCTTCGGCATGCGGTTTTGCGACGGGCAGCAGCATCGCAACGCGCGTGCCTTCGCCCTCGACCGAATGAATCTGCACCTCGCCGCCCGACTGGCGACAAAAGGCAAAGACCTGACTCATCCCCAGGCCCGTGCCCTGACCCGCGGGTTTCGTGGTGTAGAAGGGGTCGAACACGCGCTTGAGTACCTCGGGCGACATGCCGCAGCCGGTATCGATCACCTCCACCGCCAGCGCGGCGGTGTCGTCCTTTTCATCGCGCAGCGTCCGGATCGTCAGCGACCCGTGCCCGTCCATCGCGTCGCGCGCGTTTACGGCAAGGTTGAGCAGCGCATTTTCGAATTGCTGCTTGTCAACCCAGCAGGCGAGCCCTTCGGTCTGAAGGTCGAGCGTCAGCGCGATACGGTCGCCGATCGTGCGCCCGATCAATTCCGAAAAGCCCGCGATGCAGGCGTCGATCGGCGTCATTTCGGGGCGCGCGGGTTCGGACCGTGCGAAGGCCAGCAGGCGGCGGGTCAGGTCGGCGGCGCGATTGGCCCCGTCCATTGCATTGCCGATGTGGCGCTGTGCCTTTTCGGGCGCTTCGCCGATCCACCGCTGCGCAAGTTCCAGCCCGCCTACGACGACAGCGAGCATATTGTTGAAATCATGCGCGATGCCGCCGGTCAACTGGCCGACCGCTTCCATCTTCTGCGCCTGGCGAAGCTGCTCCTCGGCGGCGGCGCGTTCGGCCATTTCGCTTCGCAGCGCGCTGTTCGCTTCGGCAAGCTCGGCCGTTCGCTCGTTCACCGCCGCCTCCAGCAGCATCGCGCGGTCGCTTTCGGCCAATTGTTCGCGCCGTGCCGCGCGGCGTTCGCTCTGGGCCCGAACGAGTGAGACGGTCGCTGCAATCGCGATCACGGCGGCGGCGGCGGCGAGCACGGTGAACAGCAGGATCGCCTGGTTCAGGCTGGCGCGGTCGGCGGCTGCAAGCTGGTTGCGGTTGGCAAGGATCGCGCGTTCGTTGCCGATCAATTCGGTCAGCAGCCGGTCGATGCGCAGCAGCGCGGCATCGTGTCCGGCGGCGTTATATTTCGAGATCGCGGCAATGGTCTGGTTGTAATTGGCGCTGAGCGCCGCATCGCCGAGCTGTGTCCCGCGCCGGTCGAGTTCGGCGGTCAGTGTCTTGACCAGCGCCGCCTGCTCCGGATTGTCGCGGACGTTGCGGCGGAGCAGCGCGAGATATTGCTGCGACAGCCCCCACTGCTGCTGAAAAACGCGACCGTCCTCCTTTTTCAGGCCGACAGCGAAGCGGCCGAGTGCCGCCTCGGCGCGCGCCAGCGCGGCATCGAGGCTGCGCGTCTGTGAAATCACTTCCAGGCTGTGCGCCTGCCAGCTCAGCGAGCGGTCATAATTGTCGTTGGCACGGCTCATCAACATGATGAGCGCGCCGACGACGCCCGTCAGCACCGCGCCCAGCCCGACGGTCAGCCAGAAGCGCAGCCGTTCGCGACGGCTCTCATTGTCGTGATCCAAATCCCGCTCGAACACGCTGATCTTCTATCCAACAAGCGTTCCGGGGCAAAGCGGTGAAGACCGCACGGCGCGGTGTTCCGCTCGGTTCGCCCCGAAAATGAATCCGCTGGTCGGCGGCGCGGCTCGGTTCAGCCGATAATTCCCACGCGCTTGCCCGCGCGCTCGAAGCGGCCGAGGATCTCGCTCACCTGCTCGCTCGAATGTTCAGCACATAGCGAGCAGCGCAGCAGCGTCATGCCCGCGGGGGTCGCGGGCGGGCGGGCGAGATTGACGTAGAGGCCTTCTTCGAGCAGCGCTTCCCACATCATCGCGCCCTTTTCGAGGTCGGGCATGATGACCGCGATGATCGCCGACTGCGGCTCTTCGGTACCCAGCGTGAAGCCGAGATCGCGCAGCCCCTTGTGCAGCGTCTTCGAATTTTCCCACAGATGCGCGCGCTTGTTCGAGCCGTGCATCAGCTTGCGGATGCTCGTCGCCGCGGTCGCGACGACGCTCGGCGGCAGCGAGGCGGTGAAGACGTAAGGGCGGCAGACGAGGCGCAAGATCTCGAACTTCGGATGGTTCGACACGCAGAAGCCACCGACGGTGCCGACGCTCTTCGAAAAGGTGCCGATGATGAAGTCGACATCGTCGATCACGCCCTGCGCCTCGGCGACGCCGCGGCCATGTTCGCCAATGAAGCCCATCGAATGCGCCTCGTCGACCAGCACCATCGCGCCATTTTCCTTGGAGACGCGGATCATCTCCTTCAGCGGCGCCACGTCGCCGAGCATCGAATAGACGCCTTCGAGCACGACGAGCTTGCCGGCCTCGGCGGGCAGGCGCTTCAGCCGCTTTTCGAGCGCTTCGACATCGTTGTGGCGAAAAGCGACGATTTCGGCGTCGCCCATCTTGCATCCGTCATAGATCGACGCGTGGCTGTCGATGTCGAGGATGACATAGTCGCCCTTGCCGGCGATCGTCGAAATGATGCCGAGGTTCGCCTGGTATCCGGTCGAAAACACCATGGCATGATCCATGGCGTAAAATTCCTTCAGTGCGTCCTCGCACGCCTTGTGCCCCTGATAGGTGCCGTTGAGGACGCGGCTGCCGGTGGTGCCGCTGCCGAACTTCTCGAGCGCGTCCTTGCCCGCGGCGATGACATCCTCGTCGAAGGTCATGCCCATATAATTATAGGTGCCGAGCAGGATCGTCTCGCGCCCGTTGCAGATTGCGACGGTGGGCGAGAGCACTTTCTCCATCACCAGGCTGAACGGATCGGTCACGCCGGTCGCGAGCAGCGCCGCGCGCTGTTCGATGAGCGGATCGAATTTGGAGAAAAGGTCGGTCATATTCGTTTCTTCCGTGTGCCCCGGCGAAAGCCGGGGTCCAGATAGGTCGCGCGAGGTCGCGTTGACCCCGGCTTTCGCCGGGGAGCACAAGATTTTCAGCCCTGCAGCTTTTCGACCGCGGCGACGAGCTCGCCGACGGTTTCGATCTCGGCCTGCATGTTCATGCTGATGATGATGTCGAACGTATCCTCGACCTCGGCGACGAAATCCATCACCGTCAGGCTGTCCCATTCAAGGTCGCCGGCAAAGGTCGTCGCGTCGGTCAGGGCGACGCCCTTCTTGTTGAAAGGTTCGATCAGGCCGTGGATCTGGTCGGCGAGGGGGGTGCTCATGCGGGTGCGTCCCATAATGAAAAAACTGCGGGCGGGCATGCCGCGCCCCGTCCCGCTTGGCAAGCGATTGCGGCGGCAATCGGGCAGCATCTTGCCGTTCGCGGTCCTTCGTGCCATCCGGGCGAAGGTCGCCGCAAGCTGAAGGGGCAGGGAGGGGGCTGGATGGACAGCGCAAAATCGGACGCGGCGCCGGAGCGGCCCGCCATATCCTTTCCGCCCAACGCGGTGCATCTCGTGCGCACCAATCAGCAGATCACGATGCAATTGTCGCAGATGGCCGATCAAAAGGCGTCGATCCTGATGGGCGCGACCTTCGTGGTCTTCACCCTCGCGGTCGGACAGGCGCGCGCCGGGGCGGGGGCCTTCGCGCTGCCGCTCGCGCTGCTGGCGACCTTCTCCTTCCTCTCGGCGCTGCTCGCCATATCGGCGGTACTCCCGCGCGTCGGCAAGGCGCCGCCCGCAGTCTTTCGCGATGGTAAGGATCATAGCAATATCCTATTTTTCGGCCGGTTCGAGCAGATGGAGGAGGATGAGTTCATCGACGCGGTCAAGGCACGGATGCGGACCGAGGAGGATCTTTATGAAACGATCCTGCGCGACACCTATCAGAACGGCCTCGTCCTCGCGCGGCGCAAATATCGCTACCTCGCCTATGCCTATCGCCTGTTCGTCGTCGGCCTGACGCTGACCTTCCTCGCCTTCGCCTATGAGATGGCGGTAATGTGGGCGGGGTAAAGGCCGAAATGAGAGAGCGGCTGTTGCCTTTTTATCACCCCCCGCATCCGAAACCGCGCGCGGCGCTCGCGCGCTATTGAGCGGCCGCAAAAGCGCGCCTATCCGGGCCGGCTATGCTCGAGCAGGCCCACCCCCTGACGGCGGATCAACCGCAGACTTTCCGCGCCGAATTTCGCGCGACGCTGGCGCTCGCCCTGCCGCTGGCGGCGGCGAACCTGCTGCAGATGATGGTCCATGCGATCGACGTGATCTTCGTGGCGCGACTCGGCGATGCGCCGCTTGCCGCCTCGTCGCTTGGCGTCTCGATCTTCGGCCTGTTGCTATGGACAGGGACCGGGCTCGTCGGCGCCGCAGCGCCGCTCGTCGCTGCCGAACTCGGGCGGCGCAAACATGCCGTGCGCGAAGTACGGCGCACCGTCCGCATGGCGCTGTGGCTCAGTGCGATCGTGTCCGTGCTGTTCATGGGCGTCTGCGCCGCGGGCGGCCCGATCATGCGCGCAACCGGGCAAGACCCCGAAATCACGGCACATGCCGCCAGTTTCCTGTTGATCCTGATGTGGGGTATGGTGCCGATGATCGCAGCGAGCGTGTTGCGCATCTTTGTTTCGGCGCTCGGACGTCCGACGATTGCCACCGCGATCACCTTCCTCGCGCTGTTCGTCAACGCCCTCGGCAACTGGAGCCTCGTCTTCGGCCATCTCGGTATGCCGGCCCTCGGACTGCAGGGCTCGGCGCTGTCGAGCGTCATCACGAGCACGGTGATGCTGATCGCCTATATCATCGTGATCCAGACCGACCGGCGGCTGCGCCGCTATCATCTGTTCGGCAACTGGTGGCGCTCCGAATGGCCCCGCTTCTGGGAAATGCTCCGGATCGGCACCCCGATCGGCCTCATCATTCTGGCCGAGGCCGGGCTGTTTACCGGCGCCGCTTTCCTGATGGGCCGGATCGGTGAGGCGCAGCTTGCCGGGCACACCCTCGCGCTCCAGATCGCGGCGCTCGCCTTCCAGATCCCGTTCGGCGTGGCGCAGGCGGCGACGATCCGGGTCGGCCTTTCCTATGGCGCGCGCGACCATCGCGGCATTACGCTCGCGGGGCAGGCGTCGCTGATCCTCGGTATCGGGTTCATGGTCGTGACCGCGGCGGTGATCTGGCTCGCGCCGCGGCTCGTGCTGTCGATCTACGTCGACGTCGATGCGGCGCGTAACGCCGCGCTCGTCCATTTTGCGCTGCAGTTCCTGCTCGTGGCCGCCGCGTTCCAGCTGTTCGATGGCGCCCAGACGGTCGCGGCGGGCGTATTGCGCGGGCTTCAGGATACGCGCGTGCCGATGATCATCGCGGTCTGCGGCTACTGGATCGCGGGCTATGGCACCGCCGTCTACCTCGGCTTCTGGACGCCGCTTGCGGGCGTTGGCGTGTGGATCGGTCTGGCGGTCGGGCTCATCGTGGTGTCGGCGGTACTGCTGATGCGCTGGCGGATGCGGGCGCGGTTGGGGTTGTTGCCTTCATTGGTTGATCGTTGAGATGCTTGGTGGCCGTCTTCACTCGGCCGACGAGCATTTTGAACTCTTCTGGCGTTAGCGCGCGAAATTGTCGGCCGGTGGAGTCCTGAATTGCGGAAACGTTCCGGAAAACAAAATAGCTGCCAGTCTCACCGCCAGACATCTCCGCGAGATTGAGGGTGGAATGAACGATGTCGTTTCGGCAATCCACCAACGGTCGAATTTCGGCGATCCGCTGGTGGGCTTTAGCGGGATATCGGAACGCGGCCTTTTCGAGAGTGTCGAGCTTATGAGTCAGCGACGCGCTGGGTGAGAATTTCCCTTGCTGCGCTAGTTTCCGGACAATCGTTTCCTCAAGCCGCGCGAATGCATCGAGAAGTTCGCTGCGCAGTCGCGCGCCGCGCTCCAGCAAGTCCCGCTGGACGGGTGAATCTGCACCCTTGATGATCGGAATCTCGCACCCCATCTGACCGCCGTACCGCGCCGCCGAAAATTTTCCCTTAATCGCCTTGACGCTGTCACACCCTCCACCCATATGCCCGGTTGTTAGCACTCGCACCCCGTGAGTGCTAAGTCTGACATCCATTGCATTACTGGAGGGACATCCATGCAATTTCGTCCGCTGCACGACCGCGTGCTCGTCCGCCGTATCGAAGCCGAAGAAAAGACGGCTGGCGGCATCATCATTCCCGACACCGCCAAGGAAAAGCCGCAGGAAGGCGAAGTCGTCGCCGTCGGCACCGGCAGCAAGGCCGAAGATGGCAAGGTGACGCCGCTCGACGTCAAGTCGGGCGACCGCATCCTGTTCGGCAAATGGTCGGGCACCGAAGTCAAGGTCGATGGCGAAGAGCTGTTGATCATGAAGGAATCGGACATCCTCGGCGTTCTCGCCTGAGCCTGTTTGCCGATTTCAGTGTGAAGTTACGCAGTTTTCTGCGCTTTTATTAAAGGAGCATCCTCATGGCTGCCAAGGACGTTAAATTTTCGCGCGACGCACGCGAACGCATCCTGAAGGGCGTCGACATCCTCGCCGACGCCGTCAAGGTCACGCTGGGCCCCAAGGGCCGCAATGTCGTGATCGACAAGAGCTTCGGCGCCCCCCGCATCACCAAGGACGGTGTCTCGGTCGCCAAGGAAATCGAACTCAAGGACAAGTTCGAAAACATGGGCGCGCAGATGCTGCGCGAAGTCGCCTCGAAGGCGAACGACAAGGCCGGTGACGGCACCACCACCGCGACGGTCCTCGCCCAGGCGATCGTCCGCGAAGGCATGAAGTCGGTTGCTGCCGGCATGAACCCGATGGACCTGAAGCGCGGCATCGACCTCGCGGTCACCAAGGTCGTCGAAGACCTCAAGGGCCGTTCGACCGCCGTGTCGGGCTCGTCGGAAATCGCGCAGGTCGGCATCATCTCGGCCAATGGCGACGTCGAAGTCGGCGAAAAGATCGCCGAAGCGATGGAAAAGGTCGGCAAGGAAGGCGTGATCACCGTCGAGGAAGCCAAGGGCCTCGAGTTTGAACTCGATGTCGTCGAAGGCATGCAGTTCGACCGCGGCTATCTGTCGCCCTACTTCATCACCAACCCCGAAAAGATGACGGTCGAACTGGCTGATCCGTACATCCTGATCTTCGAAAAGAAGCTGTCGAACCTTCAGTCGATGCTTCCGATCCTCGAAGCGGTTGTGCAGTCGGGCCGTCCGCTGCTCATCATCGCCGAAGACATCGAAGGCGAAGCGCTCGCGACGCTGGTCGTCAACCGTCTGCGCGGCGGCCTCAAGGTCGCGGCCGTCAAGGCGCCGGGCTTCGGCGATCGCCGCAAGGCGATGCTGCAGGACATCGCAATCCTGACCGCCGGCGAAATGATCAGCGAAGACCTGGGCATCAAGCTCGAGTCGGTCACGCTGAACATGCTCGGCCAGGCGAAGCGCGTCACGATCGACAAGGACAACACCACCATCGTCGACGGTGCGGGTGAAGGCGACGCGATCAAGGCCCGCGTCGAACAGATCCGCGCGCAGATCGAAACCACCACGTCGGATTACGATCGCGAAAAGCTGCAGGAACGTCTGGCGAAGCTCGCCGGCGGCGTTGCGGTGATCAAGGTCGGCGGTGCGACCGAAGTCGAGGTGAAGGAACGCAAGGATCGCGTCGACGACGCGCTGCACGCGACCCGCGCCGCGGTCGAGGAAGGCATCGTCCCCGGCGGCGGTACGGCTCTGCTGTATGCCACCAAGGCTCTCGATGGGCTGAAGGGCGCCAACGACGACCAGACCCGCGGTATCGACATCGTCCGCAAGGCGATCGAAGCGCCGCTGCGTCAGATCGCGGCCAACGCCGGCCATGACGGTGCGGTTGTCGCCGGCAACCTGCTGCGCGAAAACAACCAGGATCAGGGCTTCAACGCCGCGACCGACGTCTATGAAAATCTGAAGGCCGCCGGCGTCATCGACCCGACCAAGGTCGTGCGCACCGCGCTTCAGGACGCTGCCTCGGTTTCGGGCCTGCTCATCACCACCGAAGCGGCGGTGAGCGAGCTTCCCGAAGACAAGCCGGCGATGCCGATGGGCGGCGGCGGCATGGGCGGCATGGGCGGCATGGACTTCTAAGTCCTTACCGTTCGGCGCTCAGCCAACAAGAAACGGGGCCGGAGGAGCAATCCTCCGGCCCTTTTCTGTCCACCCACCTTTTTCCGGGCCATTGCCAGTTCATGCGCCGCAGCATAGCTAGGCGGTCATGAGCCTGCTTCTCGTCCTTGCCGCGCTGCTCGCCGATCCCGCGGCCGCCGTCGCTCCGCCTGCGCCGCCGCCGCGCGCCACGATCGAACGCTGCGGCTACCGGGTGGTCCAGACCTATCCGCACGATCCGTCCTCCTTCACCCAGGGCCTGTTCTGGGACGACGGCCATCTTTACGAAGGGACGGGGCAATACGGCCATTCGCGCATCGCGCGGCTCGACCTGGCGACCGGCAAGGCGCTCGCCGAAACGCCCCTCCCCGCCGACCAGTTCGGTGAAGGGATCACGCGCTGGCGCGACCAGATTATCGGCGTCACCTGGCAGAACGGCATCGGCCATCGCTGGCGCCTCAAGGATCTGAAGCCGGTCGGCGACTTCACCTATTCGGGCGAAGGCTGGGGAGTGACGACGCTCGGCGATACGATCGTGCTCAGCGACGGGACACCGACGCTGCGCTTCTTCGATCCCGCCACGATGGCGGAAAAGCGCCGCGTCACCGTTCGCTTCGGCGGCCGTCCGCTTGCCATGCTCAACGAACTCGAGGCGATCGACGGGCAGGTCTGGGCGAATGTGTGGATGAGCGACGTCATCGTGCGGATCGACCCCGACAGGGCCGCCATCGTCTCCTACATCGACCTGACCGGGCTGCGCAAAGACGCCGGGGTCAGCGACAGCGACAGCGTGCTCAACGGCATCGCGTGGGACGCGAAGGGCAAGCGGCTGTTCGTCACCGGCAAATATTGGCCCAAACTCTACGAGATCGCCCTCGCAAACTGCGCATAGGGGCCGGTTCTAGCTCTTGAGCGCCGCTGCCATCCGCGCCGCCGCTGCGTCATAGACGCGCGCTTTCAACCCCTCGGTCACCGCGGCGGGCGCCCGGTCGGGGTGGCCGCCGGCGAAGGGCGGGGCTGGATCATATTCGATTGCGAGCTGGATCGCCTGCGCGGCCGCGTCGCCCCGCATCCGCGCGACCAGCGTCAGCGCGAAATCGAGGCCCGACGTCACCCCGCCGCTCGTCACGACGGGGCCGTCCTCGACCACGCGCGCCGCTTCGTGGCGCGCACCGACCATCGGCAAGAGATGCGTATAGGCCCAGTGCGTGGTCGCGCGCCGCCCTTCGAGCAGCCCCGCGCGGCCGAGCAGGAAGGCGCCGGTGCACACGCTCGTCACCCAGGTGGCGCCCGCCGCCTGCCGCGCGATGAAATCGATCGTTGCCGGGTCGCCCAACGCTTCGGCGACACCATGTCCGCCGGGAACGCACAGTATATCGGCCTGCGGCGCCGCAGCGAAATCATGCGTCGGCAGGATTGCAAAGCCGCAGTCGGTCGATATCGGATCGAGGCTGGCCGCGGCGCCGATCAACCGCGCGCCGGGCAGGCGGCACAGCGCCTGCGCGGGGGCGGTGAAATCGAGCTGGGTGATGCCGGGAAACAGCAGAAAGACGATGGTGGTTTGCGGTGCTTCGGGCATCGGGATGGTCCTTTTCTGACGGATCACCCAGGCGCGCGGCTCGCATCGGTCCCGCTCCCCGATGGAACTCCATCTTCAGCGCCAGTTGCGGGACGCCTGGCTTCTATCGCGGCAATCGCCTCGGCGAAAGCCTATTTGCCGCCGTCTTCGCCGCTCGCGGCGCTGTCGGCTTTCGTATCGGTGCCGTCGCGGCTTTCGAGCATTTCGGCCGCATCGTCGAGCGCCTTGGCTTCGCTGACCGTGACGCCGCCGGGGCCGGGCTCATTGTCGGTGCGGCTGCAGCCGGCAACGAGGCACAGGGCCGCGGCCAAGGCCGCGCAGGTTGGAAATTTCGTCATGTCGGCTCCTGCGAAAAGGGGCTCCGCCATTCCGGCGAAGCCCCTCTTTCCCTATCAGGCCAAGGGCCTGCCGACGACTTACTTGTCGTTGGCTTCGGCCTTCTTGGTTTCTTCCTGAATCTTGTCACCCGCGGCAGCAGCGGCGTCGCCAGCGGCATTCACGGTGCCTTCGACGGCGTTGCCGGCGTCCTTCGCGGCATCGGCGGTCGCGTCAGCGGCGTCGGCCGCCCCATCGGCGACGGCATCGCCCGCGCTGGCGGCATCGGCGGCGATCGCATCGCCGGCTTCAGACGTTTCCTGCTGCGCCTTTTCCGAGCAAGCGGCGAGGCTGAAGGCCGCTGCGGCCATCGAGGCGAGGATGATCTTGCGCATATATGTTCCTTTCGATGTGCAAGCGGCCGGATAACCGGCCACTGGGCGCGGAGACTAACTGCGCCTGCCCGGCTTGGCAACCGTGCGGCGGGACGCGGTGGCCGCGGGGTATTGATCGCAAAAGGAAAAGGGGCCGCCGACGCATGTCGACGACCCCCGATTTCCTTGCCTGTGCAGGCGAAAGTGGAAGCTTACTTCTTCGCTTCTTCCATCTTCGCGGCAGCGGCATCGGTCGCTTCCTTGGCGGCCGCAGCGGCTTCGCTGGCCTTGTCGGCAGCTTCGCCAGCCTTGTCGGCAGCGTCGCCGGCGGCAGCGGCTGCGTCGGTCGCGGCCGAAGCGGTCGCGTCGGCGGCGCTCGAAGCGGCTTCCATCGCGCCGTCGGCGGCGCCTTCGACGGTTTCGGTGGCCGCGGTGTCGGCCGGAGCGGCTTCGTCAGCAGCCTTCTGCGAGCAAGCGGCAACGCTCAGCGACGCAGCGAGGACGAGCGACAGAGTGATCGACTTCTTCATTTGGGATACCCCTCTTGATTGAACTTCTCGACCGGCGGGCGGACCGGACCAATGCGATCCTGCTCCCGTTGATCGGGCGCCGGAATTACAAGGTTGTAAGTGGGGGCGCAACGGACTTTTTGTCCCAGGGGTGGCGTTCGTCGCAATCGCGCGCGCCGTCGTTGCTCGACAATTCGTTGACCACATATAAAGAAGTCTTTATATGATACTGCTATGAGCGAGCTGATCGACATTTTCCGGGCCCTGGCCGACCAGACGCGGTTGCGCGTCGTTGCCTTGCTGCGCGAGATGGAGCTGGCGATCGGCGAACTGGCGGCGGTGCTCGAACAGAGCCAGCCGCGCGTTTCGCGCCACGTCCGCATCCTGGCCGAAGCCGGGATCGTCGAGCGCCGCCGCGAGGGGAGCTGGGTCTTCCTGCGCATCGCCGAACAGGGGCCGGGCGCCGACATGGCTGCTGCTGCGGGGTCTTGGCCCTTCTCGGCGCGCGAGGCGCTGGTGATCGCACAGGATGCGCGCCGACTTGCCGCGGTTCGCGCCGAGCGCGCAGCGGTGGCCGAACGCTATTTCGCCGACCATGCGGCCGAATGGGATGCGATCCGGTCGCGCCACGTCGCCGAAAGCGAGGTCGAGGACGCGATGGTCGCGATGATGCACGGGCGCGCGCTGGGCCATCTGCTCGACGTCGGCACCGGCACCGGGCGCATGGCCGAAATCTTCGCGCCAACGGCGCAGCGGATCACCGCCCTCGACCGCAGCCCCGAAATGCTGCGCATCGCGCGCGCCAAACTGTCGGATCAGGCAGTGCCGGTCGATCTGGTGCAGGGTGATTTCCTCGCGCTGCCCATCGCCGACGCCAGCGTCGATTCGGTGGTTATCCACCAGGCGCTGCACTTTGCGCACGAACCCGAGCGGGTCATCGCCGAAGCCGCCCGCGTGCTGCGTGATGGCGGGCATTTGCTCGTCGCCGATTTTGCGCCGCACGAGGATGAGGAGCTGCGCGCTCTGGCGGCGCACGCGCGCCTCGGCTTTTCGGATACGCAGATCGGCGGCTGGTTCGCCGCGTCGGGGCTGACGCTCGAACGGACGCAAACACTCGAAGGCGGTGCGCTCGCGGTCAAGCTGTGGCTTGGCGCGCGCCGCCGTGACCAAGATCAACCCCCCGTCGCCGAGGGCGACGGCGAAGGCAAAAGGCTCGCCGCATGACCACTTCCCTCGACGCGCTGGCCGAAGCGCGCCGCGCTGCGGCGTCGCCGCTGTTCGCCAATCTGGAAGGCGACATCGGGGTCAGTTTCGAATTCTTTCCGCCCAAGACCGAGAAGATGGAGGCGCAGCTGTGGGACACGTTCCGCACGCTCGAGCCGCTGGCGCCGCGCTTCGTATCGGTAACTTATGGTGCGGGCGGATCGACGCGCGAGCGCACCCATGCGACGGTGGCGCGGATCGCGTCCGAAAGCGCGGTGCCGCCCGCCGCGCACCTGACCTGCGTCGAGGCGTCGCGCGGTGAAATCGAAGAGGTTGCGCGCGCCTATTGGGACGCGGGCGTGCGGCATATCGTCGCGCTGCGCGGCGATGTCCCCGGCGGCGGTGCGTATCGGGCGCATCCCGATGGTTTTGCCAATGCGGTCGAGCTCGTCGCCGGGTTGAAGCGGATCGCGCCGTTCGACATTTCCGTCGCCGCTTATCCCGAGGTGCATCCCGACGCCGATTGCCCGCAGGCCGATCTCGACAATCTGAAGCGTAAGCTCGATGCCGGGGCGACGCGCGCGATCACGCAATTCTTCTTCTCGCCCGAAGCCTTCCTGCGCTTCCGCGACGCCGCGGATGCGGCGGGCATCGACGCGCCGATCGTGCCGGGCATCCTGCCGGTGTCGAACGTCTCGCAGACGCGGCGCATGGCCGATATGTGCGGCACCGCAATCCCCGCATGGATGATCGCGCTGTTCGAGGGGCTCGACGACCTGCCCGCCGCGCGTCAGCTCGTTGCCGCGACGGTCGCGGCCGAAATGTGCCGCCGCCTCTACGCGGGCGGGGTACGCGATTTTCACTTCTACACGCTCAACCGCGCCGAACTCAGCTATGCGATCTGTCATATGCTGGGGTTGCGGCCGGTGGCGCCGGCAAAGGATAAGGCGGCATGATCTCAGCGCGCGAGGCCCTGATCGCGGCGGCGAAGGATCGCATCCTGCTCACCGATGGTGGCTGGGGCACCCAGATCCAGCTCCGCAAGCTCGGCGAAGCCGATTATGCGGGATCGCTCCGCCTCGGTCACGACCAGAAGGGTAATAACGACATCCTTGCGCTGACGCGGCAGGATGTCGTGACCGCGATCGGCGAGGCCTATCTCGCCGCCGGATCGGACATCGTCTCGACCAACACGTTCAGCGCGAACCGGATCAGCCAGGCCGATTATGGCGCCGAAGCGCTGGTTGCTGACATCAACCACGAAAGCGCGCGCCTGGGGCGCGAAGCGGCCGACAAGTTCGCGGCTGAGGACGGCCGGCGCCGCTTCGTCGCGGGCGCGGTCGGGCCGACGAACAAGACGCTGTCGCTGTCGCCCGACGTCAACAATCCCGGCTATCGCGAGATCGATTTCGACGAATTGAAGGACGTCTATCGCGAACAGGTAATCGCGCTGGCTGAAGGCGGAGCCGATTTCATCCTGATCGAGACGATCTTCGACACGCTGAATGCCAAGGCCGGCATCGCCGCGACGATCGAGGCGGAGGCGAAGGTCGGGCGCGAGCTGCCGCTGATGATCTCGATGACGCTCACCGACCTGTCGGGCCGCAACCTGTCGGGCCACACGGTCGAGGCTTTCTGGTATGCGGTGCGTCATGCGAAGCCGCTGACAGTAGGGCTCAACTGCTCGTTCGGCGCGGCGCAGCTTCGCCCGCATGTCCGCGTGCTCTCCGACCTCGCCGACACGCTGGTGATGGTCTATCCGAACGCCGGCCTGCCCAACGAGCTTGGCGAATATGACGAACTGCCCGACACGACCGCGGCGCTGCTCCGCGAATGGGCCGACCATGGTCAGGTCAACATCCTCGGCGGCTGCTGCGGATCGACCCCGGCGCATATCGCGGCGATGGCAAAGGCCGTACAGGGCCTCCCCGCGCGCCGGATTCCCGAGGTGCCGGTGCGCACGCGCCTTGCCGGGCTGGAACCCTTCACGATGGCGGCGGCATCCTGATGGAGGACGGACCGACATGGGCGATCCGCGAGGCCGGAGAGGCTGATGCCGCCGCGTTGGCATTGATCGGCGCCGCGACCTTCCTCGAAACCTTCGCGGGCATTCTCGACGGCCAGGCGATCGTCGGGCATTGCGCGGCGCAGCATCAGGAGGCCGCCTATCGCGCCTATCTGGCGTCGGGCGCGCGCGCCTGGCTTGCCGAGGCGCAGCCGGGCGGCGCGCCGATCGGCTTCGCGCTGATCGGCCGGCCCGACCTCGCCGCTGCCGAGGCGGGCGACATCGAACTCAAGCGCATTTATTCGCTGTCTCGTTTTCATGGCAGCGGACTTGGCGCCGCCCTGATGCGCTGCGCTCTTGACGCTGCGGCAGGGCATCGCCGCCTGTTGCTCGGCGTTTACGCCCGCAACGAACGGGCGCTCGCTTTCTATCGCAAGCAGGGCTTCGTCGACGTCGGGACACGCCAGTTCAACGTCGGGGGAAAGCTCTACGACGACCGCGTTCTCGCCCGCCCGCTTGCTGCCTGATTCTCTTTGGACCGTTCGATGACCGCAACTCTCTCCTCCTCCTCGTTCGTCAACATCGGCGAACGCACCAACGTCACCGGCTCCGCCGCCTTCAAGCGGCTGATCCTCGCCGACGATTTCACCGCGGCGGTCGAGGTCGCGCGCCAGCAGGTCGAAAATGGCGCGCAGGTCATCGACGTGAACATGGACGAAGGCCTGCTCGACGCCGTGCGCGCCATGACGACCTTCCTGAAGCTGATCGCCGCCGAACCCGACATCGCGCGCGTGCCGGTGATGATCGATTCGTCGAAGTGGGAGGTGATCGAAGCAGGGCTGAAATGCGTCCCCGGCAAGCCGATCGTCAATTCGATCAGCATGAAGGAGGGCGAGGAGGCTTTCCTGGACCATGCACGCAAATGCATGGCCTATGGCGCCGCGGTTGTCGTGATGGCGTTCGACGAGGTGGGACAGGCCGACACCAAAGAGCGCAAGATCGAGATTTGCGAGCGTGCCTACAAGCTGCTGATGACCATCGGTTTTCCGCCCGAGGACATCATCTTCGACCCCAATATCTTCGCGGTCGCGACGGGGCTCGAGGAGCATGACAATTATGCGGTCGATTTCATCGAGGCGGTGAAGGAAATCCGCGTCCGCTGTCCGCACGTCCATTTCTCGGGCGGGCTGTCCAACCTCTCGTTCGGCTTTCGCGGCAACGAGACGGTGCGCCGCGCGATGCACAGCGTCTTCCTCTATCACGCAATCCCCGCCGGGCTCGACATGGCGATCGTCAACGCGGGGCAGCTCGACGTCTATGACACGATCGACCCCGAACTGCGCACCGCGTGCGAGGATGTCATCCTCAACCGCAAGGTGGAGGGCGAGGAACTGAGCCCGACCGAGCGGCTGATCGCGCTCGCCGAACGCTACAAGGGCAGCAACGCGGCGCAGGAAAAGGCGGCCGAGGAATGGCGCGGCTGGCCGGTCGAAAAGCGGCTCGAACATGCCTTGGTCAAGGGCATCGACGCGCATGTCGTCGACGATACCGAAGAGATGCGGCTGCTGATGGACCGCCCGATCGAGGTGATCGAGGGGCCGTTGATGGACGGCATGAATGTCGTCGGCGACCTGTTCGGCTCGGGCAAGATGTTCCTGCCGCAGGTCGTCAAATCGGCGCGCGTCATGAAAAAGGCGGTCGCGCATCTGCTGCCCTTTATCGAAGCCGCCAAGGAACCCGGCGCGAAGGGCAAGGGCAAGGTCGTGATGGCGACCGTGAAGGGCGACGTCCATGATATCGGCAAGAACATCGTCGGCGTCGTGCTGCAATGTAACGGGTTCGAGATCGTCGATCTGGGCGTCATGGTGCCCTGGCCGAAAATCCTCGAGGCGGCGAACGAGAATGACGCCGACATGATCGGCCTGTCGGGCCTAATCACCCCCTCGCTCGACGAGATGGTGACGGTGGCCGAGGAAATGCAGCGCGCCGGCATGACGATGCCGCTGCTGATCGGCGGCGCGACGACGTCGAAGGTCCATACCGCGCTGCGCATCGACCCCGCCTATCAGGGGCCGGTCCTGCACGTGCTCGATGCGAGCCGCGCGGTCGGTGTCGCGACCTCGCTCGTCAGCGACACCGGGCGCGATGCGTTCGTTCGCGGTTACAAGTCGGATTACGAACATATCCGCGACGTGCGCGCCAACAAGGGGCAGAGCGCGCTGGTGCCGATCGACGATGCGCGCGCTAACGGCTTCGTCGTCGACGAGCATATCCGGCCGTTCCCGCCCGAAAGGCCCGGCGTCCATGTGTTCGACAATTGGGATCTGGCTGAACTCGTCGAATGGTTCGACTGGACGCCCTTTTTCCGCGCATGGGAGCTGGCGGGCAATTACCCGGCGATCCTCGACGACGAAATCGTCGGCGAAAGCGCGACGAACCTCTATGCCGACGCGCGCGCGATGCTCGAAAAGATCATTGGCGAGGGCTGGCTTCACGCGCGGGGCGTCGCGGCGCTATGGCCTTGCCGACGCGAAGGCGACGATGTCATCATTCACCTTGCCGAGGAAGAACGGCATGTCCGTATCCCCTTCCTGCGCCAGCAGATCGCGAAGCGCGAAGGGCGCCCGAATATGTGCCTCGCCGATTTCGTCAGCCACGACGGCGACTGGATCGGCGGCTTTTCGGTCGCTATCCACGGCATCGAGCCGCACCTTGCGCGCTTCAAGGCGGCGCACGACGACTATAGCGACATATTGCTGAAGGCGCTCGCCGACCGCTTCGCCGAAGCCTTTGCCGAACGGCTCCACGCGTATGTCCGCACCGATCTGTGGGGCTATGCGCCCGCCGAACAATTGACGCCAGAGGCGATCATCAAGGAAGAATATCGCGGCATCCGTCCCGCGCCCGGTTATCCCGCGTGCCCGGATCACAGTCTGAAGCCGATCCTCTTCGACCTGCTCGATGCCGGGGCCAATTCGGGGGCATCGCTGACCGAGAGCTTTGCCATGCTGCCGACCGCAGCGGTTTCGGGCTTCTATTTCGGCCATCCCGACGCAAGCTATTTCGGGGTCGCGCGCGTGGGGGAAGATCAGCTTGCCGACTATGCCGTGCGGCGCGGCGTCGATATCGAAACCGCCCGCCGCTGGCTGCGTCCGAACCTCGACTGACATCGGTAAAGGGGGCGGGTTAACCCGGCGGGGGAGGGCTGTCCGACAAAGGGACAGCGCCTTCGTTAACCAGCTTCGCGAAGGACGTGGGGCCGCAGAAGGGGTATGGCGCGGCGATGATCCAGATGCTCCTTCGTCGGCCCATGCTGCCGCTCCTCGCCCTGCCGATGCTGTTCGCGCCCGCGCCGCTGCCCGCGCAGGCGGGGGCAGCGCCCTATGTCGTCGCCGAAAGCGGCCGCGCCTTCGGGCGGCTTCAAGAGGCGGTCGACGCGATCGGCGATGGCGACGGCACGATCCGCATCGCGACGGGCTATCATCGCGATTGTGCGGTCCAGACCGCCGGCCGCGTTGCCTTCGTCGCGGCCGAGGCAGGGCGCGCGATCTTCGACGGCGTGAGCTGCGAGGGCAAGGCGGCGCTGGTGCTGCGCGGCCGCGCCGCGCGCGTCGACGGTCTGGTGTTCCAGAATATGCGCGTTCCCGACGGCAATGGCGCGGGCATCCGGCTCGAACAGGGCAATCTCGACGTGGCGAACAGCCTGTTCCGCAACAGCGAGGAAGGGATTTTGACCGCCAATGATCCGGCGGCGACGCTGACGATCGACCGCTCGACCTTTTCGCGCCTTGGCCGCTGCGACCGCGGGCTGAGCTGCGCGCACAGCGTCTATACCGGCGAATATGGACGCGTCGTCGTGACGCACACGCGCTTCGAAAAGGGCAGCGGCGGCCACTATCTGAAGGCCCGCGCGCGCGAGGTCGAAATCAGCGACAATAGTTTCGACGATACGCAGGGGACCGCGACCAATTATCTCATCGATCTGCCCTCTGGTTCGACCGGACGGATCACGGGCAATCTGCTCGTCCAGGGGCGCGACAAGGAAAATTACTCGGCGCTGATCGCGGTCGCAGCCGAGAGCCGCGACAATCCGTCGCGCGGGCTGGTGATCGAGGGCAATCGCGCGAGCATCCCGCAGGGCATCGGCCGATCCTCGGTGTTCGTCGCCGACTGGAGCGGCGAGCCGCTGGCGATCGGGGCCAATCAGATCGGCCCCGGCCTCAAGCCCTTCGAAAAGCGGTAAGCAAGCGCGCCCGGCGCGGCGGGTCAGGCCTCGCCGCGCGTCTCGATCAGCGACGCGGCCAGTGCCTCGGCGGGCGTCTTGCCGCCCCACAGCACGAACTGGAACACCGGGTAAAAGCGCTCGCATTCGTCGATAGCGCTTTCGACCAGCGTTTCGGTGATGTCGAGCGGCATCGCCGCATCGCTGCCGATCAGCATCGCGTGACGATAGAGTATGGTGCCGCTGTTTGACCATAGCTCGAAATGGCCGAGCCAGAGTTGTTCGTTGATCATCGCGAGCGCTTCATGCGCGACGCTGCGCTTGTCCTCGACGACGCGGATGTCGGGGAAGGCGAGCAGTTGCAGCACCCCGTCCTCGGGCCGCCACACCGCGCGCAACTCATAGGTCGTCCAGCTGCCCTGTGCGGTCGCGACGATCTCGTCCTCGCTGATCATTTCGTGCGGCCAGTCGTGCGCCGCAAAATAGGACGCCAGCATATCCATCGGCGCGGCTTCCTGGCCGTCCTCGTCGTCGTAAATATCGTCGGTCATGGCTGCGCCCTTAGCGCGACTTTGGCCGGGTGGCGAGTCGCGCGGGGGAAAGCCCGCTCCGTTACTTCTTGAGTGCGGCGCGGGGCTTGGCCGGCGCCTTCGCGGCGGCGGCCGGCTTTGCCGCGGCTTCGAGCTTGTCGAGCCGCGCCTTCAGCGCGTCGGCTTCGGCGCGTGCCTTGGCCGCCATTTCTTTCACCGCCTCGAATTCCTCGCGGCTCACAAAGTCCATGCGGCCGACGAATTCCTTCGCGCGTTCGCGCATCGCGGTTTCGGCTTCGCGTCCGGCACCGGCGACGGTGCCTGCGATACCGTTGACCATCTTGGCCAGATCGTCGAAAAACCGGTTTTCGCTTTGCATTATCCTGTCCTTTGTCGGGGTCGTCCCCTGTATTCACCCAAATCGGGTCGTCATCCTATCTGGGAGGTCGCGGCGGCCGGCACAAGGGTTTCGGCGTCGGGGTTGCGCTGATCGATCTGGAAATTCAGGATCGTCGCGAAGCTGAGCCATATCATATAGGGGACGAGCAGCCACGCCGCCGCCTTGCGGATCCGCGCAAAGGCAAAGGTCGTCGCGATCGTCACCATCAGGATGAAAATGACGAGATAGAGCGCGGCGGTCACCTGATGCATGCCGAAAAAGAGCGGCGACCAGGCGAAATTGGCGATCAGCTGCACGAAGAACAGCGCCAGCGCAAAGCCGCGCCCGCGCGCGCCGCGCGCGTGGAGGATCATCGCCAGCGCCAGGCCGAGCAGGACATAGAGCGTCGTCCACACGACCCCGAAGACCCAGCCGGGCGGAACGATCGCGGGCCGGTCGAGCGCCATGAACCAGCGATTGTCATAGCCGCTGTTCGAGAGCAGACCCATCAGGCTGCCGATCAGGACGAGCGCCGGGACGGTGAACATCGCCCAGCGCCAATAGGACATGCGTAGCTGACCGGGGGTGGCAATCTCGCTCATGCATCTGGTCCTTCGCGCGCGAATCTGTGTCGGTCATGCTGTCGCGGCGCGCACCGCCCGCGTCAAGCTGCGGATTTCGTAGCCGCAATCAGAAATTCGACATTTCCTTCGGGTCCGGTGATCGGACTTTCGACCGTCTCAACGACGCGCCAGCCCGAACGTTCCAGCCAGTCGCGCACCTCGGAGCAGACGCGGGCGTGCACCGCGGCGTCGCGTACCACGCCCTTTTTGCCGACCTCGTGCCGTTCGGCTTCGAACTGCGGCTTGATCAGAGCGACGAGGCGCGCGCCCGCTTTGGCAAAGGCCATCGGCACCGGCAGCACCTTCGACAACGCGATGAAGCTCGCGTCGCAGACGATGAGATCGACCGGCTCGGGAATATGATCGGCGGTCAGGATGCGCGCGCTCGTCTGCTCGTGGACGATGACGCGGTCGTCCTGCCGCAACTTCCAGGCGAGCTGGTTGGTCCCCGAATCGACCGCATAGACGCGTGCCGCGCCGCGGTTCAGCATCACGTCGGTAAAACCCCCGGTCGACGATCCCACGTCGATCGCCACCGCGCCCGCAATATCCCAGCCCAGATGCGTCAGCGCATGGTCGAGTTTGATCCCGCCGCGCGACACCCATGGATGGTCGCGGCCCTTGACGCTGATCGCGGCATCCTCGGCGATCTGCTGCCCCGCCTTGTCGATCTTGCGGTCGCCGACGAAGGCGAGGCCGGCGAGGATCAGCGCCTGCGCGCGCGTCCGGCTTTCGGCGAGTCCGCGATCGACAAGCAGCTGGTCGGCACGCTGCTTCGCCATCAGTCGCCTGTCCGGTCGGTGAGAAGTCCCGGCGTCAGGATCTGCGGCAGGATTTCGGGTTCGGACTTTCCCGGCGCGTACCAGAGGTAAAGCGGCACGCTGTTGCGGCCATGCTCGGCCAAGGCACGCGTGATGGCGGGGTCGCCGTTGGTCCAGTTGCCGACGAGCGTGACGACGCCCGCCTTGTCGAACGCATCCTGCACCGCCTCGCGGTTGATCGCGCCTGCCTCGTTAGCCTTGCACGACAGGCACCAGTCGGCGGTGAAATAGACGAACACGGGCTTTCCCGTCGCACGCGCCTTGGCAAGCGCCGCCGCCGAATAGCGATCGGCCGAGACTTCGATTCCCGCGCCATGCCCCGCCTCGCGCCCGTCAACCTGTCGCCACAGGAGGACGGCGAGGGCGAGCGCGGTCAGGGCCATCGGTAGCGCCATCCATTTGCGGAAGGTCGCCATCCACGGTCCCGGCTTGGGCATGCGATTGCGGAGCGCAGGCACGAAGCCGACGGCCAGAAAGGGGAGGGCGATACCAAGACCCAGCCCGCCGAAAATCGGCAGGGCAGCCCAGGCCGGAAGGACCAGCGTGGCGCCGAGCGCGGCGCCGAGCAAGGGGCCGCTACACGGCGTGGCGACAAAGGCCGCGAGCGCGCCGGTCCAGAAACCGCCCGCCGCGCCGCTCTGGTTTGCGAGCCGTTGGCCGCCGCCGAACGACGGCAGTTCGAAGACGCCCAGCAGATTGAGCGTGATGGCGAGCGCGAGCAGCAGCAGCACGAACACGCTCGCCGGATGCTGCAGTTGAAAGGCCCAGCCGACCTGCTCGCCCGCCGCGCGCAGGCCGAGCAGCAGCGCGCCGAGCAGTAGCGCGGTGAGCGCCGCACCCGCCGTATAGGCCACAGCCTCGACCTTCGCGGCGCGTGCATCGTCGCCCGACCGCGCAAGGCTGAGTGCTTTCAGGCTCAGGATCGGAAAGACGCAGGGCATCAAATTGAGGATCAATCCGCCGACGATCGCGCCGCCGAGCGCGGTCCAGAACAGCGCCAAGTCGATACCGGCCCCGCCGCCGGAGCCGCCCCCGGCGATCGCCTTGCCGGCCGCCGGAACCGCGCCGGGGACGAAGCGTACGGAAAGGCCACGGTCCTGGTCGAGCTTGAGCAGCGTGTCGATTTCCCCTTGCGCGTTGCCCTTGCCCGCCGTTTCGATCACGATCCAGTCCCCGTTGCGGCTGAAGCGCTGCACTGCCGGATAATCGACGACGCCTTGGGTCGCTGCGAACAGATGCGGTACCGTCAACGATGTTCCCTCGGGCAGCGGTACGGCGAAGCGCACCGTCGCGCCGCGGCGTTCCCACCGGCCCGCGCGGTCGAGCGGTTGCGGCAGCTTGGCGCGCCATGCGTCGAATTGCTGCTGCGCGCCCGCTGCGATGGCTCCGTCGCCAGCCTTCATCGCGACCGAGATCACCGCTTTTTCGGGAACGCAGATCTTGTCGGTGCAGGCGAGCCAGTTGGCGATGCCGGTCAGCGTCAGGTCGGTCCCCGGCGCGACGCTCTTGTCGACGCGGACATCGGCGAGCAGCGCATAGGGATGTTCATAGACATGGTTCATCAGCCCAAAGAGCGTCAGCGCCTCGGGAACCGGATAGCGAAAGGCGCCTACGGTGACGCCTGGCGGCGCGTTCCATTCGACTTGCATGCCGAAACCGGCGTCGCCGCCGTTCGACCAATAGCCGTGCCAACCCTTATCGGGGGTCATCGCGAGGGCAATCGTCGTCGCTCCGCCGGGCGACGGTACCACCGATTCGGCGACCAGCCGCGGCGCGATATGCGTGGTCTGCGCCTGCGAAGGAGCGAAGGCGAGCAGAACCAGGGCGAGCAGCGCCAGCAGCGCGCGCGCCGTCGCTGATGCACTTCGGTCTGTCACAAAGCCGTCTTTCGCGCGATCCATGCCTGTCCTGTGTCTGCCTGTCGTTCGAGGCTTGCCATATAGGCGGCTTTCGTCGAGAGGACAGCCCGCGCTGACGACCCCAGCCATGGAGATGTTCCCCGTGAAGCTCAAAAGCCTGACCACCGTTCTCGCTGCCACCCTCTGTTTCGCAAATGCCGGAGCCGGCCTTGCGCAGGATTCGGCGCCACCGGTCGCAAAGGTTACGGCGGCAACCCCGCCGCCCAAGCTGATCGTCGCAATCTCCGTCGACCAGTTTTCGGCCGATCTGTTTGCCGAATATCGCAGCCATTACACCGGCGGTCTCGCGCGGCTTGCGTCGGGCGTGGTATTTCCGGCGGGGTATCAGTCGCACGGCGCGACCGAAACCTGCCCCGGCCATTCGACGATCCTGACCGGAAATCATCCGGCGCACACCGGGATCATCGCGAATAATTATTTCGACCTCTCGGTCGCCCGGTCCGACAAGCGCGTCTATTGCGCCGAGGACGAAACCGTGCCGGATACAAGTTCGGGCGGCGGCAAATATGCGGCATCGGTGAATCATCTGATGGTCCCGACACTCGGCGATCTGATGAAGGCGCGCGATCCGAAAGCGCAGATCGTCTCGGTCGCAGGCAAGGATCGCGCCGCGATCATGATGGGCGGGCGCAAGGCGGACGAGCTGATGTGGCTGTTTCCGGGCGGCCTCACCAGCTATCGCGGCATCACGCTGTCGCTGGTCGCGCAGCAGGCAAGCAGCGCGATCGCCGCGGCGATTGGCCAGGCGCGCCCCGCGATGGACCTGCCCGCCGATTGCGCGTCACACAATATCGCGATCCCGATTGACAAGGGCGGCACGGTCGGCACCGGCCGCTTTCAGCGCGATGGCGGCGATTTCCGCCGCTTCATGGCCTCGCCCGAAGCGGACGGCGCGGTGCTCGCCGCCGGCGCCGCGCTGCGCGCTGCGCGCAAGCTGGGTGAGGGCACCACAACCGATCTATTGATCCTCGGCCTGTCGGCGACCGACTATATCGGCCACAGCACGGGCACCGAGGGCGCCGAGATGTGCATCCAGATGCACGCGCTCGACCAGCAGCTCGGCGACTTCTTCGCACGGCTCGATGCGACCGGCATCGACTATGCCGTCGTGCTGACCGCCGACCATGGCGGTCACGATCTCCCCGAACGCAACCGCCAAAACGCCTGGCCCGCCGCTGAACGCGTCGATGCCGCGCTCGATCCCGAAGCGATGGGCAAGGCGGTGGCCGAAAAGCTCGGCCTGCCGCAGCCGCTGCTCTATGGCGACGGCCCGTTCGGCGACATGTATCTGTCGAAGGCGTTGACCCCCGCGCAGCGCAGGGCGGCGCTGGACGAGCTGGTAGCGCGCTACCGCGCCCACCGCCAAGTCGAGGCGGTGGTGACCGGTGAGGAACTGGCGAACCATCCGATCTCGAAGCGGTCGCCCGACGTGTGGACGCTGATGGACAAGCTGCGCGCTTCCTATAATGCGCAGCGTTCGGGCGATTTCATTGTCGTGCTCAAACCGCGCGTCACGCCGATCCCCGAATCGGGCCTCGGCTATGTCGCGACGCACGGTTCGGTATGGGACTATGACCGCCGCGTGCCGATACTTTTCTGGCGCAAGGGGCTCACCGCCTTCGAACAGCCGAATGCCGTGATGACGGTGGATATCATGCCGACGCTTGCCGCGCTCATTGACCTGCCGGTCGACGCGGCCAAGATCGATGGCCGCTGCCTCGACCTGCTTTCGGGTCCGGAAAGCAGTTGCCGTCCGTAAAGAAGAATGAAGAACAAGGAATCATGACGAAGACTTTGGGAAAATTTGCCGGCCGGATGCTGCTGGTCGGTTGCGGCAATATGGCGGGTGCGATGCTCGATCGCTGGCTCGTCGCGGGGCTCGATCCGGCGCGGGTCGCCGTCGTCGATCCGCTCGCGGCGCCGCGCGAAGGCACCGCGCATTTCACCTCGCTTGCCGACTGGCGGGCGGCGGGTCAGGCCGCCGACTGGATCATGCTCGGCATGAAGCCGCAGCAATTGGGCGAGGTCGCTGGCGATCTGGCGGCGGTCGCGGGTGGCGAGGTGCATCTGCTCTCGATCCTCGCCGGCGTCTCGCTCGCCGATCTCGCGGTCCGTTTTCCCGAAGCGCGGGCGCAGGTCCGCATCCTTCCCAATCTGGCCGCGCGCATCGGCGCTGGGGTTTCGGCCGTGACCAGTACGGGTGATGCCGACAGTGCCGCGATCGAAGCGCTGCTCAAGCCGCTCGGCGAGATCGTTGCGCTCCCCGACGACGGCATGATGGACCTCGTTACCGCGTTCACCGGCAGCGGTCCGGCCTTCGTCTTTCGCCTGATCGAAGCCTATGCAGCGGCGGGCGAGCGGCTTGGCCTTTCGGGCGACGATGCGCTCAAGCTTGCGACCGCGACCTTTGGCGGAGCGACCGCCCTGCTCGCGCGCAGCGGCGAAAAGCCGGGCGCGCTCGTCGCGCAGGTCGCGAGCAAGGGCGGCACGACGCAGGCCGGGCTCGACATCCTCGACGAAGGCGGCGAACTCGTTGCGCTGATGACCAATGTCCTGCGCGCGGCGCGCGATCGCGGCCGCGAACTCGCCGATCTTGCCCGCGGCGAAGATTGATCGGCGCGCCCGCAAAGGCGTGGGCCGTGACAGCGCCGGGCGGCTATCGCCCGCTCAGCTCTCGCTGCCCAGCCTGGCGACGCGCTGCCGCTCGCGCGGCGACATCAACGCTTCGTTGACCTGCCAGAAGCCGGTGACCGCCGCCTGACCCGCATGGGTGTAGGCGCGGCTCATCGCGTCGCGTAGCTGCCCGAAGACCGCAGCCTCGACGGCGCGTCCGGCGGGAGTGAGCCGTAGTTCCTTCTGCCGCCGGTCGCGGTTGCCCGGGCGCGTGACGAGCATCTCGCGCGCCTCCAGATCCTTGATGACCCGGCCGAGCGACTGTTTGGTGATGCCGAGCAGCGCGAGCAGGTCCGAAATCGTCAGCCCCGGCTGGCGCGCGATGAAGTAAAGCGCGCGGTAATGCGCGCGTCCGAGGCCGTTTTCGGCCAGCCGCGCATCGCCCGCGCGCCACAGCGCGCCATGGCCGAAAAACAGGAATTCGATGCCGCGGCGCACCTCCTCTTCACGCAAGAAAAGGGCAGAGGCAGCGGGAACTTGTGAAAGAAAATTTTCATCGGCCATGGCGACTACCGTTGCGCGCGGCGCCGCGCTTTGGCAAGAGGCGCGCACCGAGTCACTGCCAAGAGGTTAGGTTTTTCCATGTCCGCACCCGCTTTCACCCGTCTTCCGCATCCGAACCCGACGGCGGACGATGTACGCGCGGCGGCGATTGCGGACCCGGTCTTCGGCCGCGTCTTCACCGATCATATGGTCTCGATCCGCTACAAGGAAGGCCAGGGCTGGCACGATGCGCAGGTGATGCCGCGCGGCCCCTTGTCGCTTGATCCGGCGACCGCGGTCCTTCATTATGCGCAGGAGATATTCGAAGGGCTGAAGGCCTATCGGCTCGACGACGGATCGATGGCACTGTTCCGTGCCGAGGCGAATGCCGCACGCTTCAACGCCAGCGCCCGCCGCATGGCGATGGCCGAGCTGCCCGAGGACCTGTTCCTTGCCGCGGTGCGCGAGCTTGTCCGCGTCGATGCCGACTGGTTCCCGAAGGTGCAAGGCGGCGCGCTCTATCTGCGCCCCTTCATGTATGCGAGCGAGGTGTTTCTGGGCGTCAAGCCTGCCGCCGAATATCATTTCCTCGTCATCGCCTCGCCGGTTGGCAATTATTTCAAGTCGGGCGCGCCGGCCGTCTCGCTGTGGGTGTCGGAAGACTATACCCGCGCCGCGCCCGGCGGCACCGGCGCCGCCAAATGCGGCGGCAATTATGCCGCGAGCCTGATTGCGCAGCAGGAAGCGATCGCAAAGGGTCACGATCAGGTCGTCTTCCTCGACGCCGCGGAGCATCGCTGGATCGAGGAACTGGGCGGCATGAACATGTTCTTCGTCTTCGACGATGGCAGCATTGTCACCCCGCCGCTCACCGGCACGATCCTGCCCGGCATTACCCGCGACGCCATCATCACACTGGCGCGCGATGCGGGCCTGACGGTGCGCGAGGAACCCTATGCGATCGACCAGTGGCAGGCCGATGCGACCAGCGGCAGGCTGACCGAAAGCTTTGCGTGCGGCACCGCGGCGGTCGTGACCCCTGTCGGCAAGGTGACGCGCGGCGCCACCAGTTTCACCGTCGGCGCCGGCGGCCCCGGACAGGTGACGGCGATGCTGAAGGACAGGCTTGTCGACATCCAGCGCGGCCGCGCCGCCGACCCGCACGGCTGGGTCACGCGCCTCTGATCCGGCGCCTTGCCAATCGGTCGCGAGACGCTATAGAGCGCCCTCGCACCGGCCGATGGGGCGTAGCCAAGCGGTAAGGCAGCGGTTTTTGGTACCGCCATGCGCAGGTTCGAATCCTGCCGCCCCAGCCAGCCGGTGCTGTGCCTCAGCCAAGGGACGGAAAACCCCAGGTTTCTCCCTTAACTGAGCAAGGCCGACCATCGCAGTGGCATCAATTGCTACCAGTGGGTGGAGCCAGTGCCTGATGCCAGCAATCGAAAATGTGAACCGTCGCGGGGCCACCTACTGGTGGCGTCGCCGGGTGCGCTTCGTTGGACGGCTTGAACGTCCTATAACCATCGTAACAACGGTCAGCCTTCTGACGAAGGACCAGTCGGTCGCGCGACGGCGCGCGGTCGCGATGACCAGCCGAAGCGAGGTTGTGCGAATGAGCTTATACGAACGGATCGAGCAGGAAGGACTGACCAGCGAGCAGGTGAACCATCTCTTTCGAGAGGAGATGGTGCGGTATCGCAACATGCTGGCGCATCAGTTGGCGGTGATCGAGAAGGACGGTGAGGGCAATGTCACCGCTCGCTTCCACCAGATGCTTTCGATCTATGCAGCGTTCAACGGCGATTTCATCGCAAATGGCTTCGACGACTATATGGGCATCGATTACATCGGGTCATTCGACAAGCGCTTTCCGTCGCTGGACGACGAGGCCCGTGCCAATCTTTATGCAATGCTTTCCCAAGCCGGCGATGTTCCCGGCAATTTGCTGAATGAGGCAAAGGCATTGCTGGAGCGGCTCGGCATTGAGCCAGCGGCTGACCGCATCGAAATTGCCCGGCAGGTCATGTGTTGCGCGCGGTTGACGGCCGCGGCAACCTACGACAGCCCCGAGGTTCGCGCGATCGAACACAGCTTGGCGCTGATGAACGCGCTCGGGCGAACGCCTCTGCAGACTTCGATGCCTCCCCCGATCTCCGCCCCTGCGCCTCCAAACACGTGGAACGCCAGCACCATTGTGCCTGCGCCGGCGTCGACATTCACCGATGCGCAGACCCATTATGCCGCCCTTAGCCCGGTGCAGGCGGTAGAAAAATATATGGAGCTGAAACCCAAGGCGCGCGGACGGGACGATGCGCCGGTCTTGGCCGACGGTGCGAACCCCAAAAAGCGCAAGTCGCAGCCGAAGGTCTGGGGCGCCAGCCAGAAGCGCCAGTTCAAGGCCGCGCCCTTTCTGTTCGGCAAGTCGAATAATGGCAAGGCCATGGCAGCAACATGCCAGGAAGACCTGAACCAGTTTTACGACCTGTTGAACCGGTTACCGTCGTCGCATCATAAGTCGCCTCGACACGAAGCGATGTCGCTGGAGGAAATTTGCAGCGAGGCGCTCGATCGTCTTACTGAGGAAGAGGAGCGCGGCGAAGAAATCTCGTTCGCGATTGGCCTCGACGTAGGGACCATTAATCGTCATTTCGCCAACCTCAAGAGATTGTGTGCGTGGCTTGCAACGAAAACGCCAATGGCGCCTCTCGATTTTTCAGATTTTATCCTCGATGAGGATGACAGGGACGAGCGCGACGAGCGCGACCCCTATACGATTGCGCAGGGTGAAGAATTGTTTCGTCTCGGCATCTGGACTGGAGGTGCGGGCGTGGATTTGCCTCGGCGTTTGTTACTGACGCCGGGAGGTCCGATTTGGCATGATGCGGCCTATTGGGTCATGCCGCTGGTCTGGTATTCAGGTATGCGGCGGGAGGAAGCTTGTAAGCTTTTGGTCGATGATATCGGCGAAGAAGACGGTATCTTTTTTGTCAACATCAGGAAGACCTCCGCGGGCGGCGTCAAGAACGCGACCAGCGTTCGTAAGATTCCTGTTTGCGAAGAGCTGCGTCGCTTGGGCTTCATGCATTATGTCCAAGCCATGAAGGAAGCTGGCGAGCAGTACCTCTTTCCAGAAATCCAGCCCGGTCGCACAGGGCGTGCGCTGGGAGATGTATTTTTCAAAAATATATGGCTTCACATTAAGCCACGTCTGAAACTTGTAAAGCCGGGACAGGCGGTTCACAGCGGTCGGCATATGGTCAGCACTGAATTGAAGATGTTGCAGACATTCGAAGAATTTCGGTCGGATCTTCTCGGTCAGAAGCATGGCGGCGAAAATGCCAACCGATACGCGAGCGCCACACGCCTCCAGATCCTGCTTGATGTCGTGAACCAGATACCCAAAGTGACCGCCCATCTGCAAGATACCGTAGAAATCCGGTTGCTACCCGTTTGCATGCGCGGCGCGCGGCCAACTCGCGAGAGCGCCGGGCGGCGCAAGCGCGGTTGACACCATGTCGGACTAAATATCGAATAGTCGCTGGGTGGCTAAGCCATCGTTTACGGCTGCTATGCGCCTGAAGTCGGCCATTGCGGCTGACATGTTTGCCTCCTGAAAGCGGCCATTCATTGGAGACGAACGCTGCATCAGGCTCAAGTTCTCCAAAATGCACAGCTACTGCCGTATTACATTTGCGTGCCTTGCACGGCACCCGCTGAATGGCACCAATTCACAACCGTTTTTTAGTTTCCATCGGAGGCATTTTCTTCCACCTCTGTGAGAACGAAATCACAAGAGGGGGGTGAAATGGCTTTTCGTGAGCTTAAGCGGTACGACGGGCGTCAGCGCGGCCTGCTTCAGGATTGGGAGGCATGGCTCGAGCAGGCAGATAAACTGTACGACCGGTTTCTGGGCGACGTGGGTGACTCACCCTTTTTATTCCACGAGGTCGCGTCGGTCGGTTTCCTTGCGTCGGCGGCTGCGATGGCCGGCTTTGTGCCGCTCGCTGAATACGCGGTGATCAAACGCGGACGGAACGACAAGCGCACCCGCGTCGATGGCCGCGCCGACCTCTGGATCAGTTCGGGGTCGCGCTCATATTCGTTCGAGTGCAAACGCGCCTATTTTTCCGCTACCAGAAAAAACCTGGGCAACATGCTGGAGCATGCCAAGAAAGATATCGCCTGCATTCAGGGTGACGAGTCCCACTATGCGGCAGGGTGTGTGCTCGCGCGCGTTCGCGATGCCAAGCGGATCGATCTCTACGAGCAATTTGCGCAAAGTGACGAAGTCGATCTTGCCTATCATATCGGACCCGAAGGCGAAGAAGGTGCGTACATCTATTTTTCGCTGGCTTGAGCAGGGCGCGAAGTTGCAGCGATCGGCTGCGGCGCGGAAAAATGCGCTGATAAATGAGGGGTTAGCGGCCTCCGCCTGCCGCATTTGCCGAGCAATGTCTGCCGAACGGCGGAGAGATGCCGTGCATTTATTGCTATGAAATGTGCCCAGTGTGGGCACATTTAATGTGGATAACCTGTGGATAACTCGGTAGGAGGATGTGCGCCGGCAAGGCTGCGCGGGGGTGATATTTTGTGACGCTTGTGATTACCAGCTGTACCAACCGTAAGCGTCTGCCAATCCCGCCTAGCCTGCACATGTCCTCGGTCCCCCGTGCTCCGTTGCAAGATCTTGCCTGTGACTGGCTAGGGCGCGTCGCGAATGCGCCCTCCTGCCATCCAGCGTCGGATGTTTACTGCGGTCGCAGCTTTCAAGAAGCACGCGCGGCGGCGGCCGCCATCGATGCAAAGCTGATCATTGTGTCTGCCGGACTCGGGCTGGTTGAAGCATCTACCCCTATTCCGGCCTATGGTTGCACTGTGCTGGTCGGCGCCGATGACGGCATTCAGTCGCGGGTCGATGGCACCTTCTCGATCGCGTCATGGTGGCGGGCCTTGTCGAGTTCGTCGCACCTTTCGCGTTCGCTAGAAGACTTGATGTATGACCAGTCGGGCCCTCTGCTAGTCGCCTTGTCCGAGGCGTATATTGAGATGCTGGCGCCCGAGCTGATCGCGCTGCCGTCCGACGACCTCGCGCGCGTGCGCATATTCACTGCATCGCCTGCTGCGCGCATGCCCGACGCTCTTCGTCCGCTCCGGATGCCTTATGACAATCGTCTGGACGGGCCCGACAGTCCGTGTCCCGGCACATTGAACGATTTTGCGTCGCGAGCGCTCGCGCACTTCGTTGGCTTTGGCCGCGGGACCGTTCCGCAAGCTTCATTGGACGCTGATGTTGAGGCCGTACGTTCGGCGATCGGTTCGTGGCGGGGAGCACAGAAGTTCGATCGCGCACGCCACGACGACGATACGATGCTCAAGCTTATTGCGGAGCATTGGGAAAGCGCCGGGGGAAGTGCGTCGCGACTGCTTCGCTATTTTCGCGACGAATTGGGCATCGCCTGTGAGCAGTCGCGCTTTGCCGCGCTCGCGCGCCGCGTTCGGGAGACTAAGAAGTGAGCGCGCGCGAAACCTTGAAGATAGACGAGTTTGAGTTCGTCGCCGCCCGTGAGATGCAGCGCGGCGTCGGCCTTCGGCGAAACGCAGATCCAGTCGATGCCGGCAGGCGCCGCCTGCGTGCCGTTGGTCTCGACGCCAATCTCAAACCCGCGGCTGTGCAGCGCTTCGATGAGCGCGTCGTCCACCTGCAGCAAGGGCTCGCCGCCAGTCAGCACGATGTAACGGCCATGGGCGCCCTCGCCCCACGCCTCTTCGACGGCATCGACCAACGCGGCGGCGTCAGCAAAGCGTCCGCCGCCGGTTCCGTCCATGCCGACAAAATCGGTATCGCAGAAACTGCAAACCGATGAGGCGCGATCCTGTTCGCGCCCGGACCAGAGATTGCAGCCCGAAAACCGGCAGAACACGGCGGCGCGGCCGCTCTGAGCGCCCTCACCCTGCAGTGTTTTGAAGATTTCCTTCACCGCGTAACTCATGCTGCACCCTCACTCGGTTCCAGCAGCGGAGCGGGAGCAGGCTTGCGCCGCTGCCGTTGGTCGGCCTTCACAATTCCGACGAGATAATGTTTGAGCAGCGCGACGTCGCGATTGACGTTTTGGAGCGACTTCCAGCGCCGCGTTTCGTCGTCGAAATGCCAGTCGCCGTCAGTCCATGCGGTACGGTCCTGAAGACAGAGCAGCCCCTCGTAGAAATCGTCGACCGATCGCGCGTCGGCGCGTTCGGCGAGAACTTCCATCACGTCGCCCATCGCCTGAATGCCGACGCCGTGCAGAAGGCGTGAGCTCGCAGGCGTCTGGCCATGCCAGGCTTCGGGGAAGACGCGTTTCACCGCATCGAAGAAATTCGAGATGAGGCGAACACACTTGTCGCCGCCTTTGGCGCTCCGGCTAAGATCGCGCAGCACGCCATTGTTGAGCGACTCCATGATGATCTTCTGCATCACCGTGTCCGCGATGATGCCCTCGGGCCATGTGTGCTGCTTGATATAGCCTTTCAGCGAGGTCGCCTCGAAGTTGAGGCGCCCGGTAAGGTCCGCCGCCTCGGATCGGCGACTGAGACGCGCCGGGAGATCGTCGACCGTCGGGAGCAGCTCATAGATCAAGGATTTGGGAAGCGGTTTGCTGTTGTTGATCAGCACGAACTGACGGCGCAGTTCGGCTTCGTCGCGGCAGATCAGTGCCGACACGAAAACCTGAAAATCGCGGTCGACCTCGGCCAGCGCAGAAAGCCGCTGCTGCCCGTCGACCACAAAGCCCTGGGCACCGTCGCTCATGTCGATCGACAGACGGGCAATTCCGCCATCCATATCCAACGCGACGCTGCAGGCGATCGCTGGGTCAAGGTGCTGGCGCTCTATCCGCGAAATGAACTTCTGAAGGACCAGTTTGCGGAGGTGTACAGTCAAGCCCGACGTCTTGATGTGACGTTGTCTGATGGCGGACGCAGAAAGATTCTGATCGGGACATTTTTCGGCCCGACGCCGTACTCGGCTGAAAAGGCGCATGACGATGGGCAGATCGATCGCGCCTTCGAGTTTTATACACCTTGGCGGAAGCCGCAGGCAGCCGAGCCAAGAAAGCGCTGGAAGAATTATTTCCGGGCTGCAGGGTCGATGTAAATTCCGACCTGGTGGCAACGGCGAAGCTGACAAGTCTCGCCAAAGCGGCAGATTTATTCGTGTTCGCGTGGAAAAGCAGCAGTCATCAAGCCTTCTACTGCGTAAAGGACGCCTTAGCGGGGAGGGACCCGATCTGGGCACCGGGGAAGGGAACGGCTAGCATCTTGCGCGCAGTGCTCGATCACCTGGCGTGAGACTGGCATCGATCGTCAGCGTGACGCGGCGATCGCTCGATCATAGAGCGCGTCGAGCCTCTCAAGCGGCGCGATAAAATGGGGCTCGAAAATGCGATCCTTGTTATCGGCGACCGTCTTTAGACTGCAGGCTTTGACGAAGGTCATGATGTCCTTCTCCCAATATCGCCAGACGAACGGCCCCGTCGCGCGCAGGAACTGGACATCCGACACTGGCGTGCGATCAGCATGGACCGCGAAATGATTTTCGAGGCGGACGTAGAAGTTGACGATCGCGGTTACCGCCCACGCTTGGTGACACGCCTCGAAGAGGAGACCCGGATCGGCAAAGGCGGGACCCTGGCGGCGCAGCTGTCGCGGCTCGATCTGATCGTGCTCGACGAGCTTGGATATCTGCCGTTCGCACGCTCGGGAGGGCAGTTGCTGTTCCACCTCATCAGCAAGCTCTATGAGCGCACCAGCGTCATCATCACCACGAACCTCGCCTTCGGCGAATGGCCGACCGTGTTCGGCGATCCCAAGATGACCACGGCGCTGCTCGACCGCGTCACCAACCACTGCGATATCGTCGAGACCGGCAACGACAGCTGGCGTTTCAAAAACCGCAGCTGACCGCCACCGTCGGCGCCTTCAAAAATCTATCTTGCGCTGCGCGCGCCTCCGGTCGGGCTACGCCCGCCCTTCGCCGCACGCAGCGCAAGGCCATCCTCAACAAATCCTCAGCATATCCTCAAAGGGGGTCCCTCTTCGACGCCGATCGGGGGTCCCTTTTGAACACGATGACGTAATTGCTGCCGTTGTTCCCATTGGGATGCGACGGCTTCAGAATGAGTGAGGTCATCGTAACGAAGGGATATCGCCATGAAGCAATATGTCGGGCTGGACGTGTCACAAAAAGAGACGTCGATTTGCATTGTTGATGAAGCCGGGCGGCCATTATACCAAGGCCGGGTGAAATCAGATCCGGGCGTCCTGGCCGCCGTCGTCGCCAAGAAGGCTCCCAATGCCGAACGCGTAGGTCTCGAGACAGGTGCTATGTCGAGCTGGCTCTGGCATGAGCTCAAGCGAACCGGCCTGCCAGTGGTCTGCATCGATGCTCGCCACGCCCATGCGGCACTGTCCGTCCGCATGAACAAGAGCGACGAGAATGATGCTCGGGGCCTGGCGGAACTCGTCCGGGTCGGATGGTATCGGGAGGTCGCCGTCAAAAGCGAGGAAAGCCAGGCCGCACGGTCCATCCTTGTCTGTCGATCCCGGTTGGTACGGATCCGGCGCGATCTCGAAAACCAGATGCGTTCCATGCTGAAGGAGTGTGGCATGCTCTTTCCACGGGCTGTCGGCGGGCAGTTCCAGCGGCGGGTCAGCGATCTTATCGCCGATGGCCATGCTCTCGGCCCCATTCTTCTTCCCCTTCTGTCCGTGCATGAACAGACATGCGGCGAGTTGGAAAAGATCGATAGAACCATCCGTCACCTCGCCCGAGAGGACGAGACGACCCGGCGGTTGATGACGGTTCCGGGCATCGGTGTCGTTACAGCCCTAACATTCCGCCATACGATCGATGATCCCACCCGCTTTCAGAACGCCACGAAGGTTGGAGCTTATCTCGGGCTCACACCCCGCCGAAAGCAATCGGGTGAAATGGACGTGACGGGAAAGGTCTCGCGATGGGGCGACAGGCTGTTGCGCACATATCTGTTCGAGGCCGCCAGCGTCTTGCTCCATCGAACCAAGCGGTGGTGCGCGCTCAAGGCCTGGGGGCTACGGATTGCAAAGCGCAGTGGCATGAAGAAAGCGCAGGTCGCAGTCGCACGAAAGCTCGCCATCATCCTCCACTGCATCTGGGTGGATGGAACCGAGTTCGAGTGGGGAAAACAGCCTGCTTGATCGTCATAACTACCCTGAGATCGCAGGGCTGAAGCCAGCCCTGTGATGATCCACCGGGACGGTGGTTGCGGTGACCTCGTTCAAACGGCTGCGGACTTCAGGACCGCGTTGCACACGTTGAGGCACCCGACCCGGACATCATCATGAGGCCATGACCTCGAAAAGGACCATGACCCCGGTATGGATCAACTACAGGCTTGACAGAAACCCGCAATTAAAGGGCCGTTTGACACAAGTGCTGCGACTGCGGATGCGATCCTCGAGAAAATAGTCCGGATTGGGTAGGATTTCTGAGTATCAGGATCTTCCGAGGCAACCGCGCTGATCGATTGAGTGCATTTCCCTTCTGGGCAATCAAGGTCCGCTGACGCCGGTATGGGTGCCGGATGAAACACATGAAGCCATTCGCGATCTCGTACGCGCACGCGAAGTTGCAAACGATGGGTTGAGAAAAGCGCGACAGCATCTTCAATCTTTTCTTCTGAGGCATGGTCGCATTTATGCGGGTCGCGCGCCCTGGACGCGGGTGCATAGTCGGTGGCTGGCGATCCAGAGTTTTGAACACCCGGCGCAAAACATTGTGTTGGCCGAATATATACAGGCAATTGAGGACGCCGCGGTTCGCTTGGACAGGCTCACAAAGCAGGTCGCCGAGGCCATGGCATCCTGGTCGATGGGCCCGGTCGTCGAGGCCTATCAGGCGATGCGCGGCGTCGCGCTCATTACGGCTGTCACCTTCGTAGTCGAGATCGGCGACGTCAGGCGCTTCGACAGCGCACCACAGCTGATGGCGTATCTGGGCCTTGTGCCGTCTGAAAGCTCGACCGGAGATCGAGTGCGGCGTGGCGGCATCACCAAGGCTGGTAACGTCCGGGCGCGTCGCGTGCTGATCGAGGGGGCGTGGACCTATCGCTTTCCTGCTCGGGTGAGCCGGGAGATCGAGGCGCGTCTGGACGGGCTGCCAAGATCGGTACGCGAGATCGCATGGAAAGCTCAGATCCGGCTATGTGCGCGTTACCGTAAGCTCGTCATGGCAGGCAAGACCAAGACCGTTGCCGTCACTGCAATCGCGCGGGAGATGGCCGCCTTTTTATGGGCGATCGGACAGGAGGTCGCCCCCGCAAAGACGGCGTGAAACGTCATCGTCGATCAACCGCAACAGGAGAATCTGAATCCATACCTTCTGCTGATGTGCAATATTGGGGGCAGGGCCCCGGTGGAGAACCCTCGTGGCAGCTTTGTGGCAGGCTAAAAGCCCACGCCCGACCGAAAGACCGAGGCAGCTCCAGACGAACCTACGGAAATGCGGTAGCCAACCCGCGCATAAGAGTATGTCAACCGTCGTCGAAAGCCCTGCCTCCAACTTTGCACATCGGTCGCGTCCGTCAAGGTGGTGTAATTTCGGCTGTGGCCGTGGGCCATCGTCAGGCGGCTTTGGCGGTGATGTGTAGGGGCTGATTTTCCTCCTCGATCATGGGTTGGTTGAGTTCGGCCA
>NZ_JACBGA010000011.1:0-66798 GCF_021401285.1 Sphingopyxis sp. NFH-91 | reverse complement strand
AGACGAGACGCGAATCGACGGACAGGCCGCTGCGGTCGAGGAAATCAATCATTCAAGCACCCTTTGGTCAGCGCGATTGCGCGGATGGACCCGGGGAGGAAAGGGCCGCCGCCCTATGGCGCGATTGGGGCGCGATGGCAACCGCCCTTCGCGCCCCAATCGCGCCATAGGGCCGCGTCAGGCAGCGCCTATGGCGGGCAGCGGCGGCAATTCGCCGAGCGCCACACGCACAAGGTTCCGTCCCCCGGCCTTGGCGCTGTAAAGCGCGGCGTCGGCGCGGTGGAGCAGGTCATGCAGCGTGTCGCCGCGCCCCGCCTGCGCGACGCCGAACGACGCGGTGAAACAGCGATCGACGCCGAGCACCGGAAGCCGCTGCGCCGCAAAGCGGCCGCGCACCGTTTCGGCATAGAGCCGACCGTCGGACAGCAGCGCATCGGGCAGCAGCACCGCAAATTCCTCGCCGCCGACGCGTCCGACGATAGCCCCCTCGGGCGCCGCGTCCTGCAACAGAGCGGCAAAATGGGCGATCACGCCGTCGCCCGCCGCATGGCCGTAATTGTCGTTGATCTGCTTGAAATGATCGAGGTCCGCGGCGACGAGAACGCCGCGTGTACCGCCCGCCAGCGCCGATTCCCCATGCAGTTCGAAGCCGCGCCGGTTGAGCGCGCTCGACAGTGGGTCGGTTTCGGACCGCGCGGTCATCTCGGCGGTCGCATCGCGGATCATCACGAGCAGCAGCACCATTGCCACCGCGACCAGCGTCACCGCGCCCATCGACTGCGAAATCGCGGCATAGGTTGTCGCCATATAGGCCTGCGGCGCCGCGGCGGTTCCAACCAGCATGCCGATTGCGGGTTTCACCAGGTACAGCAGCGCCGCGACGAACTGCATCCCCATCAGCAGCAGGTCGAGCGCCTGGCGCCGTCCCGACCGCAGGATGACGACCCCCGCCAGCCCCTGCATCAGGCAATAGGAAAATTGATAGATCATGCCGCGCGCGGGTGACCCGTAAGGCAGCGAAAAGGCAAAGGGCGCCAACAGCAGCGCACTCGCCCAGATCGCGATCATCGCGCCGCGCGGCGTCGGCACGCGATAGTGGCGCGAGATGCCGATGAGGCAGAAACTGAGCGCGAGCAGGAATACGACAAAGATGCTGACCGCCACCGGCGTGGGATCGGTCTGGAAGGGCAGCAGGAATTCCAGCGCGACATCGACGATGCCCAGCGCATAGCCCGCCGCCATGAAGGCGGCGCCGCGCGCCATTCGGTTGGTCGCCGCGATCACGCCGAATGCCACCGCGAAAATCCCGGCGATGCACATGTTGATGACGAGGACGAAGGCGGCTGTCATGGACCCACTCGTTGGCGCGATGCCAAGGCCCTATGCCCCGGCAGACGAAGTTTCGGTTAACGCGTTGCGATTCGGACGCTTTCGCGCGCGACATCGCCTGCCTCGTCCAGCGATGTCAGTGATTTACCGTATCGCGTGAAAGATTGTTTCGCGCCGGGGGTGCCAAAGCCGGGCGCGGGCGGCTATAGGCTGCGCATGACCATCCTGAAGCCAAGCGAAACCGCCACGCTGGAGCGTGCGGCCGATGCGCCGATGCTGGCGCAGGTCGAACGCTGGGCCGCGGTCAACAGCGGCACCGGTAATCTTGCCGGGCTGAAGACCGTCGCCGGCCTGCTCGCCGACGCCTTTTCGGCGCTCCCCGGCACCCTGTGTCTCGTCGCGCCAGATCCTGTCGAAAGCGTCGATGCCGCGGGCCGCGTCCAGACGATCGAGCGCGGCGCGCATCTCCATCTTCGCGTGCGCCCCGAGGCGCCGGTCCAGCTGCTGCTGACCGGCCATATGGACACGGTGTTCGCCGCCGATCACCCTTTCCAGTCGCTCAAATGGCTGGAGCCGGGCGTGCTCAACGGCCCCGGCACCGCCGACATGAAGGGTGGCATCGCCGTCATCCTTGCCGCGCTGTCGGCGCTCGAGGCGTCGCCGCTGGCCGAGCGCGTCGGCTATGACGTGATGATCAACAGCGACGAGGAAACGGGCAGCCACGCCTCCGCCGCGCTGATCGCCGAACTGGCGCGCGGCAAGACTGCGGCGCTTACCTACGAACCCGCACTGCCCGACGGCACGCTCGCCGGCGCGCGCCCGGGCAGTGGCAATTTCTCCGTTCTGATCCACGGCCGCTCGGCGCACGCCGGACGCAACCCGGAGGACGGCCGCAACGCGCTCGTCGCCGCCGCCGACCTCGCACTCCGCCTCAATGCGCTGAAATCTCCCGACCTCAAGGTCAATCCCGCGAAGATCGACGGGGGCGGCCCCAATAATGTTGTCCCAGATCAGGCGATCCTGCGCGTCAACATGCGGCCGATGACCCCCGACGCGATGGCCGCCGCCGAAGCGGCGCTGCGCGACGCCATCGCCGCGATCCAGCGCGACCACGACGTCCATTGCCATCTCTACGGCGGCTTCAACCGTCCGCCCAAGCCGCTCGATGCCGCAGCGACGCGTCTCTTCGAACTGGTCCGCGACTGCGGCGCGGCGCTGGGCCTGTCGATCGGCTGGAACGCGACCGGCGGCGTGTGCGACGGCAACAATATCGCCGCCTGCGGCATTCCCGTCGTCGACACGATGGGCCCGCGCGGCGGCGCCATCCATTCGTCGGACGAATTTCTGATCGTCGACAGTCTCGCTGAACGCGCGCAGCTGTCAGCGCTGACCCTAACGAAAATAGCGGAACGGGGGACTGTGTGAGCTATGTGATCCGCTCGGCGAAACCGAGCGACCTGCAAAGCATCTACGAAATGGCGAAACTGACGGGGGGCGGCTTCACCAATCTGCCGCCCGACCGCAAGGCGCTGCGCGCCAAGCTCGATCGCGCCGAGGCCAGCTTCGCCAGCGACCGCGAGTATCCGTCCGACGAGCTTTACCTGATGATGCTCGAGGACACCGAAACGGGCGAGGTGCGCGGCACCTGCCAGATTTTCGGCCAGGTCGGCCAGCGCTGGCCCTTCTACAGCTATCGCATCGGCACCGACAGCAAGCACAGCGAGCAATTGGGGCGGACCTTCCACGCGCAGGTGCTCATGCTCAGCAACGATCTCAACGGGTCGAGCGAGGTCGGCGGCCTGTTCCTCCATCCCGCGGCGCGCGCCGGCGGGCTTGGCCTGTTGCTCGCACGCTCGCGCTATCTGTTCATCGCGCGGCACCGCGCGCGCTTCGGCGACCGCATCCTGGCCGAGTTGCGCGGGGTGATCGACGAAGCGGGCGGATCGCCCTTCTGGGACGGCGTCGCCGGCAAATTCTTCGGCATGAGCTTTCAGGAAGCCGACCAGTTCAATGCCGTTCACGGCAACCAGTTCATTGCCGACCTGATGCCCAAGCATCCGGTCTATATCGCAATGCTGCCCGAAACCGCGCGCAGCGTGATCGGCGTTCCCCATCCCACTGGCCGCGCCGCCATGCGGATGCTCGAGAATGAGGGCTTCGCCTTCGAAAATTACATCGACATCTTCGACGGCGGCCCGACGATGACCGCGCGCACCGATCAGGTGTCGAGCATCCGCGACGCGCAGCATGTCGAGGTGACGCGGGTCGCCGACCGGTTGGACGATGGCGCGGACGCGCTGATCGCGACGGGCCGCCTTGCCGATTTCCGCTGCTGCTTCGGCAAGGTCGGCGAGGGCGGCAGCATCGATGCCGAGACGGCGCGGCTGCTGCAGATCGGCACCGGCGATACCATCAGTTGGATCGGGCGCTGAGCCATGATCACCGAAATCAACTTCGACGGCATCATCGGCCCGACGCATAATTATGCTGGCCTCAGCCGCGGCAACATGGCTTCCGCCAGCAATGCCGGCGACGTGTCGCAACCGCGCGCCGCGGCGCTGCAGGGCATCGACAAGATGCGCCACAACCTCGCGCTCGGGCTGCCGCAGGGCTTTTTCGCGCCGCTCGACCGCCCCGATGCGGCGTGGCTCGCGGCGCTGGCGACCGATCTCGACAGCGCCGAGGCGCATCTGCGCGCGCAGGCCTGGTCGGCTTCGTCGATGTGGGCCGCCAATGCCGCCACCGTCTCGCCCGCGCCCGACAGCGGCGACGGCAAATGCCATCTGACCGTCGCCAATCTCGTCACCATGCCGCACCGCAGCCATGAGTGGCAGGGCACGCTCGCCCAGCTCCGGCTCGCCTTCGCGCACTCGGCCTTCGCCGTCCACGGTCCGGTCCCCGTGCCGTTCGGCGACGAGGGCGCCGCCAATCACATGCGGCTGTGCGCCGGCCATGACCAGCCGGGGGTCGAGATTTTCGTCTATGGCGTCGGCGGCGGACGCTTCCCGGCGCGCCAGCATCTCGACGCCTCGAAAGCGATCGCGCGCCACCACCGGCTCGATCCCGACCGGACGCTGTTCATCCGGCAATCGGACACCGCGATCCAGGGCGGCGCCTTTCACAACGACGTGGTCGCCGTCGCCAACGAGCGCGTGCTGTTCACGCACGAAACCGCTTTCGAGGACCGCGCGGCGGCGCATGCCCAGATCCGCGCGGCCTTTCCCGAGGTCGAGATCGTCGAAGTCCCAGCGAGCGCAGTCAGCCTGCCCGATGCGATCAAATCCTATCTGTTCAACGCGCAGCTCGTCAGCCTGCCGAACGACGGCGGCATGGGGCTGATCCTCCCCACCGAAGCGCGCGAAACGCCGAGCGTGTGGACCTGGCTCGAGGCGCATGTCGCGGGCAACGGTCCGATCCGGCGGCTGTTTCCGGTCGACGTGCGCCAGTCGATGGCCAATGGCGGCGGCCCCGCCTGCCTGCGCCTGCGCGTCGTCGCCGATCCGGCGACCGTCGATCCGCGGTTCATGGCCGACGAAGCCAAGCTCGACCGGATAGCCGCCGTCGTCGCGGCGCACTGGCCCGAAGCGATCGCACCCGGCGACCTCGCTTCACCCGCGCTCACCGCCGACGTCCGCCGCGCCCGTGGCCAGCTGCTCGCGGCGCTCGACCTTACCGAACTCGAGTAGGGAGTCTCCACGCCCCTTGCCAAGCCTGCCGCATGGCGCAACAAAGGGACGACAGAAAATTCCAAAGGACATCGCCATGCGCCGTCGCACGCTTCTTGCTGCCGCCCCCGCCGTCGCCCTGTTACCGACCGCCGGGCTTGCCCAGTCCGCGAAGCCGGCGCCAAAAGGCGATCCGGCGCTGCCTCCCGCGTGGGACAAGGACAGCGAACGCTTCCTGCGACCCGACGTGCATGCCGGCGACCGGCCGGTCGGTGCGAGCTTCGCCTCGCGTACCGCCGCTTACGGCCTCAGCGGCGCGGTCGGCACCGCGCATCCCCTCGCGACGCAGGCGGGGATCGACATGCTGAAACGCGGCGGGTCGGCGGTCGACGCCGCCATCGCGACCAACGCCTGCCTCGGCTTGCTCGAACCCACCGCCAATGGCATCGGCGGCGACGCCTATGCGATGATCTGGGATCCGAAGGCAAAGAAGGTCGTCGGGCTGGCGGGGTCGGGCAAAAGCCCCCGCGCGCTTGACCTCGCCACCGTGCGGTCGCGCGCGACGGGCGGCGCGATCCCGGCTTATGGCGCGATCGCGGTGTCGGTGCCGGGGACGGTCGACGCCTGGTGGACGATGCACCAGCGCTACGGCAAGCTGCCGTGGAAGGAGCTTTTCGAACCGGTCATCGCCCATGCCGAGGCGGGCGCGCCGGTCCCCGACATGATCGCTTATTATATCCGCCGCAGCCTCGCCGGTTTTCGCCAGCCGGGGCGCGGGATCGAAGAGGTCGACAATGCGCTGCGCACCTATGGCATGGCCGACGGCAAGGGGCCGCAAGCGGGACAGGTGTTCCGCAACCCCGACCTTGCGCGCACCTTCCGCCTGATCGCCGAGGGCGGCCGCGACGTCTTTTACGATGGCGAGATTGCGCGGACGATCGACGCCTATTTCCGGCGCATCGGGGGCTGGCTGCGCCGCGAGGATCTGGCCGCGCACCGCTCCGAATGGATCGAGCCGCACCGCACATCCTACCGCGGCACCGACGTCTATGCACTCGGCGCCAACACGCAGGGCATCGCGACGCTGCAGATGCTCAACATCCTCGAAAATTTCGACCTGAAGGGCGCGGGGTTCCAGTCGGCGCTGTCGATCCATCTTCAGGCCGAGGCAAAGCGCCTCGCCTATGAGGATCGCGCGCGCTACTACGCCGACCCGCATTTTTCGAACGTGCCGGTCGAATGGCTGATCTCGAAGGACTATGCGGCCGAGCGCGCCCGGCTGATCCGCCCCGACCGCATCCTGACCCCGGTCCATCCGGGGCAGGCGCCGAGCCATGGCGACACCACCTATTTCAGCGTCGCCGACAAGGACGGCATGATGGTGTCGATGATCCAGTCGAACTTCCGCGGCATGGGGTCGGGGCTTGTCGCCGACGGGCTGGGCTTCATGTTCCAGGATCGCGGCCAGTTGTTCAGCCTGCAAGACGGCCACCCGAATATCTATGCCCCCGGCAAGCGCCCGTTCCAGACGATCATCCCCGGTTTCGCCGCGCATGGCGACACGCCGTGGATGAGCTTCGGGGTGATGGGCGGCGACATGCAACCGCAGGGGCAGACGCAGATCATGGTCAACCGCATCGACTACGGCCTTGAAATCCAGGCCGCCGGCGATTCGCCGCGCTGGCATCATGAAGGATCGTCGCAATCGATGGGCGAGGATGCGTCGGGGCTCGGCCCCAAGGGACTTCTGCGGCTCGAAAGCGGCGTTCCCGCCGCGACGCGGGCCCAGCTTGCGGCGCTCGGCTGGACGATCGGCAATCCCGACGGCGGCTTCGGCCGCTACCAGTGCGTCGAACATCGCATGGACGGCGACACGCGCGTCTATGCCGCGGCGAGCGAGATGCGCGCCGACGGCTGCGCCCTCGCCTACTGACCGCGCGGTAACGCCGGGCGCCTCACCGGTCGGCCTGAAAGGGGGCGACGATCGCGTCGGTGACGCGCAGCGGGCGGCCGCTCGCCTTGTCGAGCAGGGCCCAGACGGTGCGCGCGCGGACATGCACCGTGCCATCCGCGCCGGTGAATTCCATGAAGCGGTCGAACTTCGCGCCCTGCGGCTTGTCGGCGACCCAGGTCCGCGCGGTCACCGTCTCGCCGGGGCCGAGCGCGCGCAGATAGTCGATCTCGTGCCGCACCACGACCCAGATATAGGCATCCTTGTGGCTCTGCGGCGCCGCGGCGTCCCAATGCCCCGTCGCAACCTGCTGGATCCACTGGACCCAGACCGCATTGTTGACATGGCCCAGCTCGTCGATGGCGTCGGGCGTGGCGATAAGGGCGAGGGTGAATTCTTTCATCGCGGCACCATAGCAATCCCCTCCCGCAAGCGGGAGGGGCAGTGAGACTTGCGAACTTGTCCGCTAGTCGCAACGGGGTGGGCAAGAACGCGGTGTGGCTGGCCCACCTCGCTGCGGCTAGGCAGCAAGCTGCCAAGCCTCGCCGCCCCTCCCGCTTGCGAGAGGGGAAAAATCAGGCCAGCTCCACCGTCGTGACCATATAGCCCGCATCGCGCAGCGCCGAGACGAGGCTGTCGAGATGCTCCTTGTCGCGCGCCTCGCATTCGATGTCGGTGATCAGGCCCTTGGCGGGCAGCGTCGTGAAGATGCGCTGGTGATAGATTTCGATGATGTTCACCTGCTTTTCGTTGAACACCTCCATCACCTTGAACAGTGCGCCGGGGCGGTCCTGCAACCGGATGCGCAGCCGCGCGATCCGGCCCGATCGCGCAAGGTCGCGCAGCAGCACATTCGCGAGCAGGCGCGTGTCGATATTGCCGCCCGTCAGCACCAGGCCGACCTTGCGCCCGGCGAATTCCTCGGGATGCGCGAGCATCGCCGCGAGGCCCGCGGCGCCCGCGCCTTCGACCACCGTCTTCTCGATCTGGAGCAGCAGGCTGACCGCGCGCTCCAGATGGCGTTCGGCGACGAGCACGATATCGTCGTTGAGTGCGGCGACCAGCTTGCGCGTATAGCTTCCCGGCTCCTTGACCGCGATGCCCTCGGCGAGCGTATCGCCCTCGCACGCCATGTCGACGCCGTTCAGCTCGGCATACATCGACGGGTAAAGTTCGGCCTGCACGCCGACGAGCCGCATGTCATTCTTGATCCCGCGCGCCGCGGTGCCCATGCCGGCGAGCAGACCGCCGCCGCCGATCGGCACGATCAGCGTGTCGAGTTCGGGCACATCCTCGAGCATTTCGAGCGCGACCGTCCCCTGCCCCGCCGCGACGTGCGGATGGTCGAAGGGGTGAACGAAGGTCAGCCCGCGTTCCGCCTCGAGCTCGCGTGCATGGGCGTAGGCATCGTCGAATTTTTCGCCGAACAACACGATCTGCGCGCCGTGACTCGCGGTCTGCGACACTTTCACCTGCGGCGTCGTGCTCGGCATGACGATGGTGACGGGCACGCCGAGCCGCTTGCCATGATAGGCAAGTCCCTGTGCATGATTGCCCGCCGACGCCGCGATCACGCCGCGCGCCTTCGCCTCTTCGCTGAGCAGCAGCAGGGCGTTGAGCGCACCGCGTTCCTTGTAGGCTGCGGTGAATTGAAGATTTTCGAATTTCAGCCACACCTCGGCACCGACCAGCTCGGACAGCGTCTGCGACTTCAGCGTCGGGGTGCGGACAACCGCGCCATCAATTCGTCCCGCCGCCGCCCGCACATCGTCGAGGTTTATCGCCGGAAAATCGGCGGCGGCGGTCAGGATGGATTGATCGGTCATAGCGGCAAGCCCCCTACCCTATCTGGCGCCGCGCGCAAACCATGGTTATGGACCGCGGCATGAGCGAAGAAAAATTGCGCATCGCCTTTATCGGCACCGGCATCATGGGGGGCCCGATGGCCGGCCATCTTGTCAAGGCCGGTCATGCCGTCACCGTCTATAACCGCACCCGCGCCAAGGCGGACGCCTGGGCGGCGGATTATGGCGGTCAGGCAGCGGACAGCCCCGCCGCCGCCGCCGCGGGCGCCGATGCGGTGTTCGCCTGCGTCGGCAACGACGACGATCTCGCGGCGGTGACGCTCGGCGACGACGGGGCTTTCGGCGCGATGAAGTCTGGCGCGGTCTTCGTCGATCACACGACCGTCTCCGCCCGAATCGCCCGGCGCCTGGCCGAAGAGGCCGATGCGCGCGGCCTGCTGTGCGTCGATGCGCCGGTCTCGGGCGGTCAGGCGGGTGCGCAAAATGGGGCGCTGTCGATCATGTGCGGCGCCAGCGACGCCGCCTTCGCCGCCGCCGAGCCCCTGATGCGCGCCTATGCCGCGCGCATCGTGCATATTGGCGGACCGGGCGCGGGCCAGACGACCAAGATGGTCAACCAGATCGCGATCGCCGGCGTTCTTCAGGGCCTCTCCGAAGCGCTGCGCTTCGCCCAGGCGTCGGACCTCGACACCGACAAGGTGTTCGAGGCAGTGTCGGGCGGTGCCGCGGCAAGCTGGCAGATGCTCAACCGCTGGGGCACGATGGCGAAGGACGAATATGATTTCGGCTTTGCGGTCGACTGGATGCGCAAGGATCTGGGCCTCGCGCTCGACGAAGCCCGCGTCAACGGGGCGACGCTTCCCGTCGCGGCGCTGGTCGATCAATTTTATGCCGAGGTGCAGGGCGCAGGCGGCGGCCGCCTGGACACCAGCTCGCTCGTGACGAGGTTGCCGAAATGAAGCGCCTAGCCCTAACCGTCATCGCCCTCCTGCTCGCTGCACCCGCGCAGGCCGATACGCTCGTCGACAATGTCAACGGTATCACGCTCGACAAGGACGGCAAGGTCGTGCGCTTCACCGGCATGGTGATCGGCACCGACGGCAAGGTGAAGCAGCTCCTCGACCGCAAGGACAAGCGCCCCGAACGCCCCGATTTCAAGGAAGACGGCAAGGGCCGGACGCTGATCCCGGGCATGATCGACGCACACGGCCATCTGATGGGCCTGGGCCTGTCGCTCATGCTGCTCGACCTCTCGGACACGCGCTCGCTGGCCGAGGCACAGGCGGCGATCAAGAAATATGCCGACGAAAACCCAGAACTGCCGTGGATCATCGGGCGCGGGTGGAATCAGGAAAAATGGGGATTGGGCCGCTTCCCGACCGCGGCCGATCTCAACGCGGTCGTGCCCGACCGGCCGGTCTGGCTCGAACGCGTCGACGGCCACGCCGGATGGGCCAACAGCGCTGCAATGGCGGCGGCAAAGATCACCGCCGCGACCAAGGCGCCCGAGGGCGGCCGGATCGAGATGGCGGATGGCAAGCCCGCTGGCGTCTTCGTCGATGCCGCGGTCGCGCTGATCGACAGTGCCAAGCCCAAGCCGCTCGCGCGCGACCTTGACCGCGCCTTCCTCGCCGCGCAGCAGCAGTTGCTCGCCCAGGGGATCACCGCGATCGCCGACATGGGCACGACGATCCAGGAATGGCAGGCCTATCGCCGCGCGGGCGACAAGCACCAGCTCGCGATCCGTATCCTCAGCTACGGCGGCGACATCGACAATATGGCGCTGATCGCGGGTCCGGGGCCCACGCCGTGGCTCTATGACGACAAGCTGCGCATGGTGGGGGTGAAGCTCTATCTCGACGGCGCGCTCGGGTCGCGCGGCGCGTGGCTCAAGGCGCCCTATGCCGACGCGCCGGGCCAGAAGGGCCTGCCGCTGCTGACCCCGGCGCAATTGCGCAACAAGATGGTCCGCGCCTCGATGGACAAGTTTCAGGTCGCGATCCACGCCATCGGCGATGCCGCAAATGCCGAGGCGCTCGACGCAATCACCGATCTCACTGCCGATCTGCCCGGCGAACGGCGCTGGCGGATCGAACATGCGCAGATCGTCGATCCCGCCGACATCCCGCGTTTCGCCAAGCTCGGCGTCATCGCGTCGATGCAGCCGATCCACCAGCCGTCGGACCGGCTGATGGCCGAAGCCCGCCTCGGGCCCGACCGGCTGAAGGGCGCCTATGCGTGGCGCAGCATGGAAAATGCCGGCGTCCGCCTCACCTTCGGGTCGGACGTGCCGGTCGAAAGCGCCAACCCCTTCCCCGGCATCGCCGCCGCCATCTCGCGCACCGATGCACAGGGTCAGCCGTTCGGCGGCTGGCATCCCGAAGAAGCGGTATCGCGCGAGACCGCGCTCGACGGCTTCACGCGCAGCGCCGCCTATGCCGCCTTCGCCGAGGACCGGCTCGGCACGCTGATGCCCGGCATGCGCGCCGACTTCCTGATTGTCGACACCGATCTGCTGCTCGCCAGCCCCGAGGACATCCGCAAGATGGTGCCGCTCGAAACCTGGATCGGCGGCTACCGCTACTACAAAAAGGGCGGCTGATGGATCGGCGGCGTCTGCTCGGCGCGCTCGCCGCGGCGCCCGCCGCGCTGGCGCTCGGCGCGGCGACGAAAGAACCGAAGCGCAAGGATCCGCCGCAGCCGCGCGCATCGAAACGGCGCAAGGGCGTCAAATCGCCCGACAAGCATGTCGATGTCGCGGTCGTCGGCGCCGGCGCGGTCGGGGCATGGACCGCGTGGCATCTCGTCCGTCAGGGCCTCGATGTCCGGCTGTTCGATGCCTATGGCGCCGGTAACGGCCGCGCTGCTTCGAACCTCCCGACCATGCTGTACGATCCCGCACAGGGAGGCGACGCGCTCTACGCCGACCTCGCGCACGACAGCCTGCCGCTGTGGCAGCGCCTGTCTGACAGCGCCAGCCTGCCGATCGTGACGCCGTGCGCCGCGATCACCACACTGCTGACGACCGACGGCGCCGACGAGCCGCCGGGGACCGACCGCGCGACCGGGCACAAGCTGCGCAGCCGCTTCGGCGCGATCGGCTGGCGCGACGAGGAAGCGGCTCTTGTCGCCGACAAGGCCGCGCTTATCGCCGGCCGCCGCGCCATTCTCGAAACCATCCTCGACGCACAGGTCGATGTCGAAGACGTCGTTATGCCCGCGCCGCTGTTCGACAAGAAGCGCGACCTTTATATCCTGCCCGACGGCGGTACCGCCCGCAGCATCGTCTATGCGACCGGCGCGTGGCTGACCGAGCTTTTTCCGCAGATATTGACGCCCGCACGGCTGTCGGCGGTGCGCTACCAGATTATTCACGTTGGCCCCGGTCAGGGCGATGTCCAGTATCGCCCGCCCGCGATGCCCGCGCTGGTCGACCGCGCCTACGGCTTCACCCTGCTCCCCGACATCGAGGGGCGCGGGGTGCGCGTGTGGAAAAGCGCCCCCGATGCAACGGTCGACCCCGACAGCTTCGACCGCCGCGCCGACGATGCCGCGCTGGTCGCGGTGCGCCAGTGGCTCGCGGGCCGCGTCCCGCATCTGGCCGAGGCTCCGGTCGTCGCGAGCGCCGCCGCGCACGACTGCCGCACGATCAGCGGCGAATTGCTGCTCGACCGCCTGCCCGGCCACGCACGCGCCTGGCTCGCCGGCGGCGCGACGGGGCGTGCCTTCGCGCTCGCCCCGGCCATCGGCGCGCGTATCGCGGCGCACATCGCCGACCCCGCGCGCGCGATCGAACCGCGCTGGGCGCTCGCCCGCCTGACTGGAGCGACCACGACATGAAGCTGACCGACTGCCACAATATCGACGATTTCCGCGCGCTGGCGAAGCGACGGCTGCCCTGGCCGGTATTCGACTATATCGACGGCGCCGCGGATGACGAGGTGACGCGCCGCCGCAACCGCGCCGCCTTCGACCGGTGCGACCTCATCCCGCGCGTGCTGGCCGGAGTCGAATCGATCGACATGAAAACGACGCTCTTCGGCCGCGAGATCGCGATGCCGCTTTTCCTGTCACCCACCGCGCTCCAGCGCCTGTTCCACTGGCAGGGCGAGCGCGCGGTGCTGCGCGCCGCTGCCGATGCGGGAACCGTCGCCGGCATTTCGAGCCTCGCGACGATCGGCCTCGCCGAAGCGGGCGCGCTGACCGACGGCCCCAAGCTGTTCCAGCTCTATGTCCACAAGGACGAAGGGCTCAACCATGCGATGCTCGAGGCCGCGCGCGCGGCGAAGTTCGATGCCGTCGCGCTCACCGTCGATACGATCGTCGGCGGCAACCGCGAACGCTGCCTGCGCTCGGGCTTTACCTCGCCGCCGCGCTTCACCGCATCGAACATGCTGAGCTATGCGATCAAGCCCGGCTGGGGCCTCAACTATGTCTTGCGCGAAAAATTCAGCCTGCCCAACCTTGCGACCCACGTGTCCGAAGGGTCGAGCGTGCCCAAGTCGGTCGCCGAATATTTCACCACCATGCTCGACCAGAGCCTCGACTGGAAACGCGCCGAGGCGATCCGCAAGGCGTGGGACGGTCCCTTCTGCCTGAAGGGCATCGTCGCGGTCGAGGATGCGCGGCGCGCCGCCGACATTGGCGCGACCGCGATCATGGTGTCGAACCATGGCGGGCGGCAGCTCGACGGCAGCATCGCGCCCTTCGACGCGCTGGCGGCGATCGTCGATGCGGTCGGCGACCGGGTGGAGGTCATCTGCGACGGCGGCATCACCCGCGGGACGCATGTGCTCAAGGCGCTGTCGGTCGGGGCGAAAGCCTGCTCGGGCGGCCGGCTCTATCTCTATGCGCTCGCCGCGGCGGGCGAAGTAGGAGTGGCGCGCGCGGTGGCGCTGCTCCGCGCCGAGATGGAGCGCGGCATGAAGCTGATGGGCGCGAAAAGCCTCGCCGACCTTGGGCGCGGCAATCTGCGCTGGCATTCCGAATAGAAGAAGAAGGAGGGGGCGGCCTCCCCCCGAAGGCCGCCCCTGCCCGGCATCAGAAAGACGCGCCGAGCGAAAAGACCACCGCGCCGTCGGCGCCGATCGCATCCTTGTAACCGCCGGCCTTGGGCTCGTCGGTATTCACATAGCTGACGCCGAAGGTCAGCATCTTGTACGAAGCCGTCGCACCGACCGACCAGTCGAATACCTTGCCGTCGAAACCGCCGGGGAAGGCGTCGCTCCATGCTTGGCCCGCATGGGCGTTCAGCGCCAGGGGCGTGCCCGGAATGTCGGCGGCGAGTTCGCCGTGCAGATAGAAGGCCGACGATTTGGCACCGGGCGCGCGGCTTGGGTCCTGCAGATTGCCGAGCGCCGACTGCTTCCACGCATAGTTGACGCCGACCTTCGCATTCACCGGCCCGACATCGGTCGACAGGTTCAGATAGGGTTCGAAGAAGTCGGCGCCCGATCCGCCGTGCTGCGGATAGAGATAGTAAAGCAGACCGCCGTCGATCGTCACGCCGCCGACATCCTTGCTGTACCCGGCGAACAGGTCGACCTCGGTGTTACCGGCAAAGCTGACGCTCGATCCCCAGGTGCCGACGTAAAAGCCGCTTTCGTGGGTCACGGTGATGCCGCCCTGGATGGCCGGGTCTTCGCTGTTCTGGGTGAAACCGCGGAAGCGATAGTCGGATACCAGCGTCACGCTGCCCGAAATGGTGATCGGATCGGAGGGTGCTTCGTTCTGGGCGAAAGCGGTGGCGGGAAGAGCGGAAGCCGCAAGGGCAAGGCCCAGGCACGCGCGGGAGAGAGTCTTCATGGGTTGATCCCCTTAACAAGGTAAAATGGATCGTCCCTGCCTGCCGCAAGACAGCCGAAGTCTTTGCTCCGGTCGGCCGTACGTGGCGCCTCTCTCCGACAATTTGCTGCGGCGCACAAACAAAAAAGCCGCATCGGGCACGATAAGGCGCGGATTGCGACTTTTATGCAACAGGTCGTTGCGCATATCCGGTTTCAACGGAAACAATATTACGCAAACGGGCGCCAACCCTCGGTCGGCGCCCGCGCTTTATCGTCGGCTCGATCTGGCCGCGCTATCAGAAGGCGACGCCGACCTTGAAGACGACGGTCGGGTCATACAGCGTATCGACTTCCTTGATCCCGATCTTCTTGATGTCGGTATCGACATAATGGACGCCCAGGTTGAAGATGCCCGCCGTAACCGTGGCGCCGACCGTCCAGTCGAGATAGTCGCCGCCGGGCGCCAACGCGCCGAGCGAACCGCTGGTGTAGCCGAGCGACGCGTCGACCGTGACCGGCGTATTCGGAATCCCCGACGACAGGCCGAAGTTCAGATAAATATTGTCATCGCTGCCGAGCGACTTCTGGCTGGGCGCATAGGCAACGGTCCCCGTAGCGGACACGGGTCCGATGTCGTGCGACAACTTGCCGATGATTTCGACATAGTCGACCGGACCGAAGGCATCCTTGCCATCGGGATACCAGTAATAGGTCGCGCCGATATCCACCGACGTGCCGGGCGCGACTTCGCCGCCCCAGCCCGCATAGAGGTCGACCTCGACCTTGCCATATTCATCGGTCTTCGGCAGGCCAGACCCCCAGACGCCTGCATAAAATCCGCTCTCGTGGGTCAGTGTGATCGTCGGCTGGACCTCGACCTTTTCGTTCGACAGCGAAATGCCGCGGAAACGATAGTCGGACACCAGATCGACCCCGCCCGACACGGTGATCGGACCGCTCGGCGCGTCGGTCGCGTCCTGCGCCATGGCTGGCGTCGCCATCGCCGATGTCGCGAGCAGCATGCAAAAGCACGCCTTGGTAAGAAATTTCATTGGGTGAGCCCCCCCCTCTCATCGATATTGAACCGAAACCGTCCATCCTGCGGTCCCCGCCCGATCCTCTCCCGATGCTCTTGCGGCCGGCGCGTGGTCAGGAACGCGCCGAAAATCGCGCAATATGCGGCAGCGCACAATTGAAAACTGCACAAATGTTACATTCGCCGCCACACTGTGTCTTTCCCGCCACAAGCGCGGCCACCGCCCACAGGCTTTGCCAAGGCGGGCGCGGGCGGCTAAAGGAGGCCATCCTCCCTCTCCTCACCGGACCCGTTTCATGAGCGATCACAATCCCGGCCTGCGCCCTTGGCGCGACATTGCGCGGCGCGACTGCCGTCAGATCATGGTCGGCAACGTCCCTGTCGGCGGCGGCGCCCCGATCACGGTGCAGACGATGACCAACACGCCAACGAGCGATCCCGTCGCGACCATCGACCAGATCCGCCGCTGCGAGGATGCAGGCGCCGACCTGATCCGCGTCTCCTGCCCCGATACCGACAGCACCGCCGCGCTCGGCAAGATCGTCCGCGCCGCGCGCGTGCCCGTAATCGCCGACATTCATTTCCACTATAAGCGTGCGCTTGAGGCCGCCGACGCGGGTGCCGCCTGCCTACGCATCAACCCCGGCAATATCGGTTCGTCGGAGCGCGTCGGCGAGGTCGTCCGCGCCGCCAAGGCGAACGGCTGCGCCATCCGCATCGGCGTCAACGCAGGCAGTCTCGAAAAGGATCTGCTCGAAAAATATGGCGAACCCTGCCCCGAGGCGCTGGTCGAAAGCGCGCTCGACCATATCAAGCTGCTTCAGGACCATGACTTCCACGAATATAAGGTCGCGGTAAAGGCGAGCGACGTCTTCCTCGCCGTAGCCTCCTATATGCAGCTCGCCGAAGCGGTCGACTGTCCGCTCCACCTTGGCATCACCGAAGCCGGCGGGCTGATCGGCGGCACCGTCAAATCGGCGCTTGGCATCGGCAACCTCCTCTGGGCGGGGATCGGCGACACGATCCGCGTCAGCCTGTCGGCCGAACCCGAAGAGGAAGTGCGCGTCGGCTATGAAATCCTGAAATCGCTCGGCCTACGAACCCGCGGCGTCCGCGTCGTCTCCTGCCCCAGCTGCGCGCGCCAGGGCTTCGACGTCATCCGCACGGTGCAGGCGCTCGAAGACGCGCTCCAGCACATCAAGACCCCGATGTCGCTCTCAGTATTGGGCTGCGTCGTCAACGGCCCCGGCGAGGCGCGCGAAACCGACATCGGCATCACCGGCGGCGGCAACGGCAAGCATATGGTCTATCTCTCGGGCGTCACCGACCACCATGTCGAAGACGCCGACATGATCGCGCACATCGTCAAGCTGGTCGAAGCCAAAGCCGCCGCGATCGACGCCGGCAGCGCGGTGAGCATGGACGTGACTCATGGCAAGGCGGCGTAACCTGGGCGACAAGCACGCAGTGGTTTCAGAATGAGAGAGGACCGGCGGCCTTTTCTTCTTTCGTCATCGACCAGGGACCGCTTTGGGGTGGGAGCGGACGTTAGTTTATGAGATACAGCACGATTGAAACGGGTACGCTAATTAGGACCGAAATGCTTAAAATTGCGACGATCCAAGCTGCCGCGCGGCCATGGCAGTCGTCCACATGCTCAATGGCCGTTTGCGCAAGATCTACGATCAAGATTTCCATATCGACATTACCGGGGCCAAACATGTCTGCAATCGGTCGTCAGGCGCCGCTCCGAAGCCAAGGCGTCGTTGCAGTAATCTCCGCCATCGCGGCGCCTTCTGTGCCGAACATCCCGGATTGATATCCGGACGACCAGTAGGTCCCGGCGATCTGATCGAACGCTTCAAAACCTCTTCATACTCGAAAAAGCCATCCGTCCGTTTGTAGACGCGCACCTTCCTCTCACTGTTCGGACTGATCATTTCGTGAATTAGGTCCATGCGGACCCTCTTCGCATTGGGGTGTAAGTTCCGCAATCGGTCGTTGGCAGTCATTCGATCCACACCGGCGGTGAACGATTGCCTCATCCGTCCGCTCGTGCGACTTGCTCGCGATGAACAGTTCGCCAGCCATCAGCGCCGCCAAACACTTCTTAAGTGTCGTATGGGATGGCGATCGGCCAGGCGACAAAACGCTCCTCGCTGCGCTGGACGGCTTAGTCGCAGCTTATCACGTAACCCCAGTTGGAGATGTGTCAGATGCTGACGTGGACGCGCCGATGCAAAACGGCGCATCTCTCTACGCCGAAGTAGCGGCACGTTTTCCAACTTATGGCGCTTATCCGGTAGTGGACCCGACTGGATCTTTAGACGACGCGCTGATGGTCGCTGACGCAATCGATGACTTGGCTGACCTTACGTTAGATATGCGCGAGGTCTTATGGCTTGCTGACCATGTCAGTCTCAATGACGCGCATTTCGCCTTCCGGCTTCAATTCTTCCATTGGGGACAGCATGCTCGCGAACTGTCGCTGTATCTGTGCGGCCGGTTGTTTGGCTGAACGCCCACAATCGGTCGTTAGCTGCCAACCTCCCGTCTACCCCGACACCCTCACCGCTCGCGATACGCCGGGGGCCGCTTGCCGAGGAAGGCGGCGAGCGCTTCCTTATGGTCTTCGGTTGCGGAGAGGATGACCTGCTGACGATCCTCGATTGCCATGGCGGCGTCGAGGCTCTGGGCGTCGATGTTGAGGTTGAGTGCCTGCTTCGACAGGCGCAGTCCCCAGGGGCTGGTCGCGAGCATTTCTTCGGCGAGCGCCAGGCCGCGGTCCAGCAATTCGTCCTCGGCGACGATCTCGCTCACCAGTCCCGCCGACAGCGCGCGCTCGGCTTCGATGAAGCGGCCGGTCAGGATCATCTCCGACGCCAGGCTGGCGCCGATGAGACGCGGCAGGAAATAGCTCGATGCCATGTCGCAGCCGCCGAGCCCGATGCGGATGTAGGCGGCGTTGCACCGGAAGCCGGGCGCCGCATAGCGCACGTCGGCGGCAAGCATCAGCGACAGCCCGCCTCCCGCCGCGGCGCCGTGCCCCAGCGCGATGATCGGCTGCGGACAGGCGCGCATCTTGCGATAGATATTGCCGATGCTCGTCTGGGTGCGCAGTGTGCGCAGCACCGGCGTCTCGTCGCTCGACCGGTCCTCCTGAATATCGAGCCCGGCGCAAAATCCGCGCCCCGCCCCGCGCAGGATGACGACGCGTACGTCGGGCCGCGCCGCCAGCCCGCCGAAATAATCGTTCAGCTCCTCGACGAGCCCCTCGCTCAGCGCGTTGAGCCGCGCGGGCCGGTTGAGCGTTGCGATCTCGATCTGGCCGCGCGCCTCGATCAGCAGTTCGCCGCTCACAGCGTCTGGCCGTCGTCGATGGTGATCACCGAACCGGTGATGCCGCGCGCCGCGTCGGAGCACAGCATCAGCAGCGGCGTGTGCAGGTCGCTCGGCGGACGCAGCCGCTGGCGCGGGAAGCTCGCGACGAATTTGGTACCCGCCTCGCTCGCGAACAGTTCGGCGGTCATTTCGGATTCGAAATAGCCCGGCTGGATGACATTGACGCTGATCCCGCGCCGCGCCCATTCGCGGGCAAGCGCCTTGCCCATGTGGCGAACCGCGGCCTTGGTGGCGCCATAGACCGAGGTCGCCGGAAAGATCTTTTCCGCCGTTATCGACCCGATGATGACGATGCGGCCATTTTCCTTGTCGCGACTGCCCGCCGCCTCGAGCCGGCGCGCGCCTTCGGTTGCGGTCAGGAAGACCCCGCGGACATTGGCGGCGAGGAGGAAATCGACATCCTCGACCGACAGGCCGAGCGCCACCTTCTCGGTCGCGACGCCGGCATTGGCGATGATCGTATCGACGGTGCCGAACGCAGCCTCGGCGGCGTCATAGGCGGCCTTGGTCGATGCTTCGTCAGTAACGTCCATACTGACCGCGACCGCTTCGCCTCCCGCTGCGCGGATCGTCTCGACCTGTTCGGCAAGCTTGTCGGCGCGGCGTGCCGCGAGCACCACCTTCGCGCCTGCTGCGGCGAGCGCTTTTGCAAAGCCCGCGCCCAGCCCCGACGACGCCCCGGTCACCAGTGCGACGCGCCCGCTGAGGTCGAATTTCGGTTCGCTAGCCATATTTCTCTCCCTTGTTCTGGCCGCCGGACGGGCGATGCGCGGGCGGCGGCAGGGCCGCACCGTCAGTTAAGTTGACGCTTACGTCAACGGCGAGCGATGGCAAGCCCTTCCGCCCCTGGCTGACGGAAAATCGCCGCACGGGGGGTTGACCGACCATATTTGTTCTCTTATTGTTCTTTTTGTGCACACACAACCTGTTCCCCCGTCGCGGCCGCCAAGCGTGGCGGACGGGGGAAAAAGGGCCTCTGCTCCCCACCCTTAATTAGCATACCAAATCCGCAACTTTACAATGAGGCGCCCCCCACCACTATCGCATCAGCTTTTGCGAATGGGGAACGGGAAATGACGCGCGCCTTGGCGGTGATGAAGGATCAGCATTGGGGCGAATATCCGGATGCGGCCATACCGGCGGACTGCAAAGGCGAATTGAAGCTGAAGAACTGGGCGTTCGCAATTGCCGCGCGCTCGACCATGCGCATGGCGCGGATCGCGCTCGCCCGGCGCCTCGCCATCATCATGCACGCCATGCTCCGAAATGGCACTGAGTTCCAGCCGGCCTGACCTTCGGCCCCAATACAAAGACAGGAGGCCGCACCGCGCTCCCGAGCGGGAGCGAACGCCCGAGGGAGGGAGCAGATGATGGCGCCTATGCTGTAGCATGCGGCCGACCCGTCGACCGACTGCGGTTTCAACCAAGCCACGCTCGCACCCAGCTGACCCCATCAAGTGCCGATATTGAGCACGCAGAGAACGCAGGCACCCAAAGGCATCATCCGCTCAGGACCGAGTAGCCAGACCTTGACCCATTAGAGAACAGCATAGGATGAGCGATGGCGACCGCGCGCCTTGATGCGATCATTCGGTATCGGAAATGGTCGCGATCAAGGCGGACGGGAAGGTCAGCGTAAATGCTGCGCCCCCGTCCGGATGATTGCTCGCCGAAACGGCGATGCCGAGCGCGTCGGCAAAGCCCTTGACGATCGCAAGCCCCAGCCCGCTGCCGCCGTGCCGGTCGCCGCCCTTCCCTTGCTCGAATGTGTCGAAGATTGTGCCTTCCGATCCCGGTTCCAGACCGCCGCCATGGTCGCGCACGGTCAGGGCTACGGCATCGGGCGTTCGGCGGCCAATGATGGCGATGGGCCCGGCGCTGCCGCCATGCTGGATCGCATTGGCGAGCAGATTGAGCAGAATGTGATGGAGCAGCCGCTCATCGACCCGGACAAGCGGAAGACCCGCGGGAACCTGGAAATCGACATGATGTCCGCGCAGCAGATCTTTCAGATCGTGGACCACAGCCGCCACGGCGTCGGTCAGATCGACCGGCGCCACATCCAGGTTGAGACCGCCTGAATCGAGGCGGACCAACTCGACGAGATTGTCGAGAAAACGCCGCAATCGCGACACCTCCGCGCGCGCGAGCGGCAGCGCGGACGCGCCGGGGTGCTCGCTCGCCAGCGCCTCGATCGCGGCGGTCACGCCGGTCAGCGGGGTGCGCAGGTCGTGCCCGATCGACGAGAGCAGCGCGGCGCGGAGGCGGTCGCGTTCCTCGAGGACCGACAGGCTGCGCATCTCGTCCTCCAGATGCAAGCGTTCGTGCGCGAGCGCCGCCTGGCCGACGAGCGTGGCGAGCAGCGCGGCGCGGTCGGGCGAAATCGGGTCGCGGCCGTCCTCGCTCGCGATGCCGAGGATCGCAAGAACCCCGAGCCCGGTCTTGAGCGGATGAAACTGCCAGTCGGACGCAACGAGCGTATTCGTCCCGCGTCCCGCAGGTTCGCCGCTCGTCCAGGCCCATTCGGCCGCCGCCTGATCGATCGGCGAGATCGCCGCATCGACGGGCCGCGCGACCAGCGGTCGCAACAGCCCGCCCTGCTCGGCCAGAATGATGCTGCGCACGCCCAGCAAGCGCGCCACTTCATCGCAGGTTGCCGCAGCGGTGGTTTCGCGATCGGAGGCGCGCGCAAGCATCTGCGCGAAGGCGGCAAGCGACGCATTTTCCTGCGCGCTGCGAACCCCGATCCGCGCGCGCGTCCGCAGCCGGCCGGCAAGATTGCTGACCACCGCGGCGACGCCGGTAAGGATCAACATGGTGAGGACGCTCTGCGGATCGGCGATCGTGAAGGTATGCCGCGGCTCGAGGAAGAAGAAGTTGAACGCCAGCGCCGCCACGAGGCTCGCGAACAGCCCCGGACGCAAGCCGTAAAGCGTCGCGGCGACAATCACCGGAACGAGATACAGCAGGTCGACGGCCCCGGTCCCGATCCATGGTTCGGCCAGACGCGCGGCGCCCGTCATCAACGCGATGAGCCCCAGTCCGACCGCATAGCTCGACGGGCGCCCCCAGCCGCGTGTCCAGTCGAGACCCCGGCGCGGGGCAGGAGATTCGCGGGGTGACGGGATGACGTGGATGGCAAGGTCGCCCGCGTCGTGGATCAGCGCCTCGACGACCGAACCGTGGCGAAGTTCGAACCACCAGCTACGCTGCGACCTGCCGATGATAAGCTGGGTCGCGCGCATCACCTCGATCTGGCCGCGCAGTCCGGCAATAACGCTCTCCGCAGGAACGGTAGCGATCGTCGCGCCGAGGGTAGCGGCCAGTGCGAGCGACGCGGCTATCCGCCGCCGGGCATCGTCGTCGAAGGCCGCGCTTCGTGCCGTCTCGATATGCACCGCCGTCCATGGGGCGTTCAGCCCGTCGGCAAGGCGCTTTGCGGTGCGCACGAGCATATCGCTGCCTGGCTGTTCGCTGATCGCGACGAGGATCCGCTCGCCGGCCGCGAAGGTGCCCGCTTCGCCCGTCGCATCGAGATCGTGCAACATTTGCCGGTCGACGCTCAAGGCAGCTCGCCGGAGCGCCATTTCGCGCAGCGCCGAAAGGTTCGCCTTCGAAAAGAAATGGCCGAGGGCACGGCTTGCCTCGTGCGGCACATAGACCTTGCCATCGCGCAGCCGGTCGATCAGTTCGTCGGGCGGCAGGTCGACGAGCTTGATTTCGGCTCCTTCGAACACGCTGTCGGGTACCGTCTCGCGAACGCGCACCCGGGTAAAGCTTGCGACGACGTCATTCAGGCTTTCGACATGCTGGACGTTGAGCGTCGTATAGACGTCGATCCCGGCGTTCAGCAGTTCCTCGACATCCTGCCAGCGTTTGGGATGCCGGCTGCCGTCGATATTGGTATGGGCATATTCGTCCACCAGCGCGAGTGTCGGGGCGCGGCGGAGCACGGCATCGATGTCCATCTCGGTCAGTTGGTGGCCGCGATAGGCGACTTCGCAGCGCGGCACGACCTCCATCCCGTCGAGCAGTGCTTCGGTCTCGGCCCGACCGTGCGTTTCCACCACGGCGACGACGACGTCCTGTCCGTCGCGCCGCAACGCGGCACCTTCGCTGAGCATCGCATAGGTTTTGCCCACGCCCGGCGCCGCACCGAGAAAAATCTTCAGCCGCCCGCGCGCCTCGCGCTTTGCCTGCCGCAACAGGGCTTCGGGTGAGGGTCTCTTGGTGGCCGATACCATGCGCCCGCTTACCTCGGTCGCGGACACAGGGCCAAGCGACAATCGGCGATCTTTATGGAATCCTTATGCGCCCGGCGAAAATCGACCGCGAAACTTTACGGCGAAGGGGCGTAGCGGCGTCGCATTCAGTCCGGCTCCCTCGGGAGTCGCCCTTTGCCGGAGACCTATGATGACCGATCTGATGTGGCTCGCCCTTACCGCGCTGCTGTTCGCAGCCACGCTCGGCTACGCGCGCATCTGCGACAAGGCCTGACCATGAACGCTTCGTCGATGCTCGCTGGCGCCGTCGCTGCGGCGCTGTTCGTCTATCTCGTGGTGGCGCTGCTGCGCCCCGAACGTTTCTGACCGGAGGCAATCCCATGACCTTGTCCGGATGGATGCTCATTTTCACCTTCGTCGCGATCCTTGCCGTCCTTGCCAAACCGATGGGCCTCTGGCTCTTTGCCCTTTACGAAGGGCGCACGACCCCGCTTCATCGCATCCTGGGGCCAGTCGAGCGGGGCTTCTACCGGATGGCCGGGATCGACCCGACCGAAGAGCAGGGCTGGCGGCGCTACGCGCTTCACATGCTGCTGTTCAACCTCGCGCTGCTGCTTTTCACCTATGCGGTGCTGCGATTGCAGGGGGTACTTCCCGTTAATCCGCAAGGCTTCGGCGCGGTCGGCGCCGACGGCGCTTTTAATACGGCGGTCAGCTTTACGACGAACACCAACTGGCAATGGTATTCGGGCGAGACGACGCTGTCGAACCTGTCGCAGATGCTCGGGCTTACGATCCAGAACTTCCTCTCCGCCGCCACCGGTATCGCGATTGCCTTCGCGCTGTTTCGCGGTTTCGCAAGGCGCGAAACGGGAACGATCGGTAATTTCTGGGCCGATACGACGCGCATCACGCTCTATCTGCTGCTTCCCATCTGCACGGTCTACGCGCTGTTCCTGATCGCGAGCGGCGTGCCGCAGACGCTGGCGGGATCGGTCCACGCAACGACGCTCGAAGGCGTGCGACAGACGATCGCGCTCGGTCCGGTCGCAAGCCAGGAAGCGATCAAGATGCTGGGGACCAATGGCGGCGGCTTCTTCAACGCCAACAGCGCGCACCCTTTCGAAAATCCGACCGCGCTCACCAATCTGATCCAGATGGTCTCGATCTTCCTGATTGGCGCCGGGTTGACGTGGTGCTTCGGCAAGGCGGTTGGCGACACGCGCCAAGGCTGGGCAATCCTCGCGGCGATGGGACTTATTTTCATCGCCGGCGCCAGCATTGCCTATTGGCAGGAGGCTGCCGGCAACCCCGCACTTCATTACCTCGGCGCTGGCGGCGGCAATATGGAGGGGAAGGAAGTTCGCTTCGGCATCGCCGCCTCTTCGCTCTTCGCCGTTGTCACCACGGCGGCGTCCTGCGGGGCCGTCAATGCCATGCACGACAGCTTCACCGCAATCGGCGGCCTGATCCCGCTACTCAACATCCAGCTCGGCGAGGTTGTGGTCGGCGGTGTCGGCGCGGGCATCTATGGCTTTTTGCTTTTTGCCATCCTCGCGGTGTTCGTCGCGGGCCTCATGGTGGGGCGCACACCCGAATATGTCGGCAAGAAGATCGAGGCGCGCGAGGTCAAGCTCGCGGTCCTAGCCATTGCGATCCTGCCGCTGGTCATCCTCGGCTTCACCGCCATTGCCAGCGTGCTCCCCGTGGGGCTTGCCGGGCCGCTCAACAAGGGGCCGCACGGCTTCTCGGAGATTCTCTACGCGTTCAGCTCGGGGGCCGGTAACAATGGCTCGGCCTTTGCGGGCCTGAGCGCGGGCACTCCCTTTTACAATGCTATGATCGGGATCGCGATGTGGCTTGGCCGGTTCTTCGTGATCGTGCCGGTGCTCGCCATCGGGGGCAGCCTTGCCGCAAAGCGCCACACCCCCGCTACCAGCGGCTCTTTCCCCACCACCGGGGGGCTGTGGATCGGCCTGCTGATCGGGATCATCCTGATCATGGGCGGCCTCACCTTCCTTCCCAGCCTCGCGCTAGGTCCCGTCGCCGATCATCTCTCGATGATGGCCGGCCAGCGCTTCTGAGGGATCAGCAACATGACGACTCCAACCTCGATGTTCAGCCCCGCACTGGTCGTTCCGGCGATGCGTGATGCGGTAAGGAAGCTCAATCCGCGCGAGCTGATGCGCAACCCGGTGATGTTCACCACCGCCTGCGTTGCCCTGCTCCTGACGGTGCTGCTCGCGCTCGGCGACCCCGGCCTGTCGCTGGGTTTCGAAATCCAGCTCGTCGCCTGGCTCTGGCTCACCGTGCTTTTCGGCACCTTTGCCGAAGCCCTGGCCGAGGGACGCGGGCGTGCCCAGGCGGCCTCGCTTCGCGCAACGAAAGCCGAGTTGCGCGCCAAGCTGATGCTCGGCGTCGGCGAGACTTATGAAATCGTCGCCGCAAGCCAGCTCGAAAAGGGCGAGATCGTGCTGGTCGAGACGGGCGACCTCATCCCCGCCGACGGCGAGGTGATCGAAGGCGTCGCATCGGTCAACGAAGCGGCGATCACCGGCGAAAGCGCCCCCGTGATCCGCGAGGCCGGCGGCGATCGTAGCGCCGTGACAGCCGGCACGCGCGTCATCTCCGACCGCGTCAAGGTGCGCGTCACTGCCGAGCCGGGCCAGGGTTTTCTCGACCGCATGATCGCACTCGTCGAAGGCGCCGAGCGGCGCAAGACGCCCAACGAGATTGCGCTGACGATCCTGCTCGTCGGGCTGACCATCATCTTCCTGATCGCCGTCGCGACCATTCCGGGCTTCGCGTCCTATGCCGACGGATCGATCCCGGTCGCGTTGCTCGCGGCCCTGCTCATCACGCTGATCCCGACGACCATTGCGGCACTGCTCTCCGCCATCGGGATTGCCGGAATGGACCGCCTTGTGCGCTTCAACGTGCTGGCCAAGTCGGGCCGGGCCGTCGAGGCCGCAGGCGATGTCGATGTTCTCCTGCTCGACAAGACCGGCACGATCACGATCGGCGACCGCCAGGCCAGCGAGTTCCGCGCGCTGGCGGGCGTCGATGACGAGACTCTGGCGGAGGCCGCACTACTCGCCAGCCTGGCCGACGAAACCCCCGAGGGCCGTTCGATCGTGACGCTTGCGCGCGAACGCTATGCGATCCGCGTGGTGGCGCTTCCGGTCGGGTCCGACGTCATCCCCTTCACCGCGCAAACGCGCCTTTCGGGGGTCACGGTCGCCGAGGTGACGATCCACAAGGGCGCGGTCGATTCGATCTTCAAGGCTCACCCCGACACCGTATCCTCGCCTGCCGCGCAGGAGTTGCGCCGCATAACGGACGAAGTTGCGCGCGCCGGCGGCACGCCGCTCGCGGTGGTCAGGGACGGACGTCTGCTCGGCGCCATCCACCTGAAGGACGTCGTGAAGGCGGGCGTTCGCGAACGCTTCGGCGAATTGCGCAAAATGGGAATCCGCACCGTCATGATTACGGGCGACAACCCGCTGACGGCCGCGGCGATCGCCGCCGAAGCCGGGGTGGACGATTTCCTGGCCGAAGCGACGCCCGAGGACAAGCTTGCCCTCATTCGCCGCGAGCAGGCCGAGGGACGGCTCGTTGCCATGTGCGGCGACGGCACCAACGACGCCCCCGCGCTGGCGCAGGCCGATGTCGGCGTCGCGATGAACACCGGCACGCAGGCGGCGCGCGAGGCGGGCAATATGGTCGATCTCGACAGTGATCCGACCAAGCTGATCGAGGTTGTGGGCCTGGGCAAGCAATTGCTGATGACGCGCGGCGCGCTGACGACCTTTTCGGTCGCTAACGATGTCGCCAAATATTTTGCGATCATCCCGGCGATCTTCGTCTTTCTCTATCCTGAGCTCGGCGTTCTCAACGTCATGCGCCTTGCCACGCCCGAAAGCGCGGTACTGTCGGCGATCATCTTCAACGCCTTGATCATTCCGTGCCTCGTCCCGCTTGCGCTCAAGGGCGTGCGCTACCGGCCGATGCCTGCCGGCCCGTTGCTCGCGCGCAATCTTTCGATCTTCGGCCTAGGCGGACTGGTCGCGCCATTCGTCGGCATCAAGCTGATCGACCTCGCCGTGTCCGGCCTCCAGCTTGCGTAAGGACAATTCCATGCTTTCCGAACTCAAATCCGCCCTTCGTCCCGCGCTCGTGTTGACCGCGCTTTTCGCTCTCCTCCTCGGGCTGGCCTATCCGCTTGCGCTGACGGCTATGGGCCAGCTCGTCTTTCCGGAGCAAGCCAATGGCAGCCTCGTCCGCGACGGTTCAAAGATCGTGGGGTCGAAGCTGATCGGCCAGCGATTCCTGGCCGACGCCTATTTCCACGGGCGCCCCTCGGCCGCCGGCGCCGTTGGTTATGATGCCGCCGCTTCCTCGGGGTCGAATCTCGGTCCGGCGAGCAAAGCGCTTGCGGATCGCGTCGCCGCCGACGTCAAGGCGCTCACTGCAACGGCACCGGGCCGCCCTGTCCCGCCCGACCTGGTGACGACCTCCGCCTCGGGGCTGGACCCCCACATCAGCCCCGAGGCGGCTTTTTTCCAGATTGCGCGCGTGGCGAAAGCGCGCGGCATCGACGACGCCAGCCTCCGGTCACTGGTCGAGGCATCTGTCGAACACCCGCTCGCAGGCATCCTTGGCGAAAGGCGCGTCAACGTGCTGATGCTCAATCGGGCACTCGACGCGCGCTTCCCGACGAAATAGGCTGGCCGGATGGTGCCCCCGGCAAAAATCCTGATCATCGAGGACGATGCCCATATCCGGCGGCTGCTGCAGGCCACGCTGCAGCGCGCCGGTCATCAGGTGATCGAAGCCGACAGCGCCAGGCAGGCGATCGCCCTGTTCGACATCGAACGGCCCGATGTCGTGCTGCTCGATCTCGGCCTGCCCGATCGTGACGGGCTGGAATTGATCGAGCCGCTGCGGCTGCGCTCGAACGCCACGCTGATCGTCGTATCGGCGCGCGAAAACAGTGTCGAGAAGGTGACGGCGCTGGATCTGGGCGCCGACGACTATGTCACCAAGCCCTTCGATACCGAGGAATTGCTCGCCCGGATCCGCACGGCGCTGCGCCACCAGCGCGCGTCCGCGTCCGGCGAGGAACCCACCGTTGTCGAGGCGGGCGCGCTGCGAATAGACCTTGCGCACCGCCGCGTCTTTCGCGGCGCCGAGGAGGTTCATCTGACCCCGAAGGAATATGGCGTCCTGGCCGAACTTGCGCGCCGCCCCGACCGCGTCCTGAGCCACACCCAATTGCTGACCTCGGTGTGGGGTCCGGCCCAGGCCGATCGCGTGGAATATCTGCGGATCGTCGTCCGCGGACTGCGCCAGAAACTGGAAGAAGATCCGTCGCAACCGAAGCGGATCGTCAACGAACTGGCCGTGGGGTACCGGCTGCGGACCTAGTTTGGCCGATTTCGGACAGTCAGCTTTTGCCCCGGCAAATGCGATGCCGTCATGCCGGCCGCCGAGCATAGTGGCCGAAGGCAGCGATGACGGCATAGCAAGCGGCGGGAAGGAGCAGCGCGAGCCCAAGATGCCCGGTGAGGTCCGCGATTGCACCGGTCGCGAGCGGGACCACGGCACCTCCAAAGATCGCGATATTGATGATCCCTGACCCGTCGGCAGCGCGGGGACCGAGCTTTTCGGAAGCGAGGCTGAAGATCGTCGGGAACATGATCGCGTTCATCAGGCCTATGGCAAGCAGGCTGTAGCCCGACAGAGCACCGGTCGTGCTGGTGGAGACAAGGATCAGCGCGATCGCGCCGACCGCGACCCAGGCGAGCAGCTTGCCCGGACTGATGACGCGCATCACTGCCGATCCGATGAAACGCCCAGCCATCGCGCCGCCCCAATAGAGTCCGATGAGCTTGCCCGCCGCCTGTTCCTGCAGGGCCAGGACGTGCCCCTGCATCAGGTAGCTGACTATCAACGACCCGATCGACACTTCAGCGCCAACATATAGGAAGATGCAGAGAGCGCCGAAGCCGAAACGCGGACGCCTTAGCAGGTCAAAACCCGCAAGCGCGGCACTCGCCTCATGCCGCTCGCCCTTCAGGCGCTTGCGGAACATCCACACGGTCGCCGCCACGACCGCAAGCGCGACCGCAATGCCGAGATAGCCATGCACAATCGCGAGGCTTTCGGAAGTGCGATAGGCGTCGAGCTCGGCGCCCGATAGCTGATCGGCGCTCACTTTTGCCAGACCGCCGAGGATAAGCGTCGACCCTGCGACCGGGAACAGCGTGGTACCCAGCGAGTTGAACGCCTGTGCGAAGGTCAGGCGGCTGTGCGCTGTCTCAGGCTTACCAAGCAGCGAGATCAGCGGATTGGCAACGACCTGCACGATAACCACCCCGCTCGCGAGGACAAACAGCGCAAGCAGGAACAGGCCATAGGTCGCATTCTGCGATGCCGGAATGAACAGGAGACAGCCTACCATCATCGTAAGCAGGCCCGCGACCGCACCGCGCATATAGCCGATCTTCTTGACAAGCTTCGCCCCCGGTATCCCGATGAGCAAATAGGCGGTGAAGAAGCAGAACTGTACGAGCATTGCCTGCGTGTAGTTGAGAGTGAATAGCTCCTTCAGCTTCGGAATGATCACGTCGTTCAGAGACGTGATCCCCCCGAAGATGAAGAACAGCCCCATCACGAACAGCCGCAGCTCCGGTGCGTCGACATAAGCTTCCGTTCCTGCATCCCCGGCGCTGGTCGGGGCGGGCGTATGGGCCATCCTGCTTCTCCAAAATAGTCCTATCGACGATAGGTGATGTCGTTATCGCGATCCGTAGGGTCGGCCATAATCAGGACGCGTATCATTTACCCGCGGCAAGGCGCATGGCGGCGCCGCCGCCGGGCGCGAGCCACAGGGTATAGCTATCACCCTTTTTCACCTTGATCCTGTCGTATGCGATGCTGTGCCGCGCATCGGTCAGATAAGTGGCGCCGTCGCCGTCCTTATAAATCGTCGCGACGTAGGTTCTGCCCGGTTCCAGAAAGTCGAAGCGCAGCGTCAACGTCCGCGCCGTCGCATCGTTGACGCCGCCAACATACCAGTCAGCACTGTTGCGGTCCTTGCGCGCGAAAATAGCATAATCCCCGACCTCGCCCGCGATCAGGTGGCTTTCCGACCAGTCGGCCGGCACTGTCGAGATGAAATCGAGCTCGCGCGGAAACTTCTCCAGCGTTTCGGGGAAATCGGCCGCCATCTGGATCGGCGAATAGATGGCGAGATAGAGGCCGAGCTGCTTCGCCAGCGTCGAAGCCAGCGGCGCATGGTTCGCACCCTCGAGACTGAGGACCCCTGGCGTGAAGTCCATCGGCCCCGACAGCATCCGCGTATAGACGAGCGTCGGTTCGTGATCGGGGCCGTTTGCGAAGGCGCCCCAGGCATTATATTCCATGCCCCGGGCGCCTTCGCGTGCGACCCAGTTGGGATAGGTGCGGCGAAGGCCGGTGTCCTTCACCGGCTCGTGCGGATCGACCGCCACATGATATTTGGCGGCGGTCTGGACGACCTTCAGATGATGCTGCACTTGGCGCTGGCCGTCGTGCCACTCCATCGCAACGCTGTCGGCGGTGTCGCCCGGCGCGATGATGCCGCCCGCGTCGGCGACATAGCCGGTCTTGACCGTCCCGACGCCGAGCCGGCCGTACAGCTTCATCGCATCGTCGAGCTGCGCCTCGTAAACCTTGATATTCCCGCCGGTTTCATGGTGTCCGATCAGCTGGACATGCTTAGCGCGGGCATAGTCGGTAACCGCCTTCAGGTCGAAATCGGGAGTCGCCTCGGTAAAGCTGAACTCGTCGCCGTGGCCGAACCAGTTGCCGTTCCAGCCCTTGTTCCAGCCCTCGACCAGCACGCCGCCGAAGCCGTGCTTGGCTGCGAAATCGATCGTCGCTTTCGTGCGCTCGGTTGTCGCGCCATGCTTCGGCCCCTCGGCCCAGGTCCAATCGCCGCGGATCATGCCCCACCAGATGCCGACATATTTCATCGGCTTGAACCAGCTGACATCGCCCAGCTTGTTCGGTTCGTTGAGATTGAGCTCGAGGTCGCTTTCGACCAGCCCCGCCGCGCTGTCCGCAATGCGGATCGTGCGCCATGGCGTCGCGAACGGCAGGTCGCGCACGACGCGCGGCCCCTTCGACGAGGGTGCCAGCGTGGCGCGGAATTTCTGCCCTTCGGCGCGCTTCAGCCACATCCCCGAATAGTCGACGAGCGCTGCCTCGTGGAACGACAGATGCGTCCCGTCGTCGAGCCGCACGGTCATCGGGGTGTGCGCGGTGGCGACGGCATCGACCGGCGTCTTTTGATAGATTTGCTCGTACCGGTTCCACTCGCCGGCGGTGATCCACCACGCAGTGCCCTTGGGCACCAGGTCGAACTCGGTGATTTCGTCGGCAATCTTCGCGGTCTTGAGCCCCGCCTGCTCGGGGAGCTCGTAGCGAAAGCCGATGCCGTCGTCGAACAGGCGGAAGCGGACGTTCATCGCATGGCCGCCCCAGCTTTCGTTCTGGCGCAGGCGAACGAGCAGTTCGTTGTGGTGGTCGCGCACGAAGCGGCGTTCGCCCCAAGGCTGTTCCCAGCGGCTGTCAGCGCTCGCGCGCTCGATGCCATCGATCGCGAAGCCGCGCTGGAGGCCGATCCCGTCGGTGAGCAGGAAGCCGAGCTTCGACGGCGCGAACAGCAATTGCCCCTTGCGCGACAGCGACCAGGTCGGCCGCTGATCGTTGTCGGTCGCGACGGTCAGCACCAGGCTACCGTCGGGCGAGGTTGCGGTGACCGACGCGGGCGCCTCCTGCGCGACGGCGGGTGACGCGGCGAGAAGCGCGAGCGGGGCAAGGCGAAGCATGGACATCAATGTTCGATCCGGATCCAGAGGGCACCGCAAGGCGGCAAGGTGTCGGCGTCGGCCCCATTGATCGCCACGATCGGCGTTCCGCCGCGATGCTGCGCGGCAATGTCAATGGACTCCCCGCCGAGGTTGAAGAGGCAGCGGATCGTTTCGCCTCCGGTCACGCGGTCGAAGACCAGCAGGTCGCCTTCGGCTACCCAGTCGCCGTCGCGGCCGTGACGGAGCGCGGGATGCGCTGCCCGCAGCGCGACGAGCCGCCGCGTCAGGTTGAGCAGCGACGCGGGGTCGCTATCCTGCCGGTCCACCGCGAGGCCGGCGTGCGCGTCACCCAGCGGCAGCCACGGACTGGCGGACGAAAATCCGGCATGCGCCGCATCCCCCGCCCACGGCAACGGCGTCCGCGCGCCGTCGCGCGACAGGGTCAGCGGCCAGTTCTTCAGCGCTTCGGGATCCTTGACCATCTCGAACGGGATATCGACCTGATCGAGCCCCAGTTCCTCGCCATTATAGATGATGATGTTGCCGCGCAGCGCACACAGCAGCGCCATCTTCATGCGCGAATAGGCGGCGGCATCGACGCCGGCGGGCGTCCAGCGCGACACCGCGCGCGGCGCGTCGTGGTTTTCAAAGGCCCAGCTCGGCCAGCCGATACCCGGCGCGTCGGGCCATTGCTCGGCAGCTTCGCGAACGAGCTTCGGCGTCAGCCGGTCGGCGTAGAGGAAGTCGAAACCATAGGCGCTGTTCAGGCGCCGGTCGCCCGCGGTGAACAGCTTCATCTCGCGCACCGCATCGTCGCCGCCAACCTCGGCGACGGTGAAGCTGCCGCCATATTCGTCGGTCAGCGCGCGAATGCGTTCGAGGAACAGCGGGATGTCGGGATGCGACTGGTTGTAGATTTTCAGCTGAAAATCGAACGGCCGGGTGCGGACCTTGTTCGACGGCGGCGCCGGCGGATTGTCGCGCAATTCGGGATCGTGCATCGCAAAATTGATCGCGTCGATGCGGAACCCGTCGACGCCGCGGTCGAGCCAGAAGCGGACCACGTTCAGCAACGCATCCTGCACCGCTCGGTTGTGGACGTTGAGCTGCGGCTGGGTCCCCAGGAAATTGTGCATATAATATTGGCCGCGCCGCGCGTCCCACGTCCATGCCGGACCGCCGAACACCGACTGCCAATTAGTCGGCGGCGAGCCGTCGGGCTTCGCATCGGCCCAGACATACCAGTCGGCCATCGCATTATCCCTGCTCGCGCGGCTGGTCGCGAACCAGTCGTGCCGGTCCGACGTGTGTGCAAAGACAAGGTCGGTCGTCACCTTCAGACCCAGCGCGTGCGCGCGCGCGACGAGCGCGTCGAAATCGTCGAGCGTCCCGAAGATCGGATCGACGCCGTAATAATCGGCAATGTCGTATCCGAAATCGTCCATTGGCGAGGGATAGAAGGGCGACAGCCAGATTGCGTCGACACCCAGCGAGGCAACATAATCGAGCCGCGCGGTGATGCCGGCCAGATCGCCGATCCCGTCGCCGTTTGAATCGGCAAAGCTGCGCGGATAAATCTGGTAGATCGCCGCGCCCTTCCACCACGGCAGCTCGGCGTCGGCGACGGCGTGCGGTTGTTTGGCAAGGCTATGGTTCGTCGTCACGCGTCGTTTTTCCGCTTATTCGTTGGCCTGGCATATGGCGGTGCCGAAGGCGGGGAGAGTGAGGGACAGGCTGCCCGGTGCGGCGGCGTGCGCCGGGCAGTCGCCAAGGAGCGACGTAAAGGCCGCGCTTTTCATGTCGATGGCAATATTGGCCGAGACGGGCGTTGCAGACGTATTGAACGCCAGTAGCACTTCGCGGCCGGAGTCGGGATCGAACCGCGAGACCGCGAGCAAGCCCGGCTTTTCCGAAATGGCGCGCAGCTTCGTCGTCCCGTGCAGCAGCGCGGGCGTCTTGCGGCGGATAGCCGAAAGCGCCGCGATCTCGCGGTAGAGCGGATGCGCCGGGTCGAAATTGGCCGACGCCGTGGTCGCATCGGTGCCGATCAGATCGTTGTCGTTATAGACGTCGACCGTCGAGGCGAACATGTCCTCGCGCGCGAGCTGGTCGCCCCCGTCGGACACGAAGCCCTGCTCGTCGCCATAATAGATCGTCGGGACACCGCGCAGCGTCAGCAGCATGGCATGGCCCAGCATCACGCGCTTCAGCAGGTCGTCGGCGCTCGCACCGGGGTTTGCCTGCTTCACGAACATCGCGAAGCGGCCCATGTCGTGGTTGCCGAGGAAGGTCGGGAGTTGCAGCGCCGCGGCCGGCCCGCCCTTGTACAGCACATCGCCATCGAACAGCCGTTCGAACACGGCGGTTCCGGTTGTTCCGCCGACCGCATCGATCACCGCGCGCGCAAAGCTGAAGTCGAGCACCGCTGGCAATCCGGCGACGCGCGTGTGGCGCGCCAGCGATCCGGGGTCGACCGCGTCGTTATAGACTTCCCCGAAGATGTGGAAATTCGGAATCCCCCGCGCTTTCGCCCGCGCCAGCATCGCGGGCACGAAGGCCTGCCAGAATTCGGGGTTCACATGCTTCGCGGTGTCGATGCGGAATCCGTCGATCCCGAACGCGTCGATCCAGCGGCCATAGATGTCGATGAAGCCCTGCACGACCTTCGGATCCTCGGTCGCGAGATCGTCTAGCCCTGCAAAATCGCCATAGAGCGCAGACTCGCCAACCCAGTCGCTGTTGCCGCGATTATGATAATAGATCGGGTCGTTCAGCCACGCCGGCACCTTGGCCTTTTCCTCGCCCTGCGGCACGACGGGCGTATAGGCGAACGATGGATCGGTCAGCTTTGCCCAGTTTTCGGGCGAGCGATCACCGTCGCCGACGAAACCCCGATTGATCGCCGCGCCGCCGGCACCGCCGCGCCGTGAAAAGGGATAATCGGCAAGGCTGCGATAGCGATACCCCGTCCCGTCGCCTTCGGTGTAGCGAATGACGTCGGCGGTGTGGTTGGTGATGATGTCCATATAGACCTTCATCCCGCGCGCGTGCGCCGCGTCGACGAAGGCCCGGAATTCGTCATTGGTCCCGAAGTGCGGATCGACGCGCGTGAAATCGGTCACCCAATAGCCGTGATAACCAGCGCTTTCGTCGCCCTTGGGTCCCTGCACCGGCTTGTTCTTGAAGATGGGGGCGAACCAGATCGCGGTCGCGCCCATCCCCTGGATATAGTCGAGCCGCTTCGTCAGCCCGGCAAGATCGCCACCGTGGTAGAAGCCCTTGGCCGACGGATCGTAACCGGTTGCGAGCCGGTCGCCCGTCAGTCCGCCGCGATCGTTGCGCGGGTCGCCATTCTCGAACCGGTCGGGCAGGACGAAATAGATCACTTCTTCGGTCGCGGGACGCGCGCGGACGTCGGCGAGGCCGGCCTGCGCCAGCACCGGAAGCGGCGCCAACATCAGCGCAAGCGCGGCGAGCCCGCGGATCACGCCGCCACCGCCGCGCGCGAGGTCGCCGCAAGGAAATCGTCATAGCTCGCCATTTGCGCGACCTCCGCTTCGACCATCGCCGCGACGCCGGCCATATAGCGCGCGAGGTCGTCGGCGCCGATCCCATCGGCGAGCGGATGCCACGCGCGCGGCGCAATCCCCTGCCCCACCAGCACTTGCAGCCAGCCCGATTCGGTGAACAGCTCCTCATGCTCGCGGAAGATGAGCCCCTGCGCGCGGAACAGCTCGATCTTCGCCGCAAGCGTGTCGGGAACCGGCATCTCTGCCCGGTCGCGCCAATAGGCCGTGTCGCGGCGTTCGGTCGCCTTGAAATGCAGGATGATGAAGTCGCGGATACGCTCCCACTCGAAGTCGCTCTGCCGGTTGAACTCGGCGGCGACGGCGGGGTCGGCAGCGCCCGATGGCAACATCTTGAGCAGCCGCGAAATGCCGGCCTGCACCAGATGGATGCTCGTCGATTCGAGCGGCTCCATGAAGCCGCTGGCCAGGCCAAGCGCGACGACATTGCGGTTCCACATCCGGCGCCGCTTGCCGCTGACGAAGCGCAGCCGGTTCGGTTCCGCCTGCGCGGGTCCGTCGAGATTGGCAAGCAGGGTCGCGACGGCCTCGTCGTCCGTTACATGGTCCGAAGAATAGACATAACCATTGCCGATCCGGTGCTGCAGCGGGATACGCCACTGCCAACCCGCGTCGCGCGTCGTCGCGCCGGTCCACGGCAGCTGCGGCGTGGCGCCGTGCGCGCACGGCACCGCCACCGCGCGATTGTTGAGAAGCCAGTGCGACCAGTCCTCATATCCGGTTTCGAGCGCGTCCTCGATCAGCAAGCCCCGGAAACCCGAACAGTCGATGAAGAAATCGCCCTCGACAGACCGCCCGTCATCGCACGCGACGCCGGTGACATCGCCGGTCTCGCCATTCAGACGGACATCGACAACTTTCCCCTCAATCCGCTCGACACCGCTCACTTCAGCGCGGCGGCGCAGAAAGGCAGCGTAGAGCGCGGCGTCGAAATGGAATGCATAGGGCATCTCGAGCAGATGCGGCGATGTGCGCGGCGCGCCGCGCTGCATTCGCCGCGCGTACGCGGCCCGCTCGTTGAGAGAATAATGGTCGAGCGTTTCGGCCACCCCGGCCGCCCGCGCGCGCAACCAATAGTGATGGAACTCAAGCAGGCCGAGCCCGCGCCCGACCGCGCCGAAGGCGTGCATGTAGCGATGACCGGGCCGCGTCCAGCCGTTGAATTCGATGCCGAGCTTGATCGTGCCCTGCGTCGCGGCAAGAAACTCATCCTCGTCGATGCCGAGTGCGGCGTTGAACAGACGGATCTGCGGGATCGTCGCCTCGCCGACGCCGACGGCGCCGATCGCGTCCGATTCGACGAGCGACACCGACCAGCCCGCCGGCAAAAAGCGGCGCAAGCAGGCGGCCGCCATCCAGCCTGCCGTGCCTCCGCCGATGATAACTAGCCGCATGGGGGACATAAGATCAGCCTCTGCCCTGTAGCGCAACAAGAGGACGGGGGCGGCGCGACCCGGCCGCCCCCGTCAGGGAGGGTTCAGAATTTGAACGAAGCGCCCGCGAGGTAGCGGCTGCCATAGACCTGATAGTCGATCACCGCCCGGCTATCGCGCGGATCGTCGGTGACGAAGGGCTCGTTCGTCAGATTCTGGCCCTGAATGAAGAGCGACAGCCCCTCGAGCGCGCTGCCCGGCTGGAAGTCATAGCCGATTTGGGCATCGACGATCGTCTCGGCGCGGGCGCGGCGACGGACACGATTGCCGCCGAAGCCCGACAGCTCGCCGATGAAGCTCGACCGGTAGCGCGCGCTGACGCGAGCGTTGAAGCCCCATTTCTCGAAATACGCTGTGCCGTTGGCGACCCATTTCGAATAGCCGGGAATATCCTGGGCCGGCGCACCCGGCGTCGGCTGGATCTTGGTCTTCGTATAGGACGCACCGCCCGTCACGCCGAAACCGTCGAGCGCCGATACCAGCTCACCAAGGGGCAAGGTACCCGCCAGTTCGACGCCGTAAAGCTTGCCGCCCTTGCCGTTGATCGGGACGTTCGCGGTGCCCAGATAGTTCACGATGATCGGATTGCCGTTCACGTCGAGGCCCGGATCCTGGATCGGATAGCCGGTGAAATCGAAAGCGACGTCCTGATTGTAGATATAGCTCTTCAGATCCTTGTAGAAGAGCTGCACCGCCAGATAACCCTTCGACCCGAAATATTTCTCGAACGTCAGGTCGGCGGCATTGGCGCGCCACGGACGCAGGTCCGGGTTGCCCGCGTCGCCGCGGACGACGGCGCACTGGCGGCCGACGGGGCAGACGCCGTTGCCGACGTCGCCGATCGTCGTGCCATATTTCAGCGACGCGCGCATGTCGTCGAGGCGCGGACGGATGATCTCGCGCGCCAGGCTGAAGCGGACCACGAAATCGCTGGCGGTGCGCAGCGACAGGTTCAGGCTGGGCAGCACATCGACATAGTCGGTGCTCGCACGCTGCGGGATGCCCTGGATGTTCGGCGAACCGTTCGCATTCTGGCCGATATAGGCGGCGCTCGCACCGTTCGAGTTCTGGTCGGTGAAAATCGCCTGCACGCCGACATTCCCGGTCAGCACCGACGAACCCATTTCCTGGTCGATGTTGGCCTGGAGATAGGTGGTCATCAACTTTTCGGACACGTCGTAGGATTTGACCACGACGTCGCCATAGGGATTGGCGACCAGCTGGTAGATGCCGGCCGCGAGCAGGTCGCGCGGGTCGTAGCTGACGACGGGGCCCAGCCCGAGGTAGGACAGGTTGGTCGTGCCGAGGCGATATTGTTCGGGGATCGACACGCTGGTCAGGCCGTCGGTGTTGGCGACGAGACCGACAAAGGCTTCGTCGGGAACCAGGCTCTTGCTGCGATCGGTATAGTTCACGCCGAACTGCACCGATTTCAGGAAGCCGTCGAGCTCGCGTTCGACTTCGACGCGATATTGCCAGAGTTCGTCCTTGATGATGCGGTTGTTGTAATAGCCGTCCTGGCCGCCGCGGATGCGCGTACCGTCGACACCGGTCTGGTCGCCGCCCCAGCCGAGCGGGCTGGTGAGCTGGATCAGATCATAGTCGCCATAGTTCAGGCCGGGGCTGAACACGGTGCCGTTGCGGTCGCTGCTGAAGCCGATCGTATCGGTCGCGCCGACGCCCGCGCCGCGCCCGGTGCCGGCATTGCTTTCGAGGATCAGTTCGTTGCGGTCGGTCTTCGACAGGCTGATATCGGCGGTGACGTTCCAGCCGTTGTCGCCTTCCCAGCGGTTGTTCCAGCCGAAGCTGTAGAGCTTTGCCTGCCGTTCGAAGACGTCGTTGCGCACGACCCCCTCGACATTGGTGAAGGTGCCCGACCGCGCGAAGACATATTGGCCGCTGCTGTCGACGTCGGTGACATTGACCCCGGCGCCGCCGAAGGCGAGGGGCAGCTCGATGCCGCGCTTGATCTGGTCGTCCTTGAAGTCCGAATAGAAGGCATCGATCGTCGAGGTGAAATTGGGGCTCGGCCGCCACTGCACCGTGCCCTGCAGGCCAAGCCGCGTCAGCTGGGTCGAGGTCGCGTAGCTTTTCGACCCGCCGATGACGACCGGGTTCGCCGCGGTACCGTCGCCGGCATAGCCCCAAGCGTTGAATTCCTGGATCTGATAGGGTTCGTCGACATAGCTCGCCGACAATGCGATCCCCAGCGTGTCGTTCGCGAACTGGTCGACGTACACCCCGTGGACGCGGTAGCCATATTTCTTCGACCCGGCGTTCAGCTTGCCGATTTCGGCCCAGCTGCCGCGCCCGCCGACCGAGATGACGCGCTTGCCATAGTCGAGCGGACGGATCGTGCGCAGGTCGACGGTACCCGAAAGCCCCTGCCCGACGATCGACGCCATCGGGGTCTTGTAGACGAGCACCTGATTGATGACTTCGCTCGGATACTGGTCATATTCGACCGCGCGGTTGTCGCCGGTCGAGGTCTGTTCGCGGCCGTTGAGCAGCGTGGTCGAGAAGTCGGGAGCGAAACCGCGGATCGAGATCGCGTTCGAGCGCCCCGATACGCGCTGCGATGTCAGGCCCGGCAAACGAGCGATCGATTCGGCGATCGAGGCGTCGGGCAGCTTGCCGATATCCTCGGCCGAAATCGATTCGACCACCTGGTCGCGGTTCTTCTTGGCATTGACGGCGCTTTGCAGGCTGGCGCTGAAGCCGGTGACCACGATCTCGCCCTCGCCGCTCGAATCGTCCGCAGACGAAGCGCCGGTATCCTGTGCCAAGGCGACGCCCGGCGCGAAGACAATCGAGGCGAGGCCAAGTGCGAGGGCACTGCCGCCGCGGCGAAGGCTTTTGTTGTTTGTCATCTATGCTCCCCTGGCTTCGACGGGTTCGCGCGCCCAGCATCAGGGGAAGCGGCTGCCAGCCGCGACTATCCTCTCCGATGCGTGGGATGATCCCATCTTTCGCCCTCGCAATTGAGGCCAATCGGCTGCGAGGGCCATAGGGTATACGTATACGCATAATATGCGCATTCCCGACGTGTCGCCCAAATGCCACAGCGGCTGTTCGAAGCGCGATGGGACTTGCAAAATCTTGGCAGGACCGCGGTCGCCGGTTACTTTGTACGCGCTGAGCGACCAACGATAAGGGCGCCGCGACCGGGAGAACAGCATGGGCCGACCACCCTCCGTCAAGCCGACGAGTTTCGACATCGCCTATCTTGCCGGCGTCTCGCAGCCGACGGTCTCGCGCGCACTGCGCGGCAGCAAATCGGTCAGCGCTGCGACCCGGGCCAATATCGAACGCATCGCACGCGAACTGAATTACATGGTCGACAAGAATGCGTCGAGCCTGCGCTCGCAACGCACCCACACGCTCGCGCTGCTCTTCTTTGAAGATCCGACGCCTGACGAATCGATGATCAACCCCTTCTTCCTGTCGATGCTGGGATCCATCACCCGCGAATGTGCGCTGCGCGGATATGACTTGCTCATCAGTTTTCAGCAGATGCACAACGACTGGCACGTCGCCTATCAGGACAGCCACCGGTCGGACGGGATCATCCTGCTCGGCTATGGCGACTATCAGCTGTATCTCAGCAAGCTCGAGCATCTGGTCGAGATGGGCACTAATTTCGTTCGCTGGGGCTCGGTGTCGAGCGATGGGATCGGGTTGACGGTCGGGTCGGACAATGTCGGCGCGGGCGAACAGGCGGGAGCACACTTGGTGGAAATAGGCCGCCGGGCGATCGCCTTCCTCGGCGATGCGTCGGACCATGCGCCCGAATTCCAGGACCGCTACACCGGTCTGTGCCGTGCGCTTCGTGCCGCCGACATCGTGCCAGATGCCGCGCTTCAACGCGACGCGATATCCTCGGAGGCATCGGGCTATGCCGCGGCGCAGTCGTTGCTCGCTGGCAGAAAGCGATTCGACGCGATCTTCGCGGCAAGCGACCTGATCGCGATCGGCGCAATGCGCGCACTCTCCGAAGCAGGGCTGAAACTCCCGCAGGATGTCGCGATCATCGGCTTCGACGACATTCCCGCCGCTGGCCTGACCTCACCGACGCTCACGACGGTCATGCAGGACATGAAGGGCGCAGGGACGCTCCTTGTCGATGCTCTTCTCGCCAGCATCGACGGGCGACCGGTCGAGCAACGCATGTTGCCCGCCCGGTTGATCAGGCGACAAAGCACAGCAGTTTAGTCAACGTATTCGTATACGTGGTTGCCGCGCGCTTGCCCCGCACGCCACCCGCTGCAACACGTCTTGCCGACAACAGCCGTCAGCGGCCATGGGAGAGAGATGATGGAAAAGCCGCGGCAGGGTTTCGCCGGCATGTGGAACGTCAGTTTCGGCTTTTTCGGCATCCAGATTGGTTTCGCGCTGCAAAATGCGAACATGAGTCGCATTTTCCAATCGTTGGGCGAGGATATCGAGAAATTGCCCGGACTGTGGGTCGCGGCACCGCTGACCGGGTTGCTCGTCCAGCCGATCATCGGCCACATGAGCGACCGTACCTGGCTCGGCCGCCTTGGTCGGCGGCGCCCCTATTTCCTTGCCGGCGCCATGCTCGCGACGATCGCGCTGTTCCTCATGCCCGAAAGCCCGTCCATCTGGTTTGCGGCAATGATGCTGTGGGTTCTCGACGCATCGCTCAACATTTCGATGGAGCCCTTCCGGGCGTTCGTCGGCGATATGCTGCGCAAGGATCAGCACAGCATCGGTTATGCGGTGCAGACCGCCTTCATCGGTGCCGGTGCGGTCGTCGGCTCGTTGTTCCCGGCGCTGATGGAGGCGGCAGGCGTCGCCAATGTCGCGCCACCGGGGCAGATTCCCGATACGGTTCGCTATGCTTTCTGGTTTGGCGGACTGGCCCTGTTCCTCGCTGTGTTGTGGACCGTCGTTTCGACCAGCGAATATACCCCTGCGCAGATGGCTGTGTTCGAACCCGCGAATGCAGACGATGCTCCGACCGGGCCCGCGCTGGCGTCGCGCAGCCACATCGGCAACGTTGGCTGGATTGCCGCCGGGCTGGCAGTCATCCTGATCCAGCTCGAATTTGCGCTGCTGCGCGAGGTGCTGCTGCTCGGCACGCTGTTGATCGGTTATGGCCTGGCCAGCATGATTGCCATCGCGCTCGCGCGCCGCGGCTATGAAAAGAACATGCTGTCAAGCATCGTCGGCGACTTTGCAGGAATGCCGCCGCTCATGAAGCGGCTCGCGGCGGTACAGTTCTTCAGCTGGTCTGCGCTGTTCATCATGTGGATCAATACCACGCCGATCGTCGCCCAATATCATTTCGGCACGACCGACGCGGCCAGTGCGGTTTATCAGGCGGCGGGCAACTGGGTAGGCGAGCTGTTCGCGATCTATAACGGTGTCGCGGCCGTTGCCGCTCTGACGCTGCTGCCGTGGTTGTCGCGCCATCTGGGACAGGCGCGGACGCACATGGTGGGGCTGGCCTGCGGCGCGATCGGTTTTGCGAGTTTCTTTTTGCTGCGAGATCCGACGCAGCTGATCTTCAGTGAAATTTTCATCGGTATCTTCTGGGCCTCGGTCCTTGCCATGCCCTATGCGATCCTTGCGTCGAGCCTGCCACAGGCAAAGCTCGGCATCTACATGGGTCTCTTCAACATATTCGTCGTCATCCCGCAGCTTCTGGTCGCCACAGTCATGGGGTCGATCATGCAAGCGCTTTTTCCTGGCGAGCCAATCTATACGATGGCCTTTGCGGCGCTCGCCCTGATGATGGCGCTCGCCGCCATGGCGCGTGTCGACACGGCATCGATCACCCAATAACCGCCGCCCTGCTGCGGGTCGCGGCCGAATGTTCCGGCCCGCATCAGGCTTTTTGGGAAGGCAGGTGGTGGTCGTTACGTGATGACGTGGACAGCCTCTGCACTAGCGTATCCGTGCAACGATGCGGCCGTTGTCCTCTATGTTTCTCGAACTGCCCCGCGGCGACTTCCGGACAAGCCGGGCTGCCGACGAACTGCCCGATTTCAGATGCAACTGCGAGGGTCGGCCTTGATCAGCTTAGTGAGAAAACTGGGGTTTTCCGTCCCTTGGCTGAGGCACAGCACCGGCTGGCTGGGGCGGCAGGCCCAACTGGGAATTCACAAAGCATTGATGAAATCGTTTTCAGGTAAGCCTCTTAAAGAATACCCGCCTTTAGCCCGGAGTTTGAGTGAGCTTGTGCGAGCTATTTTGGCACGCCGCGCGTAAAATCGATGAAGCGTTCATCTCCTGCGGCAGGATGAGTCGACAGCATTTCGCGCAATGCAGCGGGCAAGATCCTGCGCCGGACGCTGCGCGAACCCTTGGAACCGGCACGAAAGAAGAGCCGGCTGAGCCGGCAGCGCCGCGATTTGAGGAGAGAGAGATGACGATCCAGACCTATCGCCAGCCGATGGCGCGGCGGCATTTGCTGCGCCTTGCCGCGACGCTGGCGGTCGCCGCCGCGGCTTTCGCGCCTGCCGTTCGCGCGATGACGCAGCCCGGAACCGGCGATGCCGCCATGCAAGCAGCCTTCAACTATGCCTTTCCCTTGTTCGAATTTGCGCGGATGGAACAGACGCTAACCGAATCCGTCGGCGGCCCGGGAACGCTCAACCGCATCAAGCAGCGCTCGCAGCTCTCCGATTATCGCTCGCGCAACGTCACCGCCCCCAACAACGACACCATTTATTCCTCCCTGTTTCTCGAGCTTTCGGGTGGGCCGGTCGACGTGTCGATCCCGACGATGCGCGATCGCTATTTCTCGGTCGCGTTCATGGACGCGTTCACCGACAATTTCGCCTATCTGGAAACGCGTACGACGGGCGGCGAAGGCGGGCGGGTCTGGGTCGTCAGCCCCGATTGGAATGGCAAGGTGCCCGATGGCGTTCGGCTTGTGCAATCGACCACCAACGATGCCTGGATGCTCGCGCGCATTCTCGTCGATGGACCGGACGACCTTCCTGCCGCGGAAGCGTTGCAGCAACAGATCAGCGCGACTGTTGCCGCCGACCGGCCGCCGGCGCGGGGCTTCAACGTGCGCGCGGAACGCGAAGCGAGCGATGCCGCCAATTTCCTCGCGGTGGTCAATGAAATGCTCAAACGGTCGAAAGGCGGCGCGGGACAGCTGGTGCGCGCCGAACGCTTCGCGGCGCTCGGCATCGGCGCCGAAGCGCCGCCGCCCTCGCCCGCCCTCCTCGCCGCTTGGGCGGCCTATCTGCCATCGGGTATCGCTGACCTGCGGCAGGGCTTTCTGTTCCGCGACCTGGTCGTCAACGGCTGGAGCTATCAGCCGCGGGGCGTCGGCGATTTCGGCACCAACGACCATCTGCGCGCGATGATCGCGCTCGGAGGCATCGCCGCGCTGGGCGAGCAGGAGGCGATGTATTTCCATGCGAACTTCGATGCCAGCGGCGAGCGGCTGAACGGCGCCAACAACTACCGCTGGCGCTTGCCGCCCGGCGGCGTTCCGGCCGACGCCTTCTGGTCGCTGACCATGTATGATGCACAGGCGGACGGGCGCTATTATCTCGTCGAAAATCCCCTCGCTCGCTATTCGATCGGGGACCGGACACCAGGGCTGGTACGCGAAGCCGACGGCAGTATCGTCATCTTGATCCAACGCGATCGACCCGAAGGCGCAATGGCTGCCAACTGGCTGCCCGCCCCTGGCGGAACGATGCGCCTCGCGCTGCGCGCCTATATGCCGCGAGCCGAACTCATCGAACGCAATTGGCGCGTTCCGCCGCTGGAAAAGGTCGTCGCCAAACCAGCGCCGGTTCCTGACGCGATGCGCGAGGCGCATCGTTCTGCTCAATGCTTCGGCCATGGTCACTTTCTCATCAACGCCGCACTGGAAGCAAGCGTTTCGATCACGCGGACCGAATATGCCCGCCGCAATCCTACCATCGCGGCGCCTCGCCCTTCGAACGTTGATCGGCCCATTCGCAATAATGGGGCGCGAGCTCTGCGGGCAGGCCAGCCTCGAACCGGTCATCGAGGGGATAATGCGGCATGGCCTCGGCGATGGCATCGAGAAGGAGCAACCCCTGTTTGCGGTCCTTGCCGCGCTTCAGCGGGTTGCGCTTCGCCTGTCTCGACATCCACAGCTTCTGAAGCGCGAACCAGCGCGGATCGGGAGCGACAATGCGCGCGGGGCTACCGTCGCGGCAGATAAGAACCTGGTCGACGGGTCGTCCCTCAAGCAGCCATTCCTGTTCGGGAAGTGGTATGGGTTGCGGCCTGTCGATCCGCGCCATGGTTCTCGCTCGCGAGGGCGCTGCCAATATTTCCACCTCATAGGCTTTGGCGTTGCGCGCCTGAAAGCTGCGCTCGGTATTGACCGTGAAGGTCGGGTCGACCGCTTTCAACAGGTCCCAGACGACCTGCGCATTGTGCTGTGGATCGGTCTCGGCCCACGCAAGATCGAAATCGGCGGTCTCGTCCGGAAGTTCGGGAATGAAGCCACCGGCCTCGAGCGCATAGGCGGCGACCGCATTGGTGCCGACGACGAGCAGGGCGCCGCCGAGAAGACCGCGCCGGTCGGCCTCGCGCAAAATCGGCCCGGCCTCGTTGGCGATCATTGGCACCCGCACCGCGCGGGCGATCGCGGCGCTCTCGCCAAGCGCAGTCCGGCTTGTCGCGCTGCGCGCCTTCAGCGTCTCCTTCTCATATTTATAAGCGTCAAGGCGCGCGGCCTGCTCATCGGACCAGGGACCAAGGCTCTTCGCATTGCCCCGGCGGTCGAGCAACTCGTACAGATAGGCGCGCCCTGCCACCTCCTTGCGCGCAAGATTATAGGGGAGCTTCGCGAGCCCGCGTTCGGCTTCGACCCAGACCTCGTACTTTTGACGCAAATTGACTAGTGCGCGCGCTTGCTCGTCGGAGAAGATCCTAATTGCCATCGCAAAATTATCCTGCAATTTTTGGATTGTGTCAATCGCAGGATAACTGTCCTATTTTCAACTGTTTAAATGACGTATCCATAGTGTGAACTCGCCATTTGTCCTGCATAATACCCCCCGTATCGCAGGACAAGCAGCGCGCGAAAGATAGCCGCGCAGGTGCAGCGGGCCTTGATACCAACGAGGCACCGGCAGCTCCGCGAAGGACGCACTCACTCGCGTTCGGTGCGCTCCGGCAATATGGCAGTTTCGTCAACGGCGCGTGCAAACGCACCACCGTCCCGGGCGCGGATCTCGCGGCGTTCGTCCGGCAAAGAGCGCTCGGCGAAACGGGTGAGACGAGCGTCGTGAATCTCTCGGGCGTCGAGCGCGGAATCTCCAACGCAACACGGGCGAATAATAGTCGACAGCAATCCAGGGGGAGAAAGTAGGGCACGGCTCTTGCTGTCAGGGCCGACGTAACCAGCCCACGCGGGCCGATATGGATGGAGCTTAATTCAGGAAATGGGGGCACGGTGCTGGTCGCAGAGCATAATGCGGCCATGTTCGGCTTGCAGGCGGATGCAGAAGGGCCGCAGTCGGGAGATTTCCAAGTTACCCCAAGGCGTTGACATCCAGTCGACCATCTGTTCACCGCGGACATGATTATGGACGGTGATCTCGGAATGCTTTTTTTTCACGACTGGCTCATCGCGCTCGACTTTCGCAACGGTCACGGCTGGATCGTGCGAAATCCAGATGCCGGCCTCGCGCCGAGAGCGGCTCTGTCGACCAAGGGTTCAGCATAAATCAGCATGCCAAGCTTTACGGGAGAATTTCGATGCTGGCCAGCCGCTGAATGGTCGCTTCCGTCTCGCGCATGAAGCGAACGTACAAGTGAGACTGGCAACCCCGAGCGAGCGGTCCGACAGCGTCCGACGACGATCACCGGCGCCTTGCTTTGCGCTAGGCGGGGCGGTTGGCGAGGATTGCATCCAAAAGGCCGGGAAAGCGTTGCTCGAATTCTTTGCGGCGCAGCCTGTTGATCATCTCGCGGCCGACCTGCGTCGTCTCAATCAGTCCTGCGGCCCGCAGCAACTTGAGGTGGTTTGACAGCGTGCTCTTGGGAATCGAGTCGCACGGCGCTGCGTTGGTGCAGCTCAGCTGCTCGGTGCCGGCCAGGCGCGCGACCATGGCCAGACGGTTGGGATCGGCGAGCGCATGGAGCGCCAGCTCGAGCGGCACGTCTTCCAGCCTAGGATGGGTGAAGCGGGGCATAGATGCAATATAGGCCCGCGACGCAATTTTAATAGTTCGGGAATATTGAACTATAGAATTGGCGATCCATCTTGTGCCTTGCCGGCAGCGCACGACGCCGTGATCGCGGGCAAAATTGGAGAATTCACATGTCACTTCTGGGCAAAAAAGCGCTCGTCACCGGCGGATCGCGCGGTATCGGTTCGGCGATCGCCAGGCGCCTCGCGGCCGATGGCGCGGCGGTCGCGATCACCTATTCGGGCAACAAGGCGGCGGCCGACGAGACCGTAGCGGCGATCGAGCGCGCGGGCGGCACCGCCTTTGCCGTTCAGGCCGATGCCTCCCAGCCCGGGCCGCAGCGGGCGGGCGTCGAACAAGCAGCGGCCGCGCTAGGCGGGATCGATATCCTTGTCCACAATGCCGGCGTCGCCGAATTCTCTACCATCGCCGATGACACTGACGAAAGCTATGACCGTCAATTCGGGGTCAATGTGAAGGGCCTGCACGTCGGCACGCGCGCGGCGCTGCCGCACCTGCGCGACGGGGGGCGGATCATCCTCATCGGCAGCATCTCGGGCGAGATGGCGTTCCCCGCGACCGCGATCTACAGCGCGACCAAAGCGGCAGTGGCGGCGCTGGCGCGCGGCTGGGCAAAGGATCTCGCCTCGCGCAATATCCTCGTCAACACCGTGCAGCCGGGCCCCATCGACACCGATATGAACCCTGCTGAGGGCGAGTTCGCGAAGCAGATGATCGGTGCCATTCCGCTCGGTCGCTACGGCCGGGTCGAGGAGATCGCAGGAGCGGTGTCGTTTCTGGCCGGCCCAGATGCGACCTACATCACCGGAACAACGCTGAACATCGATGGCGGTGCGTCGGCCTAGTCGCGGGAGCGGCCCCTCCGCCCGGCGGAGGGGTCGTCGCCTAGCTTTACCGCACGCGGCCGCGAACCATTGCCGGCCCGCTTCCATCCGGTCCGGTACCAGGCCGGCTCCGGCAACTGTCGCTTACATGCTCAGGTGGCCGGCCATAGCTGCCCACCCGCTTTCAGAGGCAGAAATTCGGAAACGGTCAGACTTGGCTGGAATGGTCCCGCCCGGAAGCGGAAAAGCCGCTTCTCGGGCATCGGATCAGGAAAGCGGTCGTTCGACGACTACCGGAACTTGAAGCCGACGTTAACGCCGTAGGTGACAGGCATTCCGGTAAAGCGGATCACGGCATCGCCGCGCCGCGCCGCGGTATTCCAGTAATATTCGTTTGTGACATTCTGCGCATAGAGACTTGCCGTCCACGCGCCGTCGGCGTCGCCGATTCCGGCGCGCAGGTCGAGCAAGCCATAGTCGTCGATGAACAGCCGAGCGTCGGGTTTGAAATCGCCATAGGTCGAGCTGCGGTAGGTATAGTTGGCGCCGATGAACGCTTCCTTCGATCCGCCTACATCCCAGCGATATTCCAAGTCGGCGTTGACCTGCCACTTTGGCGTGTAGGGGAAGCGGAAGCCGTTGAAGTCGGTGACCGCGCCGAATGCGGTGTAGTTGGAGAAGGATCGCGTGACCTTGCTGTCGATATAGGTCGCGCCCAGATTGGCACGCAGGCCCTCCACCGGTGAGACGACGAGCTGCAATTCCGCCCCCTTGATCCGCGACTTTGGTACGTTGACCAGCGCCTCGAGCGGGCCGAACACCGGCACGATCGTGCGGCCCTTCAACTGCTTGTCGAGATAATCATAGTAGAAGAGGGCGCCGTTGATCTGCACGCGGCGGTCGAGCAGCGCAGATTTGAACCCAAGCTCGTAGGCCGTTACCTGCTCCTGCCGCACCGGCTTGTATTGCGAGAAGCGATTGCCCGCGAGCGTAGCGAAGGAGCCGCTCTTGTAGCCGCGGCTGACGCTGGCATAGAAGAGCTGGCCCTCTGCGGGCTTCCATTGCAACACGCCGCGCCAGGACAGATTGTCTTCCGGCAGGCTGCCCGCAAATTTGCCCGGACGCCCCGCGTCGTCGAACGTCACGCAGCCGCCGAGCGGGATCGTTCCCGACGGAAGGCCGAAGATCAGCTCGAAGCCGCGCGCATAGGTGCCGTTGCCGGCATTGAGCGTGCAGCCCGAAAAATCGACCTTGGTATCGGTGTAGCGCACGCCGCCGATCAGGGTCAGCGTGTCGGCGATCGGCACGCTCACATCGGCGAAGGCCGCGATGCTGCGATATTTTGTGTCGCCGAGCTGCGGCACCAGCTCGATCGACGGGAAGCCGAAGCGATCGAACACATGCGCCGACGATTGGTCGTTGAGCCGCTGGGTGAGCAGCTCGTGCGTCTTGCCCCATTCATAATTGCCGCCGACGATCCATGAACCGTCACCCATCAACGAACCGGCAAGCCGCAATTCCTGACTGAAGGACTTGATGTCGCCTTCGAGGAAGACGTCGGTAAGCCGCAACGTGGTGCCGTCCGATTCCTGCCCATAGGCTTCCTTGAAGCGCGTATAGGCCGAGATCGAGGTGAGCGTGATGTCGTCGCTGACGTCGATCTCGCCGCGCAGCGCGGCCTGCACCTGCCAATTGTCCTTCTTCAGCGGGAAGCTGGTGCCCCAATCAGCCGCGCGATTGTCCTCGGGAGCGACCGGATAGGTCGGCAGGCGCGGATCGAAGAAGCCGGCGGATTGCTGGAAGGGCGCAGTAAACTGCGGCGCCTGCGTATCGCCATGATCCTGGTAGGCGTTGACCATCAGGTTGAGACGCACCGTGTCGACGGGCCGGAAAGCAAGCTGGACGCGCCCCTGCGTGAACGCACGCTGGCCGAGGCTGGCATCGCGCGTGTAGCTTTTCTGCCAGTCACCGCCACCTTCATGGCGCAACGAAATTCGGGCTGCCAGCGTGTCAGACAGCGGTCCGCTCGCATAGCCTTCGACGCTGAACCTATTGAAGCGTCCATAGGACAGCGCCAGCCCCGCCTCCGGCGTCCAGGTTGGCTTGGCCGAAATATAGTTGATCGCGCCGCCGGTTGCGTTCGATCCGAAAAGGGTGCCCTGCGGCCCCTTGAGCACTTCGACCCGCTCGAGATCGAAGGAGGCGCCCGCCGTCATCACCGAATAGGGAATGGGCACTTCGTCTGTATAGACCGTGACCGTCGGCTTTGCGGCAAGGCTGCTGTCGAAGAAGCCGATCCCGCGCAGAAAATAGACCGGTGTGCCAAAGCCGCTGTTGATCGCGTTGAAGCCCGGGGTCACTTTCACCAGTCCCGCGACATCGGTTACGCCCTGCGCCTGCAGATCGTCGCCCGACACCGCCGTGATCGACAGCGGCACACTGTTGATGTTCTCGCTGCGCTTTTGCGCGGTCACGATGATTTCGTTGGTACCGACCGCTTCCTCATCGCCAGCAGGCGCAGCCTCTTGCGCCGCTGCCTGATTCGCGAGCAACGCGAGCAGCAGGGCCGCGACCGACGACGAACTATGCATCTTTGAAAGCGCCATAATTTCCCTCCCGATGACCATCTGTAACGCTAGGTTCCGATCAGGAAAGAGCGCTCAGATCTTTGTTACCGTCCGGTCGGTAATATTGATTGCAATCATTGTCAAATCGGCAATGAAGGCGACACCTATTGACCAGCGGGTCGTGAACGACCTATGCCTCACGCGCAGGGGCAGGCAGGATAGCCGCAGCGAGCGGGCGTCCGGCAAATGGGAAAGCAATGGCGGAAGCATCCAAGAAGACAGGGGCGGCGTCGACGCCCACCCAGAAACGACCGGGTTCGACTGCGACCGCGAGGCCGGGGCGCAAGCGCGGCAGCGTCAACAAGGAAGTGATCATGGGGGTCGCCTCCACCATGTTCCGCGAGCGGGGCTATGATCGCACGAGCCTCGACGATATCGCCGCGGGTCTGTCGATCACCAAGCCGAGCCTTTATTATCATTTCGCGAGCAAGGAGGAGATCCTTCTCGAATGCATCGCACGCGGCTATATCCTGTTTCAGCAGAAAATAGCCGATCGAGACGATATCCGCCTCCCCGGCCGCGAACGCGTCCGCATCTTCATCGAATGCTATGTCGATCTGTTGCAGGATAATGTCCTGTCGATGATCGTCGCCGACGAACGCGTGATGAGCGACGCCGGCAAGGCCAAATCGCGCAACTACAAGCGGATGCTGAACCGCGACCTGCTCGATCGGCTCGAAGTCGGACGCAAGGACGGATCGCTAGCCTTCGACGACGCGCGCATCATTTCGTTCGGCATCTTCGGCATGGTCAACTGGATGACGCACTGGCAATCTGCGGCGCTGCTGATCGAGCCCCGCACGGTCTCCAACCAGTTCGTCGCCATGATTCTCGACGGCATCGGCAAGCCCTGAGCTGATCCAAAAATCTGCATTCCCGTGCACCTCGCGGCCATTCAAACCGCGAGTTGACAGCCCGTTTCGACGCGCTTATAACAATGTTACCGACTAGTAGGTAATAAAAGGGATAAGCGATGGCCGACTTCCGTTATCTGAATACCAGCGTCCAGGACGGCGTCGGCATTCTCCAACTCAATCATCCCGAGGTACGCAACGCGCTCGGCTGGGAGTTGCACGAGGACATCATCGCCGCGCTGCGCGCTTGGGAAGAGGATGACGCGGTGTCGTGCGTGCTGTTTATCGGCAATGAGGAATATTTCTGTGCCGGCTGGCGCGTCGACATCCTGAACACGGCGAGCGACGACGATCGCCGCCGTTTCAACGATCTCGCGCTCGCGCTGATGAAAGCGATTTACGACTTCGGCAAACCGTCGGTCGCGGCCGTCGCCGGCGTCGCGCCCGGCTACGGTATGGACGTCGCCAATATGTGCGACATCACCGTTGCGTCCGAAAATGCCCTCTTCGGATCGACGCAGGTCAAATATGCGATGAACGGCTTTTATCACGGCATTATGGCGCGCGTCGGCAAACAGCATGCCCGCCGCCTCTATTACACCGGCGACCCGATCGACGCGCACGAAGCGCTGCGGATCGGCCTCGTCAGCGAAGTCACGCCGGTTGGTGAACTTCGGTCGCGGTCGCTGACGCTCGCCAAGCAAATCGCCGAGATGGGCCCCGAACTGGCAAAGATCTTCAAGGGGGTCGCGCTGCGCGCGTCGAACATGGATCATCTCGGCGCGCTGCAATATGAGCTGACCGTAACCCATGACCTGCTCCAGCGCGGCATTTTCCGCGAGCGCATCGCGCGCGGCTTCGACCGGCTCAAGGCCGGTAACAGCGTCGCTATCGAACGCGCCGGAAAGCCATGACCCTCGACGTCATCGCCTCCGACATTTTTGCATCCGAGGAGTGCGAGCAGTTCGCGCGCTCGGTCGACGGTTTTCTCGCGGCGCACACCGCGCCCGAGGCGATCGACCGCTGGCGCGCCGGCAAATGCGTCGACCGCGCAACATGGACCGCCGCAGCCGAGGCCGGCCTGCTCGGCATTTCGGTCGACGAAGCCTATGGCGGCGCGGGTGCCGATTTCCGGTTCGAGGCGATCATCACCAAGGCGATAGGACATCGCGGCGCCGACGCGCTGACAATCAGCCTGCACAATGCGGTGATCCTCCCCTATTTTTCGAGCTTCGGGACCGAAGCTCAGAAGCACCGCTGGCTACCCAAATTCTGTTCGGGCGAATGCCTGACCGCGATCGCGATGACCGAACCGGCGGCAGGGTCGGACCTGCAGGGCATGAAGATGACCGCGCGCAAATGCGATGGGGGCTGGCGGTTAAGCGGTCAGAAGACCTTCATCTCGAACGGTCAGATCGCCGACGTCATCCTTGTTGCGGCCAAGACCGACCCTGCGGGCGGCAGCCGGTCGATCTCGCTGTTCATTGTCGATGTGCGCAGTGAGCCTGAGGGGTTCCGGCGCGGACGCAACCTAGACAAGGTAGGTCAGGAGGGGCAGGATACGTCCGAACTCTTCTTCGACGATCTGTTCGTGCCCGACGACGCCCTGCTCGGCGGCGCCGAGGGGCGCGGGCTGCCGCAGCTCATGGAAAAGCTGCCGCAGGAGCGGCTGATTATCGCCTGGCAGGCAATGGCTATGATCGAGCGCGCGCTCGACGAGACGATCCGCTACACACGCGAACGACCGATGTTCGGCCAGACGCTCGCCGATTTCCAGAACACCCAGTTCAAGCTCGCCGAATATAAGACGCAGGCGGTCGTTTGCCGGGTCTTCGTAGATCATTGCACCGACCTGCACGTGCGCGGCGAACTCACCGCCGAACTCGCCTCGATGGCCAAATATTGGGCGTCAGAGGAGCTGACGAAGATCGTGGACGGCTGCCTCCAGCTCTTCGGCGGCTATGGCTATATGCTCGAATATCCGATCGCGCGCATGTTCCGCGATAGCCGCATCCACCGCATCTACGGCGGCGCGAGCGAAGTGATGAAACTGCTCATCGCCCGAAATCTCTGATCCGAAATCCCGAAATCCAGGAGTGAAGAATATGGCAAAGCACGGTACGATGCGCAGCGAGGTGAAAGGCGGGGTCGCCACCATCTTCCTCGACCGCCCCGACAAAAAGAATGCGCTCAGCACCGAATTGTTCGAGGATCTTGTCGAAACGCTTCAACAATGGCGGCGTGACGACAGCGTCGCGGCGGTCGTCATCACGGGAACCGAGGAATATTTCTCCGCCGGACTCGATCTCGATACGATGAACTGGAAGAGCGAGGAAGAGCGGCTGCGCTGGTATGACGCCACTTATTATGGCTATCTCGAACTGCTCGAATACCCCAAGCCGACGATCGCGGCGGTCGCGGGACCGACCTTCGGCGGCGGTTGCGACATCGCGGTTTTCTGCGACATCCGCATTTCCAGCCCCAACGCCAAATTCGGCTTTCCGCAGATCCGCTTCGGCCTGACCCCCTTCGTCGATCCGCTGCAGCGCATCGTCGGTCAGAGCCAGGCGAAACTGCTCGTGCTGACGGGGCGCCGCATCGACGCGCAGGAAGCGCTGCGCATCGGCCTGATCGACGAGATCGCGCCCGAAGGAAAATTGCTCGACACGGCACAGGCGATGGCCGGCGAGATCGCCTCGACGACCGTGCCGACCGTCGTGCGCACCACCGAAATGCTGCGCCGCAGCTGGGCGATGGATCCGATGGGAGCTTATGTATACGGGCATGTCCAGTATCGCGATGTCCACTGGAATCCGGCGATTTCGGACCGCATGCTGGCCGCGCGCGCCAAGGTCGGGTCGGGAATGCGCTGACGGGCGAACGATGACCGGCTCTCCTCCCCTCCCCTCCGCCGCTTTAGAAGGATCGGCCATCGTGGTCGTCGGCGCGAGCCGCGGGCTCGGCCGGCAATATGCCGCCGACCTCGCGCGCGCCGGCGCCCGCCTTGTCCTCACAGGGCGCGGCAACGAAGTTGATGCTGTCGCGTCCGCCATCCGGCGAAGTCGCGGAAGCGCCATAGCGGCGCGATGCGACATCCGCGATCCTGCCCCTTTCGTCGAAGCGGCGCTCGCCGAATATGGCGCAATCGACGGCCTGGTGGTCAACGCGGGCGTGGTCCGCGACCGCAGCTTCGCAAAGATGACAGCAGAAGAATGGTCGGAGGTGATCGACGTCCATCTCGGCGGCAGCTTCGCCTGCGCCAAGGCGGTGTGGGAGCCAATGACGGCCCGGGGACGGGGTTCGATCATATTCACCACCTCGGGCGCGGGCATGCACGGCGCCTTCGGGCAGGCGAATTATTCGGCAGCCAAAGCCGGTATCATCGGCCTGATGAAGACGCTGGCAATCGAAGGCGAACGGGTCGGAATTCGCGCCAACGCCATCGCGCCAATGGCTCTGACCGAAATGACTGACGGCGTCTTTTCCGACCGCATGAAGCATGGCTTGCGTCCCGAACAGATTTCGCCCTTTCTGATCGCACTGCTCGATCCCCTGTCGACGCGCACCGGCGAAATCGTCGAATGTGGCGGCGGCTGGGGCGCGCAGGTGCGTTGGCAGCGAGCAGCGGGCGATCGGGTGGCAGCGGCACCGTTCGGTCCCGAATTCGATCTGCCGGAGACGACCGCCGATTCGCTGGGCGCCGCACTTGGCGACCCGCGGACGATGTACAGGATGGCCTGAATGGAGTTTGCGAGTCCCCCTGCCCCGAGCGTGACGCTCGACCGCCGCGACGATGGCAGCATCATCCTGCGCTCGGGCCTGCCGCTCGGCCCGGTCCCCAAGTCACTCGCGCATGTCTTCGACGAACAGGCCGTACGCACGCCAGATGCGATCTTCATGCGCCAGCGCGGCGCGAACGGCGCATGGCGCAGCATATCCTACGGCGACGCGCGCCGTGCCGCCGATGGCCTCGCCCAATGGCTGATTGATCGGGGGATCGGTGTCGGCGACATTATATCCTTTCTGTCCGAGCCTTCGATCGAACATGGCATTGCCGCCATCGGCGTCCAGCGGAGCGGCGCAGCGATCGCGCCCGTCAGCGTCGCCTATTCGCTGATGTCGAAGGACCATGCCCAGCTCCGCCAATGCGTCTCGGTGGTCGGCGCGAAGGTCGTCATCGTAGACGACGCGGTACGTTACGCCGCTGCGCTGCGCGCGCTCGCGCCGCTCGGGGTGACGATTGTCGCAGCGTCGGGTACGGTCGAGGGGCTCGCCATCACACCCTGGGCCGAAGCCGTCGCGACACCGCCAAGCCCCGATGTGGCCGAGCGCATGGACGCGATTCGGCCCGACCAGATCGCGCGCATCATCTATACGTCCGGTTCGACCGGATCCCCCAAGGCGACGCCGCAGCCGCACGCCAATCTCAACATCACGATCGCGCAGAATCGAGCGCTCGGCCTGCTCGACTTCGGCGACGATTCGCCACAGATCCTCGAAGCAATGCCGTTCAGCCACATCATGGCGGGCAACTTCAACTTCAACAACACGATCGCCGCCGGCGGCACGATATGGATCGACGATGGCAAGCCGACCCCCGAGCTGTTCGCCAGGACGCTGGCGAATCTGCGCGACGTCGCGCCATCCTATTTCATCACCGTGCCGCTGGGCTACACGATGCTGTGTCAAGCGCTCGAGGCAGATACCGACCTCAGCCGCCACTTCTTCTCGCGCCTCAAATTCCTGGGTTTCGGAGGGGCCGTGCTCGCCGAAGATGTCCGTGACCGGCTAACTGCGCTGTCGATCGCCGCGCGCGGGAAGGCGGTACCGATCTTCTCCTTCTACGGCGCGACCGAGTATCTGTTCGGGACGCTCAAATACTGGACCGAAGGCGGGACCGACGTGATCGGGCTTCCCCTTCCCGCCACGGACCTCAAGCTCGTTCCGTTCGACGGGCGGTACGAGATGCGCGTCAAGGGACCGACAATGATGCCGCAAAGCGGCTATATCGGCGCGCCCGAAGCCTCCGCATCGCTATTCGACGAGGAGGGCTATTTCCATACCGGCGACGCCGTCCGCTTCGCCGACCCCGACGAGCCGCGGGCCGGGCTGGTCTTCGCGGGCCGGCTATCGGAAGATTTCAAGCTTGATTCGGGCACCTATGTCACGGTCGAGGCGCTCCGGGTGGCCCTGCTGGCGGCTTGCGGCCCGCATGTTTCGGAGGCCGTAATCTGCGGCCTCAACCGCCCCTATCCGTCGGCGCTGCTGTGGCTCCGGGCGGGCGAGAATGACACCGAAACGCGTGCTGCGATCGCGTCAGCGATCGCCACCTTCAACGCGTCACAGAGCGGCGCCGCGCGCCGGATCGGCGCGGCCCTGATCCTCAACGAGCCGCCGTCGTTCGAAACCGGCGAAGTGACCGTGAAAGGAAATGTGGCGCAGCGTGTCGTACGCGAACGACGATCCGCCGATGTCGATCGGCTTTACGCAGCTCGCCCCGACGCGGACGTGATGATCTTCGCCGACAGGGCTCGCAAGCTGGTCGGGGCCGGCTGATGCTCTGGAGCCTACCCCCGTCGGTTGCGGCTTTTCAGGCCTTGTTCGAGCGGCTCGCGCCCGACGTCGACATCTGGCTGCGCGACGACGTCGAACTTCGTCCACCCACTTATGAAAAGTCGTGGACCGGCAAGGAGCTGGTCGGCCGCTTGCTCAGCTTTGCATCGCGGGAGTTCGGCGGGCTTGTTTACACTGATAGCTTGTGCAACGGCGACCGCTATGCGCTGCGCTTCGAGGGAGAAATCGAAGGCAGACATTTTTCGGGGGTCGACATCGTCAGCCTCGACCGCGAGGGGCTAATTGCGCGCATCGAAATTTTCGCGAGGCCGCCCGCTGCGATGCTGGCCCTACGCGACCGGATGGGAGCCCAGGTGCAGGCCGATCCGGTCGCTGCGCGCCTGATGGGTCTAGCCGCGTGACGATGGACCGCACGCAAGGCGAATGGCGTCCGCTCAATTTCGATGATCCATTTTGCGCGCATGTCGGCGGGATGCAGATGCTCCATACGGGCGACAGAGCCGAACCGGTCCGCTTCGGGCTCGAGGTGCAGCCGCATCAGTGCAACCGCTTGGGTTTCTGTCACGGCGGGCTGCTCTCGACCTTTCTCGATATCGCGCTCGGCGTTTGCGCGATCGAGATTTGCGGCCACGACTGGGGCGGACCCACAATTAATCTCAGCGTCGATTTCCTGCAAGGCGCCCCCATGGGCGACTGGATCGAGAGCCGCGTCATCCTGGAGCATACGACCCGCACTCTGATGTTCGTGACCGGATCGGTCGTCGGATCGCCCGGCAAGATCGCCAGGGCTACCGCTTTGTTTAAGCAGCCGCGGTCGGCGCCGATCACCGCCTGACCGTCACGGAGAAGATATTATGCATGCAAGCGATACCGCAGGTGCGAACCGCGAAACCTATGTCGGATTGCCTATGGCCGATGCAGTCACCCAAGACTTCGTCCGCGATTTCGGTAGCCGCTGGGAAGCGGCATGGAATTCGCACGACACCGACGAAGTGATGGCACTCATCCACCCGGACATCCGCTGGAACGACACGATATTCTGGCCCGATGTCATCCGCGGCCAAGATACGATGCGCGCGTATGTCGACAAGATCTGGGCCGTCATGCCCGACGTGCAATTCCGCGAAGTCCAGCTTTTCGTTGCAATCGATTCCGGGCGCGCACTCTATCTGTTCGAGCAGACGTCGAGCGCGCCGCCAGCTTCGGGCAAGGATACAAGGGCCACCACCTATGGCTGCGACATTTTCCTGGGATTCCGCGACGGGCTGCTGTCCGATTATATGGCGCAATATGAGATTACCGACATGATGCGCCAATTCGGCATGCTGCCGCCGCGCGGCCAGCGCATCGGCGGCGCATACTTGCTCTCGCTATTGGGCGCCGAGTCCGCCAAGCGAAGCTGAACGACATATTGGAGGACGGCCGACATGGGTATGAAGACGCGCATTACCGAGAAATTCGGCATCGACACCCCGATTATCATGGGCGGCATGACCGGCGTGGGCTATGGCCCGCTGGTCGCCGCGGTCGCCAATTCCGGCGCTCTGGGCTTCATCACTGCGCATATGTATCCGACCGGCCAAGCGCTGTTCGACGAGATAGAGGCGACGCGCAAGCTGACCGACAAGCCCTTTGGGGTTAACCTCACCCTGCTGCCGTCGATCAACCCCATCCCCTATGATGATTACCGCGAGGCGATCATTGCCAGCGGGATTAGGATCGTCGAGACCGCGGGCCGCGCGCCGACCGACCATCTTCCGCGCTTCAAGGACGCCGATGTCACGGTGATCCACAAATGCACATCAGTGCGCCATTCGGTTTCGGCGGTGAAGAAGGGTGTCGACATGATCAGCATCGACGGCTTCGAATGTGCGGGTCACCCCGGTGAGGACGATGTGGGGCTAGTCGTGCTGCTCCCTGCCACAGTCGACGCGTTGCCCGACACCCCGATCATCGCTTCGGGCGGGATGGCCGACGGCCGCAGCCTGATCGCCGCGCTCGCGCTTGGTGCCGATGCGGTGAACATGGGTACCCGCTTCTGCGCAACGGTCGAGGCCCAGATCCATAACAATGTGAAGCAGCGCATCGTTGACGCGAGCGAACTCGACACAGTGCTCGTCGGCCGCACCCTGCGCAACACCGCGCGCGTCGCAAAAAATGCCATTTCGCTCGAGGTCGCCGAGATCCAGCGCGATCCGACCAAGACCTTCGACGATGTCCGCCACCTGATGACGGGCGTACGGGGACGCGAGAATGTGCTGCGCGACGGCGACGTCGACGGCGGCATTTGGACGAGCGGTCAGAGCCAGGCGCTGATCCACGACATTCCGACCTGCGCCGAGCTGGTGCAGAATATCATGGCGCAGGCTGAAGCCGTGCGGGATCGACTTCGGCCGTCTTAGGCGCATGCAATTAGGTGGCTGCGAAGCAACTACTCGTGGCCGGACACCGCGCCGGAAGGCATCGACCGCTGCGGAATTGCCCAGCACGACGCGCAACGCGTCGAACGGCGCGTCCTCCAGCGCCCGGGCGATCAGCCCCAGCCATTATATCCCTCGGGTATTGCGATGCCATAGACGGGCTACAAGCCGCGCGATGCCGCCGGGGGGCGTCCACCCATCACTCCATTCTGGCCATCGGAAGCGTTGTCCCGCCAGCGGCCGAAAACGCCGACTCTGGCCGCCTTCTGCCTGTCCGGCAAAAAGGCGGAGGAATGTGGAAAGCCGTCATTCGGGAGAGCCAATCACTGGGGCTGCTTCCGACCAACTCACGCAGTTTCCGGAACTGGTCGCGAATGACAACTCCGGAAAGAATCGGCAGCTCATCCCTGCGCAGTTGGTCGGATGACGATGCTTCCCACATCGACTTCCGGCGGTTGCTCGATTGCATAGATTATACCGCGAGCGATAGCGTCCGGGGGGATCGCTATGTGCCCGAGACGTTCCTCGATCATCCTCTTCGTAGGTTGATCGGTGATGCCGTCGCCGAAGTTCGTCGCGATCATTCCTGGTGACACCTCCGTCACGCGAAGGTTGGGACCAGCTTCTTGCCTGAGCACTTCGGTAGCTGTACGCACCGCGTTCTTGGTGGCGGCATAGACACCCATCGTAGGGACGATCTGGATGCCCGCCGTCGAGACGACGTTGATCACATGGCCGCTGTTCTGTTTCGCGAACACTGGAAGGGCGGCGGCGATGCCGTAAAGGGTGCCGCGCAGATTTACATCGATCATGGCATCCCAGCCGTCCACGTCCAACGCGTCGAAGCGGGAGATCGGACCGATCCCCGCGCAATTGACAATGACATCGAGCCTTCCAAAGTGCTCGACTGCCAGCCTAACAAGAGCTTCGAGATCAACCCGGCGTCGGACATCGGTAGCCTCGGACACGGCATTCCCGCCCGCTTCGATGATCGTGTTCACGACTTCGACAAGAGCGTCTTCACGTCGCGCGCCCAACACGACAGACGCCCCCTGTCCGGCCAGCAGCTTCGCGGTAGCTCGGCCGATGCCACTGCTCGCACCTGTGATGGCCACAACTTTACCTTCGATACCCATCGTCAATCTCCTCAAAATGACGATAGGCAGGCAACGTGCGATGATCTATGCGACTTTATCTATGGTTTTGTCGCAATCGTCCAAGACTCAATCGGATCCACTGTCCGATGTTTTCGGCGTGCTTGGCGCACAGGTGACAAGGCGCACCCGAATGGAGGCGGCAGGACGGTGGGCCTTTGCATTTCCAGCGGTCGAGCGGCTGAAGTTCGTGGCAGTTCTGCGCGGCAGCCAGTGGATATTACTTCCGGGATGTCCGCCCCAGCCCCTGAACGAGGGAGATGTGTGCCTGCTCGGGCGTACTGCCTATGCCGTGGCAAGTCATCCCAACGAGAAACCCAGAGATGGGGGTGCGCTTTACGCGATCGGATCGGACGTCGCCCACGTCGGCGGGGATGATGTGATCGGGATAGGCGGAAGCGTCACATTCGGCGCCGGCAACGCAGACTTCCTGCTCGATATGTTTCCCACATGTATGATCGTTCCTCGATCCTCACCGGGGGCCGAAGCGGTTACGACGATCCTTGATCTTATTAACAGCGAGTTCGAGCGAGACAGGATGGGCAGTCAGATCGTGACCGCCCGGCTTGCCGACGTGCTGGTGGTCGAGGCTATCCGCGCCTATGCAAGCCAGATCGGAGGCGACAAGATGGGCTGGTTCCGGGCGCTGACCGACGCAAGGATTGGCCGGGCGCTTCGAGCCATGCATGGCGATGTTGCCCGCCACTGGACGGTTGCGAGCCTTGCCAAGGTGGCTGGCATGTCGCGCGCAGGCTTTTCGGCCGAATTCTCTCGTATTGTGGGGCAACCGCCGCTGACCTATCTGCGGCTGTGGCGTCTCACCTTGGCTCGCGCGGCGCTGTTGAACGGCGATGTGACGGTCGCCAGCATTGCAAACAGGATCGGCTACACGTCTCAAAGCGCCTTCGGAAATGCGTTCCGCCGCAGCTTCGGGGTTTCACCCAAGGCTGGTTCGCGCTTGAAAGAACAGCATAGCTAAGAATAAAGCTAGCAAGAATGGACGGAATATTTTCCGCCAATACTTCAGTCGCCCGGCTATGCAATTGCTTTGCTTGGCACCTCCGCCCCAGGCCGCCGGCAGTCGGGCAGCTTAGGAAATAGCAACCTCGAAAGACGACGTCTCGCGGCGCCTGAACCGTGGCGCGGTCAGCGACGGAAGAGCGGTCACGACGACGATCGAGCAAATCCCTCTGCCACGAAATCCCGACCGAGGCGCAGGCCCACCGGATCGACGTTGTGTGCGACGCCGTATGATAGATGTGTGGTGACGTTGACACCGAGATGCTTCAGCTGGCTCTCTGACATATGGAGCGCTGCGACTGGGACCACGGGATCCGCTGTTCCATGGATCAACAGCACCGGCGGCTTCGGGAGGCCGCCATGCTCAAGCCCGGCGGACCCGGCCAGCATGCCCGAATAGCCCACAACCGCAGCAACGGCGCGCGGCCGACGCAGTCCGATCTGAAGCGCCATCATTGTACCCTGGCTGAAGCCGACCAACGCCAGATCGGCCTCGGTCAGGCCATATTGGTCAAGCTTGCGATCGATGAAGGCGTCGACCGCGGGGGCCGCCGACGCAGCGCCCGCGGCGAGGGCCGATGGCGCAAAGCCCGACAAGCCCCACCATTGATAGCCCGCACCCATCATGCCGCAGCGCTGCGGCGCGTGCGGCGCCAGAAACAGTGTGTCGGGAAGCGCCTCCTGCCACGCTGGCGCGAGCGCGATCATGTCAGACCCGCTCGATCCGAAGCCATGCAGCAGCAGGACTATGTTCTCAGGCGGTTGTCCAGAGCGCGGCTTGAGGCTGCCTCCGTTAACGATTTTGGGAAAGTTCATGCCCCCAATATGGGCATCGATCGCAATTTGTCAGCCGCGGTGGCGCTTCCCCGGACCGCGTTCCAACCGAAATCAGCGCTTCACGCCAGATTTCAGCGCCGCTGCGCGGAACTCGTCGAGTTCGGATCCGACGAACTGAGGCGTTGCGTCGAACCCGTCGAACAGGTCGTAGAGCGGCACCAGCGTGCGGTGGATGACGTCCGCGAAATCCCTCTGCAACTCGTCGATGCTGGTGGTCGTTGCAAGCTTGGCCGCGCTCGTGCGGCTGCGCTGCGTGTCGACGAGCGGCCATTGGCGGAGCGGCGCCGCCCACGAGACGAGCTGGCGCCCTTCGAGCCCGGTGTAGCTGCTTTCGTAGCGCACGGGAGTGGCAGGATCGAGGTCGAGCGCGACGGCGAGATTGAGGATGTGGACGAAGACTTCGGCGGTCCGCCAGACGGGCAGTGTGAGATCGAAGATCGTTCCCGGCTCGAGATTGCTCGACCCGTCCTCTTGATAGCCGCGCCGCAAATAGCCCTTGAGGTCGCCGGTCACCTGCCAGAAGTCGCTGTGCGCCGCGTCGATGAACATGCGGTCGGCGGCCGGATTTCCGAGCCAGCATTCGATGACGCCATCGCGGATGATCGGACGAATGCTCTCCTTGGCAGGCACCCAGAAGGGGGACCATCCCGAGGTCGCCGGCAAGCGCGCCAATATGTTCCGAAGCTCGCCAAGTGTCTCGCCACGCTCGCCGTGCCCGATTTCATAGGCGTAAGTCACCGCCCCCAGCGGCTGACGCGACGGATGCGACGGATCGAGCGGCGCCACCAGCTCTTCCCAGCGCTGACGTGCAGCGCGGATGAAGGCGGCGAAGCTTCCCGGTGCGCTGGGCAGGATCACCAGTCCCAGCGCGTCGAGGATGTTGAAGACTTTCTCGAGGCGAAGCTTGATATCGCCCTGCTCGAACGCGTTGACGGTCGGCAGGCTCACGCCGGCCAGCGCAGCGAGCGACTTTTGCGTATGCCCTTCCGCCTTGCGGCGGCGTACCGCCTCGTCGACGAGGGCGGGCCAATCGAGCGGACCGCTGCTCATGCGAATATCCTCCGGCTGTTTTCTTCGACGCCCTGCTTGAAGCGCGCACGGAAATCGCTTTCGGCGACAGGTGTCCCGAAGCGCAGGGTCTTGGGATCGCCAAGGCGCTTCGCGAGGTCGGCGAGCGCGAGATCCACCGCCGCCTTGGGCAGGCCAATTTCTTGCCCGAACGTCTCGAGGACGGCGCGCGAGAGCGTGTCGAACTCGCGTTTCTTCCCGCCGATCGCGAGCGCGGTCTCGCGGCTGAACGGATAGAGAAGGCTGTTCAATAGATCGTAGGCGGGGCTAAGGCGCAGGCCCTCGGGCTTTTCGAGCAGCGAGAAGTTCTTGAGATGCGCATCGGCGTTGCCGAGCGCGAAGTTGAAGACGACGAGCCGGAAATAGCGATCGAGATCGAGCCGCGGGCGCGCCGAGTAGGCTGTGATCGCGCTTGCCGCTTCCTCATAGCTCGAATCATATTTGCCGCCGAACTCGGCGCCCCGGGGCTTACCCAGGATTTGTGCAAAATCCTCGAGCCGAAGTCGTTCCTCGCCGTCGCGATCGAAGCGCTCGACGAGGAGTGCGAGCCCCTCGATCCCCGCGATGACCGCGGGCCTCGCGCGCGTGATCTCGGCCTCGCCCAATATCTCGCGCGCGAGCGTCAGGCTCAGATTCTCGTTCTGGACGAGCGTCGGTTCGTCAATTTGGTTGAACTTCGCAATGTGCGTCGCCGGATCGCCGGCTTCTACCGAGGGGCGGTAACCCGACCCGTCGTGCCAGGCGAGCAGCTTGCGCTGAGCACCCGACACCGTACGCGAGGCGGTGACCGCGGCCTCCTCGGTGACGCTTCCCTCGACATTATGGACAGGAGCGATCCCGTCGGCAGGAAGTACCCCGACCGCGCCGATACAGTCGGCGCCATATTGTAGCAGGATACCGAAATCATCCTGGTCGGACGCGCCGCCCGCGCGCGCCTGCAATCCGCGAAGCCAGCCTTCGGGGCCGAGGTGCTGGAAAAAAGGTATCAGTCCGCCGCGATAGACATGATCGCGCCGTGTTGCCGGCAAGGCGCAGGCAATGTCGGCACTCCAGCCGCCCGCATAGGTGAACTGGCTGTCGCCGCCTATTTCGCTCAACAAGCCTGCCCGCTTGCCTTTGAATGTGATTATGGCGTGCCGATCGGGGATGGCGCGACTCCGACTTAAAATTACGTTGCAGGCCGCCTACTACACCGCATAATTTAAAGCAACCTTGATTTCTGATACCAATTTCACATCATTGCACCTTTAAATTTACTCACTGATAGGAATGACAGAGAAACTGGAAATGGCTATACCGCCACGCAACAGAATCAATTTAAAGCGAAATTTACGCCGCAACCACCTCCAAAGATACGCTACCTTTAAAGCATAGCGTATGTGCGGTTGAACAGAAGTAGGGGCCCGCCCGCCCATAAGGCGCGGGCACTTGCGACCAAGCGCCGCGCGCGCGACTTCAGCCACTCGCTCTCCCCGGGAGCAGATCGCCGGCGCGGTGTCGTTTCTGGCCGGCCCAGATGCGACCTACATCACCGGAACAACGCTGAACATCGATGGCGGTGCGTCGGCCTAGTCGCGGGAGCGGCCCCTCCGCCCGGCGGAGGGGTCGTCGCCTAGCTTTACCGCACGCGGCCGCGAACCATTGCCGGCCCGCTTCCATCCGGTCCGGTACCAGGCCGGCTCCGGCAACTGTCGCTTACATGCTCAGGTGGCCGGCCATAGCTGCCCGCCCGCTTTCAGAGGCAGAAATTCGGAAACGGTCAGACCTGGCTGGAATGGTCCCGCCCGACTTCGGACAGACTGCTTCTCGGTCGGAATGAAGAGGAGCAGACATTCCAATCCGGCCAAGGAGCAAGCGGGCGCATGACTGTTTTGAGGTCAACTGGGAAATCACCGCGTGAGACAGCTTGCCGAGCGCGCGACCATTCTTAAAGCTGTGCGAGCCGTCCGGCTGCAAAGTCGCGCGCGAGCGCGATAAAGGCCTGGAAGGCGGCAGAGGAATTGCGCCGATTGGAATAATAGAGGCACAGCGGCGCAAGTGGCGGCGTCCAGTCTTCGAGAATGCGGATGAGCCGGCCCGCGGCGATGTCTTCCCGCACATCGGCTTCCATGAAATAACCGATTCCCACGCCGTTTATTACTGCGATCCGGGCAAGCGATGCTTCGTCCAAGGTGATCGGCCCCTCGACATCGAGCTGTAATTCTTCGCCGCCCTTCTCGAACCTCCATCGGAACAACGCGCTATTGGGAAGCCGGATGCGAACGCAGGGATAAGCAAGCAGCTCCTGCGGCACATTGGGGATCGCCCTGCCTTCGAAAAATGCGGGGGACGCGGCAACCGCCATGCGTCGCATCTGGCCCAGTGGAATGGCGATCGCATCGCTGGGCACCAGATCTTTGCTGCGCACGCCCAGATCGAAACCCGCTGCTACGACGTCGACAAGCCGCCCCTCGGTGACGAGGTCGATATGAACGTGCGGATAGCGTTGCAGATAGGTCAATATCAGCGGCGCCATGATTTCGCGCGCTGCGGTCGCGAAGGCATTGATGCGCAGTGTGCCGGACGGCATTTCCTGCTGGGAGCGCGCCGTATCCATCGCTTTTTGTATGCCCTCGAACGCTGGCTTGATCTGTGCAACGAAGATCCGTCCTGCATAGGTAAGCGAGACGCTGCGCGTTGTGCGATTGAACAACCGCACCGCAAGCTCCCGTTCGAGTTTGGCTACCGCATTGCTGATGGCGGTGGTCGACATGCCAAGCTCGAGCGCCGCTGCCCGAAACGAGCCACATCGAGCGATCGCGAGAACAGCTTCGAGCTCGATGAGCGAATGGCGAGTCATTATCCCGATTTCCGTAACACGATATAGCGATTTGTCTCGATTATCAGGCGGTAAGTCCATCGCTAAATTACACTCGTAACAATCGAGGAGATGATCATGTCATTCGAACTACCCAAGCCGATCGCCGACTTTATCGAGGCAAATGCGCGCCTCGATCTTGACGGCATGATGAAGCACTTCCTGCCTGACGCCGTTTTCACGGACAACGTCCTATGTTGGGAAGCAGCGGCGGGAACAGGCCAGCAGATCTCGTTGCGCCGAATGTGATCGGCGCTGATGATTTTATGATCCAGATGGCTTCCATCGTCAAGGAAGGCGCTCT
>NZ_JACBGA010000010.1:0-75073 GCF_021401285.1 Sphingopyxis sp. NFH-91 | reverse complement strand
TCCACCATAACGATGAACCCGGTGGCCACCAGCGACGCCGCATTCCGGGGTGGGGCATGCCCCACCCCGGAATACACCATCGCCTACACCGGAAATTACACCACGAGCGCGGACGCTAACGTTTCGGGTTCCGATAAGCAAATCGACGCCTCGATAGCCGAGTTATTTGAGATCGAGCCGGCAGAATTTACCTCAAGTGCCGCAGAGAGTAGGCGTCTCAGTGCGCAACTCCTTCCTCACTGGCAGTTGCGTGTTGGTTATGATGTATGCGGAATATTTCCTAGCGCAACGGTCAGTCTTGGGGATAGACGACACAGCTCGGTGGCGCCCACGGTTCCCCTGGCCGTCCTGCGAGCGCTTATCAGCGCAGTCGTGGACCAGCGATCATGTGAGTGACAGGGGGAGCTGTCTTCTAGCCTTGTCGGTCATGAGCTTCACGACGGCTGTCGGACAATCTTTCTGCCGGGGGGCCACGTTGGACGATGATCCACAGCATCGTTTTTGAGAAATCACAGCGTCGGCAGTGAGATGCCAAGGCAGGAGGTTGATCCTGTTCAACAAGCCCTATCGATGCGCCGGAACTCTGGCCGCGCGATCCGCCGATCCGCCATCGCAGAAACTTGGTGGAGAGTGACGTCTAACAATCGAGGAAGGATGCAACCGGCATCACGGCGGCTATCGGCCACCCGACGCTGCGACCCATGCGGTGGAGTATCGGCGCTGGGATTGGGTAATCTGCAGCCCGGCGAGTGGCGGGCGGAACCGACCGCCGCTCGCAGATGATGATTTGCGATTGGTGTAACTCAAGACTGAGGAGTCAAGGCCAGCAAGGTCCGCACGCTGAGGACGGCGGGATAGCAAGCCTGCTCAGGCCGGCCCTTGTGGATTCTCGCGGCATATTCGTCTGCCGAGCGCGCAGCAGCAGCGCGCGCGGCGAGCGAGCAAGTTTCACTGAAGGCTATCAGCGCCAGTTGATGGCGATGGAAGAGTTCGTTCAGATCCATTGGTTCTCCTTTGTCTATTCCGTACCTGGTTTAGTGGCTGCCGGCTCCACGCTCCTTCCGGCGCTGCGCTTTTGCGATCCGCGCAGCGAGTTCGCCATCGGGCAGTTGCGACAGCGCAGGGGCTAATCGTCTTACGTCGTCGGGGGTGGCGTTTGGCTTCGCCACTAGAACCCGATCTAGCAGGTTTTTCGTGTTCAGTTTCGTCATGTAACCTCCGACGCACGGATGCGTTCGCGGACTGCAAGGAAGCGGACATCGGGCCAATCCTTTTCCAGACGTTCGAGTTCCCAACCGTTGCGTGCGAGAAAGACGAGAGCGTCGTCCCCGTCTTCGGCGAGATTGGCGCGCTGGGTGGCGATGAAACGTTTGCGAAGCGCCTCATCTGCAATGTCGATCCACCTCGCGGTCTCGTACATTGTCGGCTCGAACCCGATGGCGAGGCCGTATTCCGCCTCGGAACGCGTCGAGATCACCTCAAGCTGCAGCGCGCCGACGACACCAACGACCCAGTTGGAACCGACGAGAGGGCGGAAGACGCGCGCTATGCCTTCTTCGGCAAGATCGAGCAGGGCCTTTCGCATCTGCTTGATCTTCATGGGATCATCGAGGCGAACCCGTCGTAAGATTTCCGGCGCGAAGTCGGGAAGGCCGGTGAAGATAATACCGGAGCGCTCGCTTAGCGTATCACCGACGCGCAAGGTGCCATGATTGGGAATTCCGACAATGTCGCCCGGTCGCGCTTCCTCGGTCAATTCACGATCGCGCGCCAGGAAGAAAATTGGGTTGTGCAGACCAAGCTTCTTGCCGGTGCGGCTGTTGCCGAGCTTCATGCCTCGTTTGAGCGTACCCGAGCACACCCGCATGAAAGCGACACGATCGCGATGGTTGGGATCCATGTTTGCCTGCATCTTGAAGATGAACCCGGAAACATCGCAGGCTGACGGCTCTATTGGCTCGGGCAATGCCGGTTGCGGCTGCGGCGGTGGCGCATGACGGATCAACGCCGAGAGCAGCGAGCCAATGCCGTATTTGCGAAGCGCACTGCCAAAATAGACGGGAGTGAGATCCCCACACTGAAATGCCGATGATGAGAAGCCGGGACAGGCCTCGGCCGCGAGCGCTGCGTCTTCGAGCAACGAATCCCGCGTCTGTTCGGCGATGCCGGTCAGCAGTCTCGGGTCATCGAGCCCGGTCACGTCGATGACGGTGGGACAGAGCGCGCCCCCGATCTTGTCGACCAGCCAGGCGCGTTTCTCTTCGAATGAGTAAAGCCCGCGAAACATGCCGCCCATGCCAATCGGCCAGGACATGGGAACCGTATCGAGCGCGAGCTTGTCGCCAATTTCATCGAGGAGCTCGAAAGGCGAGCGGCCTTCGCGGTCGATCTTGTTGATGAATGTGATGATCGGGATATTGCGTAGACGGCAAACCTCGAACAGCTTGAGCGTCTGGGCTTCGATGCCCTTCGCCGCATCGATCACCATCACCGCACAATCTACGGCGGTCAGCGTGCGATAGGTGTCTTCCGAGAAATCCTCGTGGCCTGGTGTATCCAGCAGGTTGAACCGGATGCCCTCATGCTCGAAAGTGATGACCGAGCTCGTCACCGAGATGCCGCGCTGTTGTTCGATGGCCATCCAGTCCGAGCGCGCGCGGCGCCTGTTGCCCTTGGAGAAAACCTCGCCTGCCTCCCTGATGGCGCCGCCTTCGTGAAGCAGCTTTTCCGTCAGCGTGGTCTTACCGGCGTCCGGGTGTGAAATGATGGCGAATGTGCGTCGGGCGAGGGGTTGTATTCCGGCAGTGTTCGAGCCCGCGCTCTCCGGAACGAGTGACGTTGATGATTGATCGATTAACATCCATGTCTCCTGCAGAGACTTGCCGCAGGCATGCAGGGGACTGACCGGCCTTGCGGCCGGGAGACGCTGGTTATCTCGCGATTCGGCCGGAGCCTGGAGATATTCAGCGTCGCCGGCTGCATGCCGTCGAGGCCAAGACCTCCGTGTTTCGCGAGAATCCGTCTAAATGATCGGAAACCCGATCCGGTGATGCACGATCGCCGGAAAAGTGGTGCCTAAGTAATGCAATCCGGCCGTAATGTCACCCCATCACCAATCGAGGGCTACACAAGGCGGCTTGCAGAGCCTATGGGCTCGCCAACGGATGCCGTTTTGGCGCGAAGCGCACGCTTCACAATTTCCAGCATAGCATCCCGGTCGAAAGCTTGCGCAAGCGCTCGAGACACGGCTCGGACAATCGTCCTTGCGTGCTCCCGGGAGTTCGCTCCTGGCAGCAAGCTCGAAACCGGGGGTATCGCCAGGGAAACCCGATAGTGGGGGTTTGCCGCCAGTCTCGTTCGCCTGCCGTACACATGGTCTGCGAAGGAGATTACTATTGCTCGGTTCCACCGCCCCCGTTTCAAGCACCAGCCGAGTTCCGGTGCGCAGAAGCACCGACGAAACCTACCGGCACTACCGGTTAATCGCTGGCCAGAGAGGAGATGGATTCTCCGCGGTCGCTTACGCTGGAAAAACCTGTGTCTTCACAGGAAGTGGGTCGGATCTCGATGGCGCGCTCGATGATCTGAAGAGCCAGATCGACCGTGATTTCGAAAGCAGGGCCAAACGTCGCGAGGGCAACCTTCCATCCCCTGAAGAACTCGAACTGGCGCTGGCTCTGGCTTCGCGCACGATTACCGGACCACTGCACCATCTTTTGGAAGTCTTGCGCGACGGACCCGAGGTTTCGCCTCAGCAGATTCAGCGTCGATCGGGAGCCGAAGAAGATGCGTTGATCCGCGACCTCGTGCGATTGGCAAGGGCCTTGGCGGACATCCTTTCAGTGCCGCTGCCCAAGGGAACCGGAAGCGCTCCAGCGGCGCTCGACCTCATCGCCGAGACGATAGCTCTCAACGGCGATGCAGATGAGCCTTGGCGATTTCGGGGGGCTTTCGTCACTGCCGCAGAAGCCCATCTCGCCCGCTGACGGCTGCAGTGTCGCTTCGGTATTACAATCCGTCTGCCTGCTGCGTTGACTGGTCGCACTCTGCCGGGCCTGAAAATGACTTAAGTCATAGCTTCACGGTCTACGACCGAGATAGATTAGGTTGAAGGCAGGTTCCTCCCGATACGGAGTGGGAAACTCCACCCGCTCGATCCGGACATCTCGCAAGCTGCCTTGCATCGCTGCGACAAAGCCCTGATCTTCCGCATCGGTGGACCACAGGCCAAGGACACCATCCGGTTTAAGCTTCTGCACGATCGTGAAAATGGCCGTTTCACTGTAGAAGCTGGCGCTCGCATCGTCGATGAAATGTTTGGTCGAATGATCGATGTCGATCAGGATCGCGTCATGCAGCTTGTTCGGGGCGCAGGCGTCGAAGCCGCCCGCCTCCGCGGCTAGCGCGAAGAAATCCCCCTGTTGCAAACGGCATCGTGCATCGCCCGCCACGGCCTCTCCCAGGGGCAGCAGGCGTTGCCGGTGCCATTCGATCACTTCCGGGATCAGCTCGATCACTGTTAGCCGGCCGACCCGGGGATCATTGAGGGCGGCCTGGGCTGTATAGCCAAGGCCGAGCCCGCCTACGACAACGTCGAGCGCGTCGCCATCGGCCATCGCGAGTGCCAGATGGGTCAAGGCGATCTCCCCCTCGACGAATTGGCTCGACATGAGATAGCCGCCGTTGAGCTTGATTTCCCATATGTCTTCGCCGTCGGCGTGCAGCCGCCGGCGCCGCAGCACCAGCTCGCCAATAGGCGTCTCCCGCCAGTCGATTTCTTCGAACATCGTGGTCATCCAAGACAGACTAAACGCTTCGCAGATATTTGACTTGCAAGAAATTGCATGTTCGCACTTGCGGCAGGAGCGGAACTCGCGTACCGGCACCGTCATCCGCTGGACTCGGTTCTGCCGAGTGGCTCGGCCCGGCGCCTATCCCCGGGGTAACCGCAAACCAGGCAGCGCGATCGCGATCGACACGAGATCGCCTCGCAGCGCCTGTCATTCATCTTCGGCATGTTTCTTCGGACGACTCGTTTCGGCGCGTCTGCCGGCTCGTCATGCTGAGCTAATGGGGGTTATATAGATGGCGAGCGTGTTAGCTCACAACAATCAGCACAATCAGGCGTTCATTCATCCTCCGCGCGTGCTTGCCGCATTGATCGAGAAGATCGTGCAGCGAGGCACCTTGTCCTTTCTCAGCAGTCGCACCGGACAAACCTTGCGCTTTGGCGACGGCACGGGGCCGGAGGTCGTAATTGGCGTCACTGCGGAAGGCGCGGCGAAGATAGCGGCTAATCCGGATCTCGCGCTCGGCGAAGCGTATATGGACGGCGCGCTGACCATTGTGTCCGGCGACATACGATCCTTCTTCGACGTAATTTTCCGGAACCAAGAGGCGGCTGCCTTTTCCAGGACGACGGCAGGAACTCTCAAACTACGCATCCTTCGCGCCATGCAACAGGCCAATAATCGTGCTGCATCGCGCCGTAATGTCGCGCATCATTACGATCTGTCCTCCGATCTCTACCGCCTGTTTCTAGACGATGACCTGCAATACAGCTGCGCGTATTTCGCTAGGCCAGACTACTCGCTCGAAGAGGCTCAACTAGCGAAAAAGCAACATCTGATCGGCAAGATGCTTCTCAAGGACGGGCACTCGGTATTGGACATCGGTAGCGGTTGGGGCGGAATGGCACTCGAAATCGCGCGCGCGGCCGACGTCGAAGTTCATGGTGTCACGCTTTCCGAAGAGCAGTTCGCCATCGCCACCGAGCGGAGCGCCGGAACCAAGGTCCGCTTTGCACTCACGGATTATCGCGATGTGACCGGAAGCTTTGACCGGATCGTCTCCGTCGGAATGTTCGAACATGTGGGGGTGCCGAACTACGACGAGTTCTTCGGAAAAGTTGCAAACCTGCTTGCTGATGATGGCGTCGCGGTCATCCATTCGATCGGTCGCAAGGACGGGCCGGACATAACGAACCCCTGGATCGCCAAATACATTTTCCCTGGAGGCTATATCCCCGCGCTGTCGGAGGTACTGCCCGCGATCGAGCGGTCCGGGCTATGGGTGACGGACGTAGAAATTCTGCGACTGCACTACGCCGAAACACTGGTTCACTGGTTCAGACGCTTCTCGGATCGTCGTGAGGAAATTGCAGCACTCTATGATGAGCGTTTCTGTCGCATGTGGGAGTTCTATCTGGCGACCAGCGAATCCGCTTTCCGCGCGCAGGGGCATATGAACTTCCAGATTCAGCTAGCAAAGCGGGCCGATGCTGTGCCGTTGACCCGCGATTACATCACCGATCACGATCGCAAAAGCCGAGATATTTCAAGATCATCGGTCAACGATCGCGAACTGTCTCTCGTTTAAGTTTACCGGGGTATTCATGCCAAACATGCAATCTATCAAGCGAGAGTGGTTATCGAACCCCCGAGGAGACGTTCTCGCGGGTATCGTCGTTGCGCTTGCTCTCATTCCCGAAGCCATCGGCTTCTCAATCATCGCCGGCGTCGATCCGCGCGTCGGCCTCTATGCCTCGTTCTCCATTGCAGTGATCATCTCACTAGTCGGCGGCCGGCAGGGCATGATCTCGGCCGCGACCGCCGCGATTGCCGTTCTGGTGCTGCCGCTGATCCGGGACCACGGCGTCGATTATCTGTTCGCCGCCACGATCCTGATGGGCGTGATCCAGCTTGTTGCTGGCTTCCTGCGCCTGAACATGCTGATGCAATATGTCTCGCGCTCCGTCATTACCGGTTTCGTCAACGCACTGGCGATCCTGATCTTCATGGCGCAATTGCCCGAACTCACGGGCGTGCCGATGCTGACTTACGCTTTGGTGGTGGGCGGTCTCGCGATTATTTACCTGTTCCCTTATCTGACCAAGGCAGTGCCCTCGCCGCTGGTGGCGATCGTCATTCTCACCGCACTGGTTTACTACACAGGCTTCAATGTCCGTACCGTTGGAGACATGGGCGAACTCCCGTCTTCCCTGCCAGCCTGGCTGATCCCGAATGTACCATTCACGCTGGAAACACTCCAGATCATCCTGCCTTACTCGCTGACCATGGCAGCGGTCGGCCTGCTCGAATCCATGATGACCGCCCAAATCGTCGATGATCTGACCGATACCCCATCCGACAAACAGCGTGAGATGAAGGGACAGGGCATCGCTAACTTCTTCACCGGCTTCCTGGGCGGCATGGGCGGCTGCGCGATGATCGGACAGTCGGTCATCAACGTAAAGTCGGGCGGTTTTACGCGCCTTTCGACCTTCATGTCCGGAGTGGTCCTTCTATTCCTCATTGTCGTTCTGGGACCGATAGTAGCCGAAATCCCAATGGCCGCACTCGTTGCAGTCATGATCATGGTCTCGATCGGCACCTTCTCATGGCGTTCGCTCAAGGACATCCGCCACCATCCGTGGCAGTCATCCGTGGTGATGGTCGTGACTGTGGTGATCGTGGTGTGGACGCACGATTTGGCGCAGGGCGTTCTTGCCGGTGTGATCCTGTCGGGGCTGTTCTTCGCCAGCAAGGTGAAGCGCATCTTCACGGTGGAGTCGGAGCTTTCCGCCGATGGCCTCTCGCGGCGCTATAACGTCTCCGGCCAGGTTTTCTTCGCTTCTTCGGAAAGCTTCGTCGAAGCGTTCGACTACAAGGAAGTTCTGGACCGCGTTGTGATCGACGTGTCACAAGCCCACTTCTGGGATATTTCGGCGGTGGGTACGCTCGACAAGGCGATCCTGAAATTCCGCCGTGAGGGTACCGAAGTCGAAATGGTCGGGCTCAACGAAGCCAGCGCTTCGATGATCAATCGTTTCGCAATACACGACAAGCCGGGCGCTGAAGCGCAACTCGGCGGGCATTGAGAGGATCAGCACTATGGAACACGTCCTCGCATGTATTGATGCGTCGAGCTACGCCGACAGCGTTTGCGATCTTGCCGCATGGGCTTCCGAGCGTCTGCAGATGCCGGTGGAACTGCTGCATGTGGTTCAGCGCAGCGATGCGGTTGCTGCCCGCCACGACTTGTCCGGCGCTATCGGGCTGGGAGTGAAAACCAGCCTGATGGAAGAGCTGGTTGAGCTGGAGGCTGCCGACGCGAAGCTCAAGGTGGAACGCGGCCGCCTGCTTCTGGCCGCAGGCGATAAGCGCCTGCGCGACGGCGGTGCTTTCGACGTTCGCACGCTCCATCGTCACGGCGGCATCGTCGAGACGATCCTGGAACGCGAAGAAGGCGCCCGCGTGGTGGTGATCGGCAAGCGCGGCGCCAGCCATGAATTCGCCACCGGTCATATCGGATCGAAGATCGAGCGGGTGGTGCGTGCCAGTACCAAGCCGGTGTTGGTGGCGTCGCGCGAATATGCAGAGCCGCGCAATATCGTCTTTGCCTATGATGCCAGCCCCGCCGCCGACCGGGCGCTGGGCCGACTTGTCGAGTCCACCCTCTTCACCGGCCTGCCCGTCAACATCGTCATGGCCGACACGGACAATGAGGCTCACCGGCGTGCGCTGGACGGTGCCGCAGCGCGTCTTGGTGCGGAGCGGGAGATTACGACAACGCTCGAACGCGGTAAGCCCGAAGCGGTCATCGCCAAGGTCGTCGAACAGACCTCGGCGGCCATGCTGGTTATGGGTGCCTATGGCCATTCACCCATCCGCACCCTGATTGTCGGCAGCACCACGACGACAATGATTCGCACCGTCCATGTGCCGGTGCTGCTCGTGCGGTAACATGGCGCTCGACTTTGCTCGCTTTCGTGAAAAGCTCCTCGCCCGGCGCGAGGAACTTCTCGCCGAGGACCAGATGTCGCAGGCCGACCGCGCACCCGTGACTCTGGATCAGGATAGCGTGGGTCGGCTTTCGCGCATCGACGCGATGCAGGTCCAGGCGATGGCTCTTGCCCAGGCGCGGCGCCGGCAAACCGAACGCGCCGCCATCGATGCCGCGCTGCGGCGCATCGACGAAGACGAATTCGGCTACTGCCTTAAATGCGGCGATGAGATCGCGCCTGCCCGGCTCGAACACAATCCTGCCGTCACGACCTGCATCGAGTGTGCAAGGGAGAGCTGAACCCAGCCATGCCATCCGGAACCGTCAAATATATCGGCCCCGATGGCGACTGGGCCTTCATTTCGCGCGATGACAAGCAGCCGAAGGTCTTTCTGCACCTTTCCGAGGTCGAAAAAGCCGGTTTGGAAGCCATCAAGAAAGGCCAGCGTTGGAGCTTCGACCTGAAGGAAGGGAGAGATGGCCGAATGTCGGCGACCAATCTCGAATTCCTTGGCTCGGATCGCTAGCCCGTTAAGATCGACTTTACCCCGCAATGCTATTCTCAACCGCGATTTGTAAATTGCGTGACCGAGATGGGCGATGCTGCTGCTTCAGAAGACGATTTTAGAGATGATCGCCCGTGGCGATCCTCTGAAATTGACCATGGAACAGCTTTGCCTTCAAATCGAAGCGCGAATTCCAGAGGCGCTCTGCTCGATCGTTGCAACGGATGTAGCCGGGTTGCTGCAGACTATCGCTGCCCCTGGTCTGTCGGACGAATTCAAAGCTCTGATTGATGGTGTGCCAGCGGGGCCGATGGCAGGATTGTGCGGCTCGGCCGTCTTTCACAACCAGCCCGTTTCTGTAACCGACATTGCAACTGACCCCCGGTGGGAGATTGTCCGGCCCGAGGCGCTTCATGCCGGTCTTGCCGCCTGCTGGTCGAATCCGATTGTCGGCAGCAGCGGCATGGTGTTGGGCGCATTCGCCCTATATTTCCGGGAGGCACGGGGACCGAGCGAGGTAGAGCAGGAGATCGTCCGGGCCTGTCTGGACTTGGCCGCGATCGCTTTGGAGCGTCAGGCGCGCGTCTATCGACTGATCCCTGCGCTTCTCAGAGCCGGGATGCACTGCTCGACGCCGTTCCCATGCGCTCTACGCCATGAGTTCCATCCCGCGAACAGCGTGATTGGCTTCCTTTCGGGGGGGCTTGCCCCACTTGCATGCTCGCATCAATCTGGATAGGATTTCTCCCAATACGCTAGGATCCGGTGAAACTCCGGATGGCTATCCCGGCCGCTTATCCGCCGGGCCACCATAGCGCCGACGCACACCGTCGTGCCTTATATAACTGCGGACAATCTCATTTCCGACCGTCTGTGGTCGCTAGGCGGCGTGTCGTGCCGATCAGGCACCTGGGCGCGCACATTTGCCAGGCGATTCCGCCCACAGGTGCTGTCCGGGGAGTTGTCCGCTCTCATGGAGAAATCGTTGACCGATTTGCCGACCGATGTCGTAAATGCCGCTAGCCGTTGGCTTCGTCGCCGAAAAGCAGAGAATTTCGATGATTGGGCCGGATTGGATTCATGGATCAAGTCAGACCCAATTCACATCCGCGCGTACAAACTAGTTATAGAGGAAGACGAACACCAACGGGTGGCCAACGGGGAACCAGCGGTCGGCTTGGGCGGTCAGAGCAATGTGATCCCTTTCCCCGGCCGCGCCAAGGGCTGAGGTTCGGAGATTGAGGAAAAGAAGCGAATCCGAATAACACAGTCTCAGCCTCCGTCTGGATTGTAATTAATCACCAGCGCGCTCGACGAGAAGGACAAGGCGATCGCAACCATATCAGGACGCTAGACATTTCGCGCCGCCTCGGCATCGGGTGATTGCAGAGGCTGTCGGATATCTGGGCTGAATGTAATGCTGCCTTTCGCTTGGTGGCCGCTATGGCCAGGTCTTCCATCTGGGTCACCCAATGCAATGATCACAAATGTCGAGCATCCTTCATGCCATGCTATGCGCGGGCGGGAATAATCAAGCCAGGCTGACGGCGTAACGACTTCCCGCACAAACCGTGGATGCCGCCTTGACCTGACTGGATTCTGGTGGCGAAGGAGTTCGCGCGGTTGCTGCCGCGCATAGCCGCGACACGACAGGGCAGATCCAGTCTTTCCCGAAGGCCAGTTGCATAGCCGCTTGCTGATGGCGCGAATCCCGCGCCCTTGGCAATTGGCCATTGAGGTAGTGGTGCAGGAACAGTTGCGCTTTCTTCGTGATAATTTTCGTTGGCTTGCCGGAGGCTTCCTGCTGTTGATGCTCTCATCTTTCGGCCAGACCTTTTTTATCGGCCTCGCTGGCAATGAACTTCGTGTGCGGTTCGACCTTTCCGGCGGTGCATTCGGACTGATCTACATGGCCGCGACCCTGGCGAGCGCGGCAGTCCTGCCCTGGCTTGGCCGAAGCCTTGACCTGATGCCGGGCTGGAAGGTTACACGCTTTGTCATGCCATTGCTGGCGCTCGCCTGTTTGCTGCTCGCATTCGCGCCGCATATTGCGGTCTTGGTCGTGGCGATCTTTCTACTCCGTCTGTTTGGCCAAGGCATGATGACGGAAATCGCCTTTACCGAGGTGGGCCGCTGGTTCGTTGCGAGCCGTGGTCTTGCCATGGCGATCGTGACGCCGGGACTTCAGGCCGGAACGGCGCTGCTGCCCATCGCCTATGTCCTTGTCAGCGACTCGCTCGGCTGGCAGGCGGCCTGGGTTGCGTCCGCCGCCTTGCTGGTTCTCGCCTGCCCGAGCTTGCTTGTTCTGACCCGTGTCGAACGCGTTCCGCATGCCAGGGAATCAGCGATGGCAGCCGGAAGGACCGCGCGCGACTGGAGCCGCAGCGAGGTTGCGCGCGATCCGATGCTGTATCTACTCCTCGCCGGCACGCTCGCACCGCCCTTCATCGGGACTACCATATTTTTTCATCAGGGCTATTTCATCGCGCTGCGCGGCTATGACGCGATCAGCTTCGCCGCAGCCTTTCCGGTGATGGCAGTCTCGACAATCATTTTCGGGTTCGTTTGCGGCCATCTGGTAGACCGTTTGGGCGCGATCAGACTGCTGCCCTGGTTTCTCGCACCGCTGGCGGTCTCCTCTGCCACTGCCGCGCTAATAACGCCGCTCTGGGGCATCTATGTTTTCATGTTCCTGCTGGGCATCAGCAACGGCTTCACCTCGACATTGCTAGGTGCGCTGTGGCCGGAGGTTTATGGCGTCGCAAATCTTGGTGGCATCCGAGCCATGACGGTATCCGCAATGGTGCTGGCTACCGCGCTCGGCCCCGGCCTCACGGGCATTCTGATCGATCTCGGCGTCAGCCTGCCAGAACAGCTTCTTTGGATGTCCGGCTGGTGCGTGCTCGCCGCGCTGCTTCTGGCCTATGCCGCCCACGAGATCTCCCGCCGCGAGTATGGCCATCGCCGGGTTTGACTGAGGGGGCGTCAGCTGCGCCCGGCTGCATTGCGCGAAGTTCTTGTGCCAATGCGCAGCGGAAAATGCGATTGCCCTGTCAGCATTCGGAACCGCGGAAGACAGCGATTTACGATAGTTCAACCTTAGGCTGCCATCCTGCACGCCATGACAGCCTATATTGAAGCCGATGGGATGCGGCTGCGCCGCAAGGTGCGCGCCGTAGTGATCAACGACGACGATGAAGTCCTGCTGGTGCGCCCGCATGGCTATCGCGAAGGCGAATGGACGCTCGCTGGTGGCGGGGTCGAGAATGGAGAATCGCCAGTCGCCGCGATGCGCAGGGAGCTTTCCGAGGAACTCGGTATCGGCCTGGACGTCGATCTTGAAGAGATTCCCGTGACGAACCGCTTCATCTACTCGCCGGAACACAAGGCGAAACGCGCGCTTGACCATGATGGCCAGGACGCGGTTATGTTCTCCTGCAGGATCGACAAGAATATCCCTTTGTGCCTCCAGGCCAAGGAGGTAGCCGATGCGCGCTGGTTCCCCGCCGACGATGCAGAGAAGGCCTTTCCGGTGGAGAAACAGCGACAGATTTTCGCCAGCTGCATGGCCGTTCTTAGTAAGCGGCGTAACGGCGTGATGCTCGGGTAGCTTGACTGCTTGTTTATTACCGCGCGTTTGGGAGTAGCGATACCTCCAGCATTGCTGTCCGTACAGCTACGCCATCCCCTGTATTTCTGCGCTAGGCTTTCCATTCGGAAAGTCGCGGCTTGATTCCATAACCGACGCCCTCCGATCTTAGCGCTATGTCTGCGACAAAGATCCTATGGGGCCAGATCTTCGCGGTATTTCTGATCGTGCTCGCCTCCGTCTGGGGCGCGACGCAATGGACGGCCACGGCGCTCGCCTATCAGCCCGAGCTTGGAGCGCCGTGGTTTATGCTGGGCGACTGGCCCGTCTATCCGCCGCCGGCCTTTTTCTGGTGGTGGTTCTCGTTCGATGCCTATGCGCCGGAGATATTCCAGACCGGAGCCTTCATCGCCGTGTCGGGCGGTTTCGCCGCGATCGTCGTTGCCATCGCCATGTCGGTTTGGCGCGCACGCGAGCTGAAGAATGCGCAGACCTACGGCTCGGCGCGCTGGGCAACCCGCAGGGAAGTCAGCGCCGCCGGACTGCTAGGGTTGAATGGCGTCATGCTTGGGCGGCTTGGTCCTGACTATCTGCGCCATGACGGTCCTGAGCATGTGCTGTGTTTCGCGCCGACGCGGAGCGGCAAAGGTGTCGGCCTCGTGGTCCCTACACTGCTCACTTGGCCGGGTTCGGCCATCGTTCACGACATCAAGGGCGAGAACTGGCAGCTCACCGCTGGCTTCCGCAGCCGGCACGCGCGGGTGCTGTTGTTCGATCCGACCAATGCCGCGTCGGCCGCTTACAACCCGCTGCTCGAAATCCGCAAGGGCGCGTGGGAAGTCCGCGACGTGCAGAATGTCGCAGACGTGCTGGTCGATCCCGAAGGCAGTCTCGAAAAGCGCAACCATTGGGAAAAGACCTCCCACGCGTTGCTGGTCGGTGCGATCCTCCATGTCCTCTATGCCGGCGAGGACAAGACGCTGGCCGGTGTCGCCGCGTTCCTGTCCGACCCGCGCCGGCCCATCGAGTCCACGCTGCGCGCGATGATGACGACGCTGCACCTCGGCGAGGCCGGCGTTCATCCCGTGGTCGCCAGCGCCGCCCGCGAGCTGCTCAACAAATCGGCCAACGAGCGATCCGGCGTACTCTCGACCGCCATGTCGTTCCTGGGACTGTATCGCGATCCTGTGGTCGCGCAGGTCACGCGCACCTGTCAGTGGCGCATAGCGGATCTCGTCGAGGGCGCACGACCGGCGACGCTCTATCTCGTCGTGCCGCCGTCCGACATCTCGCGCACTAAGCCGCTGATCCGCCTGATCCTCAACCAGATCGGCCGGCGGCTGACGGAAGATTTACAGGCGCGCAAATCGCGCCATCGCCTGCTCCTGATGCTCGACGAGTTCCCGGCGCTGGGGCGGCTCGACTTCTTCGAGAGCGCGCTGGCGTTCATGGCCGGCTACGGCATCCAGAGCTTCCTAATCGCGCAGAGCCTCAATCAGATCGAGAAGGCTTACGGGCCGAACAACGCGATCCTCGACAACTGCCATGTGCGGGTGTCGTTCGCCACCAACGACGAGCGCACGGCCATCCGCAGCCAGTATCGCAGCGCGATCGGATCGCTGTGGAGGAGCTCGAGCCTGACATAGGGGTTCCACTGGCGATGGCCCTCGAAATCGAGGAGCACCGCCCAGACCTGCCCCGGGGTGAAGGCGAGATCATGCTCGCGCCGAAACTCCATCATTGCCGCGCTCCATCGGGCGAGGCTGGAGGGACGGCGAAGGATACAGCCGAGGACGGGGACATGGACGTCACCCTCCCGGCCGCTGGAGCGCCATCAGCACGATGTCGATCCACGCCCCTTCGACATATTGGGCCGACTTCAGCATGCCCTCGCGCTCGAACCCGGACCGCGCATAGAGACGGATTGCCGCCTCGTTATGGGCGAAGACCTCGAGTGTGAGCCGCCGGAGATTGAGCTGGCGCCAGCAATAGTCGATCGCCAGTTCGAGGGCTTCGAAGCCGATGCCCTTGCCGCGCTCGGCAGCCTCGCCGATCCAGATCCCGATCTTGGCCGACCGGTGCACGGGCTCGATCTCGCGTATCTGGATATAGCCGGCGATCTCCGAGCGCGGCTTGATCCTGATGGCGAAGAAGATGCGCGAGGGATCCTGCTGAAGGAGCCAGAACTCCTCCTGCTCGTTCCAGCTCGGCGGGCGATAGGTGCCGTTGATTGCCGCGTCTTCGGCGCTGTCGGTCCATTGGAACAGGCTCGTGAGATCAGGCGGCATGATCGGGCCCAGAACGACCCGTTTTCCGAATATCATGGGGTATGACCCTTTCAGCTTGGGGGAGGTTTGAACCGGCCGCTAGTCCACGCGCCTGCACGACCGCTTCGGGGCGTCGACCTGCTCGACGAAGGCGCGGTCCTCGCGGAACAGGATGTTCATGTCCTCGCCGACGAAGGTCAGGTTCGGGGCCGGCGCAGACAGCGCGATCACCGTCTCGCTTTCGTTCCACCGAAGCCGCAAATCGCGGCGGTCGGCCGAGAAGTCGGCGAGGAGCCGCGATCCGTCCGTGCAGCGGAAATGTTCCTGGCTGCGCTCCGCCCCGGCGGCGATGTCGCGATAATTGCCGCCCTCGGGCGGCTCCGAACAGGCGCCGGTGAGGAGCAGCACAAAAGGAGCGCAGAACAGGCGCAGCGCGCGGTGCCGGGTTGCTGGGGGTCGGGGGACTGGAAACGACATCGGGGGGTCCTCAAAGGGGGTGGGCCGGCTTCAGTTCGCCGGGAAAAGTTTCGCCGCGGGCGGGTCCAGGGCAAGGCGCCCGCGGCGTGGCCGCCTCCAGGGATGCAGGGCGGCCAATTCGGTCAGCATGGCGTCAGGCGCGCCGCATGCTCAGAGGAGCTCGACGGGCAGCAGGGTCATGGCCCCGATGCCCTTCAGCTGGTGAAGCTGCGCCGCGAAGTTTCGCAGCGTTGCGGGCATGTCGACGATTTCGACGATCAGCGGATAATTGTGATCGAGGAAGCTCGTCGCATGAACGAGGTTCGAGTGACCGAAGCCGACGCGCCCGCGCAGCACCGTGACGCCGAGCAATTTATGGGCCTTCGCCTTTTCGAGAATGACCTCGAACAGCGCCTTGTCGCCGCTGACCGCCATCTCGTCGGTGTAGATGCGAAGCAGGGCATAATCCTTGTCTTCCATGGAATTTCTCCTTCGATGGGATTGAAAAAAGGTCCGGCGGCCGCTGCGGGGGGTAAGCGGCCGCCGGACAAGTCAGCTTGCCGTGGCCGGTTCCACCGTATCGCCCGGCCGCTGGTTGGCGGCTGCGGACCGGCGATAGAGCCAGGCCGAGATCGCCGGCAGGACGAGCAGGGTGAGCGCGGTGCAGGTGATCAGGCCGCCGATGACGACCGTGGCCAGCGGCCGCTGGACCTCGGCGCCGGTTCCCGTTGCAAGCGCCATCGGCACAAAGCCGAGGCTCGCCACGAGCGCCGTCATCAGTACCGGACGCACGCGCTCCATCGCGCCGCCGATGATCGCTTCATCATCCCCGATTCCCGCATCGCGGCGGCTGCGGATCGCGCTCATCATGACGAGGCCGTTGAGGACGGCGACGCCCGATAGCGCGATGAACCCGACCGCGGCCGTGATCGAGAAGGGGATTCCCCGCAGCAGCAGCGCGAAGACGCCGCCCGCGAGGGCCATCGGCACCGCGCTGAACACGATCGCCGCCGGCCGGAAGCCGCCGAGCGCCATGTAAAGCAGGGCGTAAATGGCAAGGAAGCAGATCGGCACCACGATCAGCAGGCGAAGCCGGGCCGACTGGAGACTTTCGAACGTGCCGCCCCAATCGGTATACATGCCCGCTGGCAGGTCGAGCGCCCCGATCTTGTCCTGCGCCTCGGTGACGAAACCGCCGAGATCGCGGCCGCGCACATTGACCTGCACCACGACCATCCGCTTGCCATTTTCGCGGCTGATCTGGTTGAGGCCCTGCGTGTAGCTGAACTTTGCTACTTCGCGGAGCGGGATCGAGCTCGCGATCTGCCCTTCGCCCGCCGCGAGCATCACCGGGATCGAACCCAATGTCTCGAGGTCGTCGCGCTGGGCATCGGGCAGGCGGACGACCACCGAGAAGCGGCGATCGCCCTCGAAGAGAAGTCCGGCCTCCCGCCCGCCGAGCGCAGCCGCAACCGTGTTCGCGACCTCCTCGACCGACAGCCCGTAGCGGGCTGCCGCCTGGTGATCGATCTTGACGTCGAAGGTCGGAGCCCCCGACGTCTGCTCGGCGCTGACGTCGCCTGCACCCGGAATACGCCGCAAAACCCCCGCGATGCGGTTCGCCTGCACGCTCATGGCGTCGAGATCGTCTCCGTAGAGCTTCACGGCCACGTCGGCGCGAACGCCGGCGATCAGTTCGTTGAAGCGCATCTGGATCGGCTGCTGAATCTCGGTGCGATTGCCGATGAGCGGTTTCATCCGCTCCTCGATGCGGCGAAGGATGTCCTCCTTGCTCTTCACCTCGGCTGGCCATTCGTCTTCCGGCTTCGGAATCACATAAGTGTCCGACGCATTGGGCGGCATCGGGTCGGTCCCGAGATCGGCATTCCCGTTCTTCGAGAAGACGAGCGCAACCTCGGGCAAGGACTTCAGCGCATCCTCGATGCGAAGCTGCATCTGCGTCGACTGGTCGATCGACGCCGAGGGCACGCGGAAGTTGGTGACCGTGATGTCCTTCTCGTCGAGCTGCGGCATGAACTCCTCACCGAGGAAGCCGAATGCCAGCACCGCGGCGAGGAAGACGCCGACGCCTGACGCCACGAAGGGCTGCGGGCGCGCGACGGCCTTTTTCAGGAGCGGCTCATATTTCTCCTTGAACCAGCGGATCGGCTTGACCTCGGTCTCGCTGACCTTGCCCTTGATCACGATGGCGATCATCGCGGGGATGAAGGTCAGCGAGAGGACGAAGGCGGCTGCGAGTGCGAGCATCAGGGTGATCGCCATCGGCGCGAAGGTCTTGCCCTCGACGCCCTGGAAGGTGAGCAGCGGTACGAAGACGAGGAAGATGATGAGCTGACCATAGACGGTCGGCCGGATCATCTCCTGCGCCGCAAGCGTGGTTTCCTCCATTCGTTCGGAGCGGCTGAGCAAACGCCCTTCATGCTCCTGCCTTTCGGCAAGCCGGCGCAGGGCATTTTCGACGATGATGACGGCGCCATCGACGATCAGGCCGAAGTCGAGCGCGCCGAGACTCATCAGATTGCCCGAGACGCCGAGCGCGTTCATGCCCGATGCCGTCATCAGCATCGTGATCGGAATGACCGCAGCGGTGATCAGCGCGGCGCGGATATTGCCGAGCAGCAGGAAGAGCACCGCGATGACGAGCAAGGCGCCCTCGACGAGATTCTTCTCGACGGTGGCGATCGTCGCATTGACCAGCTTCGAGCGGTTATAGACGGGCTCGGCGAACACGTCCGGCGGCAGGTTCTTGTTGATCGCCGTCAGTTTCTCGGCCGCGCTGGTGGCGACGATACGGCTATTGTCGCCAGTGAGCATCAGCACGGTCGAAATGACCGCCTCCGAGCCCATGCGGCTGCCCGACCCGGTGCGCACCGCGCCCCCGATCACCACTTCGCCGACATCCTTCACGCGAACGGGAACGCCCGCGCGCGTCGCGACGACGGCTTCCTGGATATCCTCGATCGACTTCAGCCGCGCGTCGGCGCGAACGAGAAAGCTCTCGCCGGCCCGGCGCACATAGTTGGAGCCCGCCGATAGATTGGCGCGTTCGAGCGCGTCGGCCAGTTCGGTGATCGAGAGGCCGTAAGTCGACAGCGCGTTGAGATTGGGCTGAACGAGATATTGCTTCACATAGCCGCCGTTGGAATCGACGCCGGCAACCCCTGGAACCGTTCGCATCTGCGGACGGATGATCCAGTCCTGGACCGTGCGCAGATAGGCAGCTTTGGCCAGTTCGGTCGTCAGACGCTCGCCCTCGGGGGTGAGGTAGGCGCCGTCCGATTGCCAGCCGGGCTTGCCGTCGACGATATTTGTCTGCTTTCCATCCGGGTGGCGGAAGGCGACCGAGTAGAAGAAGATTTCGCCGAGACCCGTGCTGAGCGGCGACAGGTTGGGCTGGACCCCGTCGGGCAGGCTGTCCTTCGCCTGCGCGAGGCGTTCGGTCACCTGCTGACGCGCGAAATAGATGTCGGTGTCATCGGTGAACACCGCCGTGACCTGGCTGAAGCCGTTGCGCGTGAGCGAGCGGGTCAGCGTCAGCCCGGGAATCCCGGCGAGCGCCGTCTCGACAGGAAAGGTTACCTGCTTTTCCATGTCGACCGGGCCGAGCGTCGGATTGAAAGTGTTGATCTGGACCTGGCGGTTGGTGACGTCGGGCACGGCGTCGATCGGCAGCTTGGTAATCTGCCAGAGGCCGAAGCCGAAAACGATCAGGGTCAGGAAGGCGACGAACCATCGCCCCCTGACCGAGAGACTGAGGATGCGCGCGATCATTCCGCTGCCTCCTTTTCAAGCTCGGCCTTGAGCAGGAAGGCGTTGGTGGTCGCGATCGGCGTGCCCGCCTTGATCCCCGAGAGGATCGAGACGAGCCCGGCGCTGCGCCCGCCGACCTGCACGGTCTGCGCCCGGAAGCCCTTCGTGGTGCGGACGAAAACGACCGTGCGGTCGCCGATCGTCTGCACGGCATCCTGCGGGACCATGACTCCGTTGGTGATGGCGCCGCCGCTCGCGAAGATGCGGGCCTTCACCAGCTGCCCGGGAAGCAGCGTGCCCGCGACCGAGGGTGTGATGACCACGGTCGCCGACCGGGTCGTCGGATCGACGACGCCGGTTTCGGAGCGCACGCGCCCCTCGATCATGCGGCCGTCGTTCGTCGTTAGCTCGACCCGGTCTCCCGCGCGGACGCGGCCGGCATCGGCCGGCGGCAGGCTCGCGGTGATCTGCATCCGGCTGGGATCGGCGACCCGGAACAGTTCGGACTCGGCGGCGACGAACTGGCCGAGATTGGCTTGCGCCGCGGTAACACGTCCGGTCACGGGACTGACGACGGCGACCGACCGCCCGTCCGAGGCGACCTTTGCGGCACCGGCAGCGGCGCTCGCGCGCCGCGCTTCCGCCTGCGCCACCGCGAGATTGGCCTCGGCGATTTCATAGTCGGCCCTCGGGCTCACCCCCTGACCGAGCAGCCTCTTCTCGCGTTCGAGCTGGCGCGCTGCCAGCCGCTCGCGAGCGGCGGCAGCGTCGCGGTCGGTCGCGATCGTCGAGGCATCGCGGCTTTCGACGAGCGCCAGCGTTTCGCCGGCCCGCACCGGATCGCCGATCCGCTTGAAGATGCGCGTCACCGTTCCCGGCGCGCGCGCCGTGAGCACGGCGACGGCATCGGGTGTCGCCTCGACCGTGGCTGCGGCGGGTATCGCGGCATCGAGTTCGCCGCCTGCCGCGGGCGCGACCCCGATCTGCGACAGCGAAATCCCGTCGGCCGAGATCACCACCTCATTGGACGGCGCGGCCTCGGCCTTGGCCGGAGCCTCGGGAGCCGGAGCATCGCTCCCGGTGAGTTGAGCGATCCCGAAGCCCAGGGCCACGGCAAGCGCCAACGCGGTCGCCGCGCCGGCATAGAAACGATTCTTCTCGGTCATTGGATTTCCTCCCCTGTGATGGTGCGGCCCTGGAGACGGGCGAGCGCAGCGCGCGCGTCGAACCTCTCGGACAGCGCGTCGAGCAGCGTGCCGCGCGCGGCACTGAGACCGCGCCGCGCGGCGATGAGTTCGATGAGCGGGGACTTGCCCGCCTCATAGGCGATGCGAGCGAGCCGATAGGCCTCGTCGGCGGTCTCGAACGTCTGCTCGGCGGCGGCGACACGCTCGTCGGCGGCCTCGTTGAAGGCCATCGCCGACTTGATGCCCGCCTCGGCGTCGAGGCGCGCCGCCGTCGCGCGCGCTTCGGCGCCCTGTTTTTCCGCGAGTGCCGCCGAGATATTGCCGCGGTTGCGATCGAAGAGCGGCAGCGGCACGCTGACGCCGACGAGCATCGCATTCGCCTTGTCGGCCTCGATACGGCGGACGCCGAGCGAGACGGTGACATCGGGAATCGCCTGACGCTTCGCGACCTCGACGCGGTAGGCGGCCGCTTCGCGTTCCGCCTGTGCCGCGAGATAAGGCGCCGTTTGCAGCGGATCGGCCGGCCCATATTTGGGCGTTGCCTCGAACCGCGCCAGCACCCGCTCGGAGAGGCTGGTGTAGCTCATCCCCTGGCCCGCCAGCGCGGACAGCAGGGCATAGGCCTGGACCCGCTCTGCCCTTGCCGTCGATATCGCGGCCTGGAGCGTCGCCACCTCGGTCTCGGCCTGCAGCCGGCGAAGCCTTGTTTCCTTGCCCGCATCGACGAGCGCCGCCGCGATACGAAGATCGTCGCGGGCCTCGCTGAGGCTGCCCTCGGTCAGGGCAAGGCGGCGGTCGGCGATCTCGGCCGCGGCATAGGCCCGGGCAAGATCATAGGCGTAGGTGAGCAAGGCTTCGCGCCCGCGCGCCCGCGCCGCCACAACACCCGCTTCGCCGGCGGCGATGCGCGCAGAGCGTTTGCCGCCGAGTTCGAACGGCTGGTTGTATTGGATCGTCGTTTCGGAGCGGTTGAACCCGCTATAAGGCTGCTTGCCGCCGATATTCTCGGCGAGGCCGCTGACGGTCGGATTGGGACGCACCCGGGCTTGCTCGGCAAGGCCTTCGGCACGGGCGATATCGGCTTCGATGATCTGCGTTCGCGGCGCCTCGGCGCTTTGGCCGAAGAGTTGGTCGAACGAAGGTGCGGGTTGCGCAGCAGCATTCGCGGCGGCAAGCGCGCCGACGGCGGTACATAGGCCCAGGAACGCCCTGCGCAGGCGTCGCTGGCCGATCATATCGGTCATGGAAAATCTCCTAGAATGAAGGATGCAGGCGCCGGCGACCGGCGCGCAGCCTCACATTCTAGGCGGTCGCAGAAGTCCCTCGGGCGCGGTGCTCGCCCAGTCGAGATCGAGCCGGTAGGCCCAACGGGCTCCGGCGAGCAGGAAGCCCGACCAGATTTGAAGTTGCGGCGAGATGTCGGCGAGACCCTGCATCATCCCGTGCGTGATCTTGTGAAGATCGATCTCGGGGGGTGAGGTTTCGCCATCGTCATGGTGCGCCACGGCCGCCGTAACCTGCGAATCGTCGTGGCCTGCCAGCGCGCCGTGCCAGCCGCTCGCGCCCATCACATTGGCGAGCGCGAGAATGGCGAGCAGGGCGCCGAACCAAAGCGCGGCGCCGGGCAGCAATCGCATAACGCGACGCCGCGCCACCGTGGCGGAAGGACGCGCGCGCGTCATGGCTTGCCCACCCATCGCTCGTGGAGATCGTCGATCACATAAGCGTGGCTCGCACCATCGGCATGTTGGCGCCGCAGATGTTCATGGTCGGCCGGCAGATCGGGGTGATCGTGCGCGATCGCATCGGGATCGCTCGCAGGCCAGAGCAGGAGGCCGAGCAAGGTCCCGAAAAGGGCAATTGCCGCCATGGCGGCAAAGGCGGCGGTCATCGAGACCCCCGCGCCCAGCTGTCCGACCAGCGGATAGGTTATGAGCCAGCAGATGTGACTGAGCGCGAACTGCGCTGCGAACAGCGCCGGCCGGTCTTCGGCATTTGCGGAGCGCTTGAGCAGCCGTCCCGAAGGCGTGATGCTCATCGAATAGGCAATGCCGAGAACCGCCCAGCCGCCGAGCAGGATATACCAATAGGTCATGCCCGCCGGCACGATGCTGCTGATCCAAGCGAGCGCGGCGAGCCCCGCCACGAGGATGGCGGCCGAAAGCAGCATCACGCGCCGATCCGGAATCCGGTCGAGGATGCGCGGCAGGATGAAGGCGGCGGCCATCGATCCGAAGCCATAGGCCGCAAGCGTGAGCGCGACATCCTGCTGGGTCATGCCGAGCCGGTCGCGGACGATGACGACCGTGTTGACGATGACCATCGAGCTTGCCGCCGCGGCGGCAAGCGTGACCGCGAGGAGCCCGCGCAGCCGCGGCGTCTTCAGATAGATGCGAATGCCGCGGGTCGTCTTGGCATAGATGCTGGTGTCGCGGCTGGCCGAACGCTCGGGGCGCGGCAGGGTGACCGACAGCACGAGGAGCGCAGAGGCGATGAAGCCGACGGCGGTCCCCGAAAAGAGCCAGTGAAAGTTGATGACGGTTAGGAGCGCGGCGGCGAGCAGCGGGCTCGTGATATTCTCCATGTCATAGGCGAGCCGCGAGAGCGACAGGGCGCGCGTATAGTCGCGCTCGTCGGGCAATACGTCGGGGATCGTCGCCTGGAACGTGGGCGTGAAGGCCGCGGATGCCGACTGGAGAACGAAGATCAGAAGATAGATTTGCCAGATTTCGCTGACGAACGGCAGGCAGATCGCGACCGCAGCGCGAACGAGATCGAGCGTGACCAGAAGCGCGCGCCGCGGCACCCGGTCGGCGAAGGCTCCGGCGATCGGCGCGATCCCGATATAGGCAGCCATCTTGATCGCGAGCGCGGTGCCGAGCACGACGCCCGCGTCGCCGCCGGCGATGTCATAAGCCAGAAGTCCGAGCGCAATCGTCGCCAGCCCCGTCCCGACCAATGCGATGATCTGGGCGAGCAGGAGATGCCGATAAGTGCGATTGGCGAGTACTGCGAGCATTTTTCCGGGCTTGAAATATATCCCCCTGGGGGGATATGGGCCCTATAGACAAGCCGCCGCGATGACGTCAACTGCACCGCGGAAATTTGAGAGATATTAAGGTTGCGAGCCCAAGAGCTCCTCGACCGCAGAGATTTGACCATGGCCGACCATCATCACCCGCATCAGCACACGACCCATCCCGCGATCATCAAACGCCTCAACCGCGCGACGGGGCATCTGAAGAGCATCGTCGGCATGATCGAGGAAGGCCGTCCCTGCACCGATATCGCGATGCAGCTGTCGGCCGTCGAGAAAGCGGTCGCCAATGCCAAGCGCACGCTGATCGAGGACCATATCGGTCATTGTATCGGCGGCGACGCGGACGTGGGCGACAAGGCGATGGCCGAGTTTCGCGCCATTTCGAAGTATCTCTAGCTCCGGCCCCTTACGGATTTTCCCTGACCCGCTCATGCTCCGCCGCTCGCGCCCTAGCCTTTTAATGCTGATGATGCTCTGCCTGACGGCGGCGGCGATGCTGCTGTCCGTCGCCAACACGGCGGTCAGCCACAGCCCGGTCGCAATGCTCGCGGCCGAGGCCGAGCGGCACGCCGAGCTCGCTGCCGAGGTTGCCGATCATGGGCATTCCCACGACACCGGCGACGAGAATGAGCGCGGTGCGGGTCACATGCACGGGCATAACCCTGCCGATCACAATCATGATCCGCCACTCGCCACTCCGGCTCTCCGGATCGACCCGTCGGTCGTGACAGCGACCTGGACCGGCTTCGCGCCCGCGGCGCTCGACGGTCGCAGGGGGCCAAGGCTCGACCGCCCACCCGACCGCGCCTGACTGCGAAATCGACGCCGCTTGTCGCGGCATCCATCTACGCATTTCAGGATAATTTTATGATCAAGGCTCTTACAGGGCCAGGGCGCATGGATAGTGCGCGCTGGCGATTCCTGCTGTTTTTCGTTCTCGCCGCCATGTCCTTCGTCTTCGCGACGGGTGAGGCCATGGCCCATGCCGTCGCCGAAGGTGACAAGGGATATATCCAGGAGATCAGCGGGGTGAACATCCTCGCCTTCATGTATCTCGGCGCGAAGCATATGGTCACCGGTTACGACCATATCCTCTTCCTCTTCGGCATCATCTTCTTCCTCTACCGGATGAAGCATATCGCGCTGTACGTCAGCCTCTTCGCGATCGGCCATTCGACGACGATGCTGCTCGGGGTCTTCTTCGACTTCGGGATCAACAGCTATATCATCGATGCGATCATCGGCTTCTCGATCGTCTACAAGGCACTCGACAATCTCGGCGCCTATCAGCGCTGGTTCGGCTTCCAGCCGAACACCAAGGTTGCGACGCTCATATTCGGCTTCTGCCATGGCTTCGGCCTCGCCACGAAGATCATCGAGTATGACATCTCGCCGGACGGGCTGCTGCCGAACCTGCTCGCCTTCAACGTCGGGGTCGAAATCGGCCAGCTTCTCGCGCTCGGCGCGATCCTGATCGTGATGGGCTTCTGGCGCCGGACCGACAGCTTCTGGAAGCACGCTTATACCGCGAACGTGGTCATGATGGCCGCGGGCTTCCTTCTCATCGGATATCAGCTGACCGGCTACGCGGTCTCCTAATCAAGGACTTGTCTCATGTATAATTCGAATATTCCCTCGAAGTCCGAGCTGCCGAGCACCGGCAAGCTCATCACCTCGACCGTCATCGCCATGGCGACGGCGGGTGTGCTGCTCGTCACCGTCGTCCTGCCGTCCGAATATGCGATCGACCCGACCGGCGTCGGGCGCGTGCTTGGCCTTACCGAAATGGGCGAGATCAAGACGCAGCTCGCCGAGGAGGCGGCCGCAGACCGCGCCGCGGACAAGAGCGCCCAGATCGAGGCCGCGGCATCGGGCATGACGGTCGGCGAAGCCGAGGCCGCACCGGAGGATGTAGCGGCGGAGGCCGAGGGTGCGGCTCCGGCCGCCGCAGCCGGAGGACGTCAGGACGAGCTTCGCATCACGCTCGCCCCAGGCGAAGGCGCCGAAGTGAAGCTGGTCATGAAGGCGGGCGGCAAGTCCAACTTCGCCTGGACCGCGGTCGGCGGACCGGTCAATGTCGACGTCCATGGCGACGGCGGCGGCAAGTCGATCAGCTACAAGAAGGATCGCAATGTGACCCGCGACGACGGCGTGATGACGGCCGAGTTCGACGGGAATCACGGCTGGTTCTGGCGCAACCGCGGCGATGCGCCGGTAACGGTAATCGTCAAGGCGCAGGGCGCGCACAGCGAAATGAAGCGCGCAATGTAAGGCTCGCGGAAGCGATCCATGAGGGGGCCGGGCCGCACACGCGACCCGGCCCTTTTCTTTTGTGTTTGGCGCCGGGCATCAGCGCGCGGTCGCGGGGATTACGGCCGGATCGCGCCCGGCTTTCGCCAGGCGGCGCTGAAGCTTGATCCGACCATGCCGACGGACAGGCCGAGCGGCGCGGCGAGGCGAGCGAGCCATCGCGCGGCTCGAAGTTTCGCGGGCGATTGTCCCATCGCTTTGCGAGCCGCGCACCAGCGTGCGCCCCTGTCGGCGCGGTCGAGATTTTCATAGTCGGTGAAGGCGCGGACGAGGCGAAGCGGATTGAGGCCGCGCTGAAACTCTGACGTGCGTCCCGGCAGTTTGCGATCGACCCATCGCGGCCAATAGTTGACGAACCAGCGTCCCGAATGAACCTCGCGCGGCGCTAGGCGGCTCGCCGTTCCCGACACGAGCAGGAGCCCGCCCGGGCGCAGCAGCCGCCGCAGCTCCAGCAGAATATCCGCCAACTCCTCGCGCCGCACATATTCGAGGACGCTGATGGCGAGGACGATGTCGAAGCTTTCGTCGGGAAAGGGAATGTGCCGCGTGTCGGGGACATGGCGAAAGTCCACGGCCGCGCCGGCACCATATCGTTCGGCGTTGAGCCGTGCGAGCGCGATGGCCTCTTCATCGACGTCGATTGCGGTGACCGCGGCTCCCATCTTTGCGGCAACGATCGCGCTTGCGCCATAATTGCAGCCAAACTCGAGAAGCCTCTGCCCTTCTATTTTCCCGGCATAGGCGGCGAGGAGATGCCGGATTTCCCGCGCGGCGACGGGAACATAGCCGCCCACCCATTTGCTGTCCGGATCGAGGCCGAGCGCCTTTGCCTGCTCCCTGAAACGGCGGTCGGCTGCGCTATCCGTGATGACGGGGTCGCTCCACATCGGGTGTCAATCCTCGCCGTCCGCCCGTTTGCGCGCCTCAGCGCGCGCGTCGCGAAGAATCTCGATGCCGCCCTTGATGGCGATCAGCGCGGTCGCGAACCCGACCAGAAGATCGGGCCAGTTCGTCCCGAGCCACCAGACGAGCACGCCGGCGATCAGGATGCCGCCGTTAGAAATGAAATCGTTGAAGCTGAAGGTGGTCGCGGCGCGCAGGTTGACGTCGGGCTTCTGAATCCGCTGGAGCAGCTTCAGGCAGATATAGTTCACGACAGCGGCGACCGCCGACATGATCATCATCGTCTGGCCGATCGGCTCGCTTCCCTGAAGGTAGCGGCGCCCGACGTCGAAGAGAACGCCGGCGGCAAAGATGAGCAGCATGATGCCCGATGCCGTGGCGGCGCGGGTCTTCCACAACAGGCCGTGGCGGAGCGCCACGAGGCTCAGCGCATAGACGGCGGCGTCGGAGAAATTGTCGAGGCCGTTGGCGATGAGCGCGCTGGAATCGCCGATGGCGCCTGTGACAAGAAAAGCGGCGGCGATCGCGGCGTTGAGCAGAAGGACGATCCAGAGGGTGCGGCGTTCGAGGTCGGCGTTCGCCTGGCTGTTCGTCATAACCGTGTCCTTCCTTCGCTCTTCCTGAAGAAGGAGCGGAACCTCGACGAGGTTCCGCCCAGTATGTCCCGTTGCCGCCTTCGTCGGGGGAGCGTCGCGGCGGCAACGGGGGGTTTCATTCCGCGGGGACGGGCACGCCCTCCGCCGGTGGGGTGCTCGGCCGCTCCTTCTGCTCGGCGCGGCGATGCACGAGCATGTAAAGCGCCGGGAGCACGAGCAGCGTCAGGATCGTCGACGAGATGATCCCGCCGATCACGACCGTCGCCAGCGGCCTTTGGACTTCCGAGCCCGCACCCACATTGACCGCCATCGGCACGAAGCCGAGCGAGGCGACCAATGCGGTCATCATCACCGGTCTCAAGCGCGTGAGCGCGCCTTCGCGGATCGCCTCGAGCAGCTCTTTGCCGCGCTCGCGCAAATCCTTGATGAAGGAGAGCATCACGACCCCGTTGAGCACCGCCACGCCCGAGAGCGCGATGAAGCCGACACCCGCGGAGATCGACAGCGGAATGCCGCGAAGGGCCAGCGCGGCCACGCCTCCCGTCAGCGCGAGTGGCACTCCGGAGAAGACGATCGCCGCATCCCGAACCGATCCGAAGAGGCTGAACAGCAGTCCGAAGATCAGCAGCAGCACCACCGGCACCACGATCTGGAGCCGGGTCGCTGCCGACTGGAGCTGCTCGAAGGTGCCGCCATATTCGACATAATAGCCCTCGGGCAGTTCAACCTCGCTGTCGACCTTGGCCTGCAGCTCCTCCACGAACGAACCGAGGTCGCGGCCCCGGACGTTCGCGGTCACGACGGCCCGCCGCTTCCCATTCTCGCGGCTGACCTGGTTGGGGCCGGCGGCAAGCGAGATGTCGGCAAGTTCCGAGAGCGGGACCCACCCGCCATTGGGAAGTGCCACCGGCAGATTGCCGAGTGCCGGCAGGTTCGTTCGCATATCCTCCGGCAAGCGCACGACGACGTCGAAACGCCGGTCGCCCTCGAACAATTGCCCGGCCGCCCGTCCACCGGTTGCAGTCGAGACGGCATCCTGAAGCGTCTGGAGGCTGACGCCGTAGCGGGCGAGACTGTCCCTGCGCGGCGTGACGGAAAGCATCGGCAGGCCGGTGACCTGTTCGAGCTTCACATCCTGTGCGCCCTCGACGCCGCCGACCATCTCCTCGATTGCCTGCCCGGTCTTGAGCAATTGATCGAGATCGTCGCCGAAGAGCTTGATCGCGACGTCCGAGCGAACACCCGCAATCAGCTCGTTCATGCGCATCTGGACGGGCTGCGTGAACTCGTAATTGTTGCCGGGGATTTCGGCGACCGCCTTGTTGAGTTCGGCAACCAGCTGTTCCCTCGGCTTTCTCGGATCGGGCCAGTCGCTCCTGTCCTTGAGGATGATGAAATTATCCGCAACCGAAGGCGGCATGGGGTCGGTCGCGACGTCGGGCGTGCCGATCTTCGCGAAGACCCGTTCGACTTCGGGGAATTTGCGGATGCGGGATTCGAGCGCTTCCTGCATCTCGATCGATTGCCCGAGACTGGTGCCCGGGATGCGCATCGCATGCATCGCGATGTCGCCCTCGTCGAGATTGGGGATGAACTCGGAACCGAGCCGCGAGGCGAGCAGGCCGCTCGCGACAACGAGCAGCAGCGCGCCCGCGATCGCGACCTTGGGCCAGTTGAGCGCCCGCTCGAGCATCGGCCGATAGCCTTGGCCAAGGCGGCGCATCAGCCAGTTTTCCTTCTCTTCGACCTTGCCCGTGACGAACAGCGCGACGGCCGCAGGCACGAAGGTGAGCGAGAGCAGGAGTGCGGCGGTCAGCGCGAGGACGACGGTGATCGCCATCGGGTGGAAGGTCTTCCCTTCGACGCCCTCGAGCGCGAAGATCGGAAGATAGACCGCCGTGATGATGATGATGCCGAAGATGCTCGGGCGGATGACCTCGGCGCTTGCCGATGCCACGAGGCCGAAGCGTTCGTCGCGATCGAGCAGGCGCCCGAGACGGTGCTGCGCTTCGCCGAGACGCCGGAGGCAATTCTCGACGATGATGACCGCCCCGTCGACGATCAGACCGAAGTCCAGCGCGCCGAGGCTCATGAGGTTCGCCGACGTGCGCGTCTGCAGCATGCCGGTGAGCGTCATCAGCATCGAGATGGGGATGACCGCCGCCGTGATCAGTGCGGCGCGGAAGTTCCCGAGCAGCAGGAAGAGGATCACGATGACGAGCAGCGCCCCTTCGGCGAGGTTCTTCTCGACCGTCCAGATCGTCCGCTCGACGAGCGACGTCCGATCATAGAGCGTTCGCACCTCGACACCCTCGGGGAGCGCCTTGGCCGCCTCTTCGAGCCGTTCCGCCGACGCCTGGGCGACCACGCGCGGGTTTTCGCCGATCAGCATCGCCACCGTGGCGAGCACGACTTCCTTGCCATTCTCGGTGGCTGCGCCGGTCCGTAGACCCGAGCCGATGGCGACATCGGCCACATCCTTGATGCGGATGGGCACGCCGCCGCGCGTCGTGATCAGGATTTCCGAGAGGTCCTGCTCGTTGCCGGCCTGGCCGGGAACGCGGATCAGGATCTGCTCGCCGCCGCGCTCGACATAGCCCGCGCCGCGGTTGGCATTGTTGCTCTCCAGCGCGCCGACGACGTCGTTGAGGGAGAGATTGAGCGAAGCCAGCGCGGCGGGATTGGGGGTGATATGATATTGGCGGGCATAGCCGCCGATCGTGTTGATCTCCGCGACCCCGGGCACCGTGCGCATCTGCGGGCGGATGACCCAGTCGGTCATCGTCCGCAGATCCTCGGCATTATAGGGCGTCCCGTCAGGCTTCTTCGCGCCGGGCTTGGCCTCGACCGAGAACATGAAGATCTCGCCGAGCCCCGTCGAAATCGGCCCCATTTCGGGCTCGCTTCCGTCAGGCAGCTGCGCTTTCGCCGCCTGTATGCGCTCGTTTACCTGCTGGCGGGCGAAGTAGATGTCGGTGCCGTCCTTAAACACCACCGTCACCTGGCTCAGCCCGTAGCGCGAGATCGACCGCGTGTAGGAAAGGTTGGGGATGCCGGCGATCGCGGTCTCGATCGGGAAGGTGATGCGCTGCTCGGCTTCGAGCGGCGAATATGGTCTCACCGCCGCCGCGGTGAACACCCAGCTCGTCCAGCTCAACGTCAATGCGGCCGGCGGCCGGATGGAGGTCGCAGGCTCCGAGCAGGCGGTCCGCATCCTCGGCAATGCGAGCAGCGCCAACGCCCTCGGCGAGACGCTGATCTCGGTCGGGACGAACCGGACCGTGCGCCTCGCCGATATCGCCGAGGTCAAGGATCTCTACGCCGAGCAGCGCTCGGTCTCGAAGCAGGACGGGCGGCAGGTGCTGACCTTCGGCTTCGAGCGCGCAAAAGGCGCCTCCGATGTCACCGTCTATGACGCGGCGGTCGAGGAGCTGCGAAAACTCGAAAAGGAAAACCCCAAGGTCAAATTCACCGAGCTGTTCAGCGACATCGAATATACCAAGGGCCAATATCATTCGGCGATCAATGCGATGGTCGAGGGCGCGATCCTCGCGGTCGTCGTCGTCTTCCTTTTCTTGCGCGACTGGCGCGCGACGCTGATCTCGGCGCTCGCCATCCCGCTGTCGGCGGTCCCGACCTTCCTGTTCATGGACCTCATGGGCTTCTCGCTCAACATGATGACCTTGCTCGCATTGAGCCTCGTTGCCGGCGTGCTGGTCGACGATGCGATCGTCGAGATCGAGAATATCGTGCGCCACATGCGGATGGGCAAATCGGCCTATCAGGCCTCGATCGATGCCGCCGACGAGATCGGCCTCGCGGTGCTCGCGACAACCATGACGATCGTCGCGGTGTTCCTGCCGGTCGGGCTGATGCCGGGCGTCGCCGGGCAATATTTCAAGAATTTCGGACTGACGGTCGTGGCCGCGGTGCTGATGAGCCTCGCGGTCGCGCGCATGATCACACCCATGCTTGCGGCCTATTTTCTCTCCGCGCAGGGTCCGCAAAAGCATGGCGAGGGCCCGCTGATCGACACCTATATGCGCATCTTGCGCTGGAGCCTCGACACCAGCGGGGCCGCTGCCGCGCGTGCGCGCGGCGGGCGCTGGAAATGGCTCGGTTACATCAAGGACCATCGCGTCTGGGTGGTCGGGATCGGGGTGCTGGCGCTCTTTGCGACCATTTTCAGCTTCTCGCTGCTCCCGATGACCTTCCAGCCGTCGATCGATTCCGACACGAGCCGCGTCGCCATCCAGCTCGCCCCGGGTGCAACGCTTGAACAGACCGAGGCGGTGGCCGACGAGGTGACCGATCTCATGAAGCGCGATCCGCTCGTCGAATCCGCCTTGTCGCGGATCGATGTCGGCACGGCGACGGTCTATCTGAAATTGCGCAAGGATCGCGAGCTTACCTCGACCGAGTTCGAAAAGGACCGCGCGCCGCGGCTGGCCCAGGTTCCCGATGCCCGCATCAACTTCCAGTCGCAGCATGGCGGCGGCGGCGGCAGCAGCCGTGACATCTCGATCACGCTCGGCAGCGACGACCCGAAGAAGCTCGAGGATGTCGGCAACCGGCTGCTTGCCGAAATGGCCAAGGTGAAAGAGATCCGCTCGCCGCGTGTCGAGGGCAATCTCCAGCGCCCGGAAATCGTCATTCGCCCGCGCTTTGCGCTCGCGGCGCAGCTTGGCGTAACGACACAGGCTTTGAGCCAGTCGATCCGCGTCGCGACGCTTGGCGAGATCGACCAGAATAGCGCCAAATTCTCGCTGTCTGACCGGCAAATCCCCGTCCGCGTTGCGCTTGCGGAAACCGCGCGCGAGCGGCTCGATACGCTGCGCAACATGCCTGTTCCGACCCGGAACGGGGGAACGGTGCCGCTCTCTGTCGTGGCCGAGATAGGCTTCGGCGCCGGCCCGACCCAGATCAATCGCACCAACCAGGTGCGCCAGCTCACCATCGGGGCCGACCTTGCTCCGGGTCTCGTGACCGGTCAGGCGATGGATAAGGTCGAAGCGCTGCCGGCACTCAAGACCTTGCCCGCCGGGGTCACGCGGCTGGTCCTCGGGAGTGCCAAGTGGCAGGCCGAGATGCTGCGCAATTTCGCGATCGCGGTCGTATCGGGGATCTTCCTCGTGCTGGCGGTCCTGATCCTGCTCTATCGCAAGATTATCCCGCCCTTCGTCAACATGGGCTCGCTTCTGCTCGCCCCGCTCGGCGGGGCGGTCGCGTTGCTGCTGACGGGCTATCCGCTCTCGCTTCCCGTGTTCATCGGCGTGCTGATGCTGCTCGGTATCGTCGGCAAGAACAGCATCCTCCTCGTTGATTTCGCGATCGAGGAAATGGCGTCCGGGGTGCCGCGCGACGAGGCGATCGTCGACGCCGGACACAAGCGCGCGCAACCGATCCTGATGACCACGGTCGCGATGGTCGCGGGCATGATCCCGACCGCGCTTTCGCTCACCGGAGACGGCGCATGGCGCGCGCCGATGGCGGTCACGGTGATCGGCGGGCTCATCCTGTCGACGATGCTGACGCTGCTGATCGTGCCGGCGTCCTTCAGCCTCGCGGCGGGCTTCGAACGCCGGATGGCCCCGCGCCTGCGCCGCTGGTTCACAACGGGCGGCGCGCACGCCGACCCATCGCCTGCGGGCGTCACCGACATCGGCACGGGGCAAAGCCCGGCCGCCGATCGATAGAGGAGTGAAGTTGATGGAGTTCGAGCGGGAGCATGACCTCCCCTATAGTCCGGAACAGATATGGGCGGTCCTCGGCGATTTCGAGAACCACCGGATCTGGAACCCCTATGTCCGGATCGAGCGGCTTGCCGAGGACCCGATCGCGATCCGCTATTCGATGCGCATGGATCCGCACAAACCCAAGTTTCTCGAAGTCTCCGCGACGGTGCTCTCCGCGCGCCCCGGCGAGGAGCTGACCGGCGCTCTCCTTTCGCTGGCGTTGAAGGGGAGGACGCCGAGGCCCGATTTGCCCGGCGGACTGATCTCGCTCGCGAATCACCAGTCCTATCCCGAGGGGCTCAATGGCCTCTTCCGGACCATCGCAATTGCCAGCGGCAATGGCGAACTTCGCGCTTCGATCATCAATTGTGTCGAGCGAAGCATGACAATCCGCACATTGGAGGCTCGAGTCGACGGGTCCGCAAATGATGCGCTCACGGCGATGGCGGACGATTACCGGTTCGGCCGGTGGAGCGCATTACGCAGCAAAATCACGCGCTTCCATCGTCGCCGTGCCTCTTATGCCGGCCGCGTCGCTGCGGAGATCCGGCGCCGGTCCGAGCCGGTGGATAATATTCGGAGAATATGAGTCGTATTAAATTCCTATACGGCGCGGCCTCCTTAGCTTCGAGAGAGCCGCAATTCCGCGGCATCATGGAGGAAACGATCATGGATCGCGAAACCAACGACCTCGTCGAGCTCGGCAGCGTCAGCGCAGACACCCTCGGCGATTTCGGCCCCCCGGTCGAAATCGGCGGGAAGGACCTGCAGAACGGCATCAGCCTCGACTGAGCCGATCGTTCGGGTGTCGGCGCGACCCGCCGGCACCCGGATACGGTATGATGCGATGAGCTGGAAACTCGCACCCGGTGTGGGCTTTTGCACCGTTGGCCCGGATATGATCTTTCTCGATCTCCGGCGCGACCGCTACGTCCTCATGACGGATGCCCGGCGCGCGGCATTCGATCGGCTTCTCGCCGGCAAGCCCAACGACAGTGATGCTATGACGCTGCTCGTCGACACCGGCCTCTTCGTCCGCGGCGATTTTGGTTTTCGTATCGAAGCGCCCGCAATCGACGTTCCGACAGACGATCTCAGCCGCCCGGACTCCGAGCGGAGCGGCCTTCGATCGCTCTTCGGCGCCTGGCGCGCATTGGCTTGGGCTGCGCGGGCGCTGAAGCCCGACCGGCTACCTTCGACTATAGAGCAACTGCTTCGCGACAAGCGGCTTCTGGACAGAAGCGGACACGAGAGTGAACTGAGAGCGTTGGGGACGACATTCGCGCGCTCGCGGACCTTCGTTCCGATCGCGCCCCGCTGCCTTGTCGATTCGCTCGCGCTATACCGGATGGCGCTTCACAGGAGTCTCGCGCCAACGCTCGTCTTCGGAGTGCGCACCAATCCCTTCGCGGCGCATTGCTGGCTCCAGTCGGGCGCATATGTCCTGACGGGAACGGCGGAGGAGGCACGAAACTATCAGCCGATTCTGGTCGTATGATGGAGCGCGCTATCCTCGGATTTCTAGGCGGCGAACCTTTGGCCACAGAGCTTGCAGTGGCAGCCGGTAGGCATGGTCTGCGTTCGTTGGACCGCCTCGTTCCGGAACTAGCGCTTTTCGCAGGTGATGGCGTCCGTATATCGATCCCCGATCCGGGACGCCTGTTTCTTGGCGATTGGTTCGAGAATTCGCGCTCGACTTCATGGGGCAATTATCTCGAGTTTATGGTGGACCAGGCCGGAGGTCTGACGATCCGGCGGGCTCCGATCACCGGGATGCCGCTATACTGGCTGGAGGCAGCGGGAGGGGTTCTGCTCTTCTCGCACCTCGAGCTGATTGAAGCCTTCAGCGTCGCCCTCTCGGTCGATGAGGAATATCTTCGTTACCTCCTGTCGTTCAGCAACTTTCGCACGGCGAGAACCGGGCTGTCGGGGGTCCAGGAGCTTCTGCCGGGAACGGCGCTCATCCTTGGCCGCGGGCTTCCGACAACCGAGACTTTCTGGTCTCCATGGCCGCATGCGCGAGAGAGCGTGGGTGAGGTTGACGCCCCGATGCTTCTTGAGCAAAGCATTCGTACTTGCGTTTCGGCTTGGGCCGACAGTCGCGACAGCATCGTTGTCGAGTTGTCCGGCGGCCTCGACAGCTCGATCGTCGCGGCCGCGCTGGCGCAGGGCGGACACGCCTTTTCCGCCGCGACGATCGCGACGGCCAGCCCCGATGGCGATGAAAGACGCTTTGCTCGCGCCGTCTCCGAAAGATGCGGCATCGACCTTGTCGAATATTTGCATGGCGACGCTGTGCTCGACCTCACCGCAGGCCCTGCGTTCCTGGCACCGCGCCCGGCCACCTATGGCGTCCTCGCGGGGATCGACGCGGCTCTCGGTTCGGCGACCAATGAGATGTCGGGGTCCAGCATCTTTACCGGGATCGGTGGAGACAATGTCTTCGCGATCAATCGGTCGATCATGCCGGCGCTCGATGCGTTGCTTTCGCTCGGTCCGCGCCCGCGCAGCCTTGCCGCTCTCAATGATTGCGCTCGTCTCTGCAATGCAACCGTCTGGAGGGCAGCCCGGGCCGTCTGGCGGCAGTGGCGCGCCGGCAGAGATGCCGCCTGGCCTCGCGACGATGGATATTGCGTGCGGACCATGCTCCCCGATGAACCGCTGCCGCACCCATGGGACGAGGTCGTGGATGACCTCCCCGTCGGCAAGATCCGTCACGTACAATCTATCCTGCGCATTGGCGACTTTCTGGATCGTCCCGGGCGTTGGTACGGACGCGATGTCGTCGCTCCGCTGTTGTCGCAGCCGGTGGTCGAGCTTTGTCTCGCCATTCCGTCCTGGGCCTGGGTCGCCGGCGGCCGTGATCGGGCGGTTGCGCGCGCAGCCTTTGCGAGCCACCTCCCCGGCATCGTCGCATGGCGCCGCAACAAGGGGCGGCTCGAGACGATGTGCGCCGAGGCGTTCCTGGCACAGCGCCGCGCCCTTGCGCCCATATTGCTGGAGGGGCGGCTCGCACGCGAGGGTCTGATCGATCGGAAGAGGGTTGAAGCCTATCTGGCGCGCGAGCGGATCGAGGGCGACTATGACTATTTTCGTTTGCTCGAACTCGCCGATATCGAACTTTGGATCGCATCGGTTTCAGATTTGGGCGGCGGGAAATTCAGGCCGGTCCAACGCTCATACTGAGCTATTTTGGCAGGATCGGGATCGACGTAGCCCTGCAGCCAGAAGCGGAACCAGTCGAGGTTGCGCTGGTACACAGCAAGCTTCTGCCTTGGCTCGGCCTTGATGTGCGGGGCGAAAGGGCGGCGTCGGGAGAGAGGCGCCCGCGGACACGGTTGCTGCGTCGGCCTTCGAGCAGGCTCGAAGCCGCGATGACCTCGCGGCCGGATATGTCCGAATATTTGCGAAGTGCGTCGCTAAGGCGCTGGGCCTCGATATTGTACGTCAGCTCGCCCGTCTGCGCGCACGCGCTGGGTGCATAGAGTGCGGTCGCCGAGACGCCCGAAGCCAGAACGGCCGCGAAAAATTTCATCGTCATTCATCCCTCCCGTGCGGCCGATTTTGGCCGTCTGAAGGGAAAAAATGACGGGTGCTCCGAACACCCTATGGGTTTTTCTTGGGTGTCCTACTCGGATTTCGCGCTGAGAATCGGTCCGTTCGTACCGAACTCGACCTTGAGATCGAGCGCGGCGCCGAGCTTCAGCGCAAGTTTCCGGGCATCGGTCATGTCGAAGCGGCCCGTTACCTGTAGCGACGCCAGCGCCGGGTCGGCCAAGCTGATCGTGACGCCATTCTCCCGGCCCGCGCGGTCGAGGATCGCACCAAGCGGGAGATTGTCGGCCCACAGCGATTTGGCCGGGGCGTTCGCCTCCTCGCCAGTGATCGGCTGGGGGCCGGTCGACCTGACCTCGGCGCGTTCGCCGGGACGGAGGCGAAGTGCCTTTCCGCCTTCGAGGCGCCGCACTTCGACCGAGCCTTCGACAAGCGCGATGCGCGGAACATCCGCGCGGAGATCGACCTCGAAGATGGTACCGAGCGCGCGCGTGACCGAATCTCCGGCCTCGACGAGGAAGGGACGCGATGCGTCGTGCGCGACTTCGAACCTGGCGCGGCCGTCATGCAGGATGACGCGGCGTTCGCCGTCCGAGAAGCGCGTCTCGATGCGGGCGCCGTCCATCAGGGTCACGCGCGTCCCGTCGGCGAGCCTTTTCTCGCCTTGCGCCGAATTGGTGGCGATGATCGGCTGATCGCCGTCGCGACCGACCAGATACCAGGCGAACCCGACCGCGATCACCGCAGCGAGGATCGTGGCAAATGCCCATCGCCGCCCGCCGGGTTCACGCTCCCGAGCATCGGCGCGAACATCGGCCGCGATCCGCGCGGTCGACATGTCTCCAGCCCAGGTCCAATTGTCGCGCGCTTCGTCATAGGCCTTGGCATTGCCCGGCTTGGCCAGCCATTCGTCGAACGCCGCCCGGTGCTGGTCGGCATCGGGGCCTATCATCTTGTCGAGCCAGGCGGTGGCTTCGCTATCGGCGCGGCTCACTGCTTACCCCGCGCGCGTTTGATGGCGGCAAGGGCTTTGGTCATGTGGCTTTCGACCGTCTTCACGCTGATTCCCTTGATTCGAGCGATCTCGGGATAGCGTAGTCCTTCGAAGCGATGCATCAGGAAAATCTCGCGCGTGAGCGGAGATAGCCTCGAAATGGCTCTTTCTGCCCGGCGCAGGACGTCGCGCGCCTCGAGCGCGGCGTGCGGGTCGCTCGATCCTTCATGTTCATCGCTGAAACTGTCGTGCTGCGACCGGTGGCGGCGCCCGTCGGCGCGACCATATTCGGCGAGGAGCATCCGGGCGCTCTTCACGAGATAGGCTCCGGGGCCTTCGACCAGCGCAGCGAGGCCGCCGCGCGCACTCGCAAAGCGGCTGAAGACTTCCTGCACAAGGTCGCCGACATCCTGGTTCGGGGCGCGTCCGCGGAAGAAGCGGGTGATGTGCGGCCGGTGCTCGGAGTAGATCGCCTCGATGCGCGCCGAGCGCCCGACCCGCTCCCAATCCTCCGGCGGCAAGGGGTCGCCGCCGGCAATTCCCGGTCGCTCGCTGTCCTTGTCCTCGAAGTCCATACCTGCCGCCTTCCCGTTCGGGACGAAGGCGGCAAGCCGGGCGTTGAGAACTTGCTTAGCGAACAAGCGCCGCCGCCTTTAGCCCGAGGGCTTGGACATGCGCAGCGGCCACCCGGCAGGATGGAATAGGAAAACTAAGCTAAGCAGGTTCTCACGCCTGGCACCGTGCGCCTTGCCCGATGCACTTCAAAGCATAGCCTTGCCGCAGCGGCATGCAAGCCGACTGCACCGAGATAGATCCAGATCGAGTCTATTCTCCGGAAACGACGGCAGAACAGCTTCGGTGCTGCCGGGCGTCGACTATTTCGTTTCGGCGGTTTCGCCCGAGGCTTTTGCAAGCGCGACCCGCTCACGTCTGCGCCGCGCCCAAATATTGAGCCCTTCCACCCCGGCCGAAAATGCCATGGCGGTGTAGATATAGCCCTTGGGCACCTTTGCTCCGAAGCCGTCCGCGATCAGCACGACACCGATCATCAGCAGGAAACCGAGCGCCAGCATCACGACGGTCGGATTGTCGCGGATGAAGTTTGCCAAAGGGTCGGCCGCGAGCAGCATGACGAGAACCGCCGAAACCACCGCGATCACCATGATCGGCAGATGTTCGGTCATGCCCACGGCTGTCAGGATCGAGTCGACCGAAAAGACCAGATCGAGCAGCAGGATCTGGACGATCGCCGATCCGAACGTCAGCGCCTTCTTGCCCGCGTTGAAGACATCGTCGTTCGGGTTTGGATCGACATTATGGTGGATTTCGGAAGTCGCCTTCCAGATCAGGAAGAGGCCGCCGGCGATCAATATGATGTCGCGCCAGGAAAAGGCGGTCTCGAAGCTTGGCTTGCCATAGGCATCCGGCGCGCCCTGCAATCCGAAATCGACGACGATCGCCGTCAGCCCGACGAGCCAGGCAATCACCGAAAGCAGCGCGAGGCGCATGACCAGCGCCAGCGAGATGCCGATGCGCCGGGCTCTCTGCCGCTGGGCTTCGGGCAATTTGTTGGAGATAATCGAGATGAAGATGAGGTTGTCGATGCCGAGGACGATTTCCATCACCACTAGCGTCAACAGTGCCGCCCAGACCGCGGGATCCTGAAACAGGGTGACCAAGCCTTCCATGTCGAACGCCCTTCCTCAGCGATGCTGCCACAGAACCGGTCGCGCAAAGGTGCAGATCGATGGGAACGCAGACAATTGCACCGAGCGTCGCTCGATGCGGTCCGACATCACGGCCGTCGCTGTACGACCGTCAGAGGGGCCCGGCCCGCGCTTCGCGATTTACGGCAAAGCCGTCCTTCTCACAAGGGCTTCGCGGCGGATCGCCGATCCTCGCTCAATGGTGATAGAGTGGGAATTGCCGCGCAGTGACGGGGCATTCGCACGGTGCGAGTACCGAAATTGCGCGGGGTAAAACTCGGAAATGCGCCGGCGTCGCGGTGACGATCTCACCGTCGGTGTTCACCGGCATCGGCCGCCGGGTCTCGATATCGAACTCGACACATTTGGCGGTGCGCACTTCCTTCCACGCCCCATGCGTGCCGGAGCGGAAGGCGCGAAGCATGAGGGCGAGCTTCCAGAGATTTTTGACCTCGAGACTATAAAGATCGAGCGTGCCGTCGTCGATCGCGGCATTCTCCTCTACGACGTTACCTCCCCCGTAGAGACGCCCGTTGCCGATCGCGACCTGATAGGTGCTGACGGTCCTCGACTCGCCCTTCTCGCGGATCCTCGCCCGGAACCGCTGGGCAGCCAGGATGACCCGCAGCGCGGCGACGGCATAGCCGAGGCGGCCGAACCTTTTCTTGATCGCCGGGTCGAGCTTCTGCGCAAGTTCACTGCTGATCCCGATACTCGCGACATTGAAGAAGGCATGGCCATTGACCGTGCCGACATCGATCCGTCGGCTGTGACCCTCGACAATGACGTCGGCCGCCGCTGCGAAGTCGAGCGGGATGGAAAGGGTGCGCGCCAGGTCATTCGCGGTTCCGGCGGGAATGATTCCCAGCGGCAGGCCGCTCTCGATCACAGCCGGCGCAGCGGATGAGATCGAACCGTCGCCGCCGCACACGACAATGATATCGGCGGTCTGATGCAAGCGTGTCACGTCGCGTGCAATTTCGGGCAAGCTCTCGAACGGCTCGACCGTCACCAGAAGGCCGCCCGCAGCGAGACGCTCGCGAACGGGAACCAGCGCCTGCTCTCCCTGCCGCGCCTTCGCATTGTGCAGCACGAGGGCGCGCGTACCTTTTGGCCACGGCATCGACACGATCCTGTTCAGCAGAGTTACGACCGTCGAGCGCGTGCCTTCAGAAGAACCACGTCCGATAGAGCAGGCCTATATATCGCCGCGACGAGGCCGGGAAGCATCCGTATCGATGCAGCCCCTTTTTCGGCTTCGTCATATCCTTGGCGCGATCGCTCGCCCTTATCGCTCTTCCACTGTCTAAGTTCGATCGGTCCCACCCAAGAACGCTCCGCCAATCTGGTCGGCGGCGGCGCCCGCGCAAGCGAGGCGTAGCCTCACTCCTCCGCTGCGCTTCGGCCCTTCGGGTGCGCAAGCGCCTCAAGCCGCCGACCCGCCCGGCTGCACGCCCGGGATGGTCCCGGGCAAATCAGCAGGAGTATCGACATGGCGAGCATCGGCATCGTCAGCGGCAGCATCGAGAAGGGCTTTGTGGGCCAGCTCATAACGCTTTCGATCAAGGCACCGATCGAGATACGCCCCAACCGCGGCAAGGCGAGCGATGTGCAGCCCGACTATCGCGTTTGGTCCGATGGCGTCGAAATCGGCGCCGGCTGGATCCGCGTCGCCGAGCAATCGGGGCGACCCTATGTCTCCCTTTCGCTCGCGACCCCCGAGTTCGGGCCGCGGGACAGGATCGCGACGATGTTTTCGCGATCATCTGGACACCCGCCGACTGAGCGGCGGCCATCTTGCGGCATCCTTGCGCATCGGAACAATCTTCCGGGTGCAAGGGTGCCGCCACCTTGTTAGGGTGACCCCAATGCAGAGCAGCCTCGAACATCTTCCCCCGCACAAGCAACGCGAGATCGAGCGCGTCGTCGAGATCATCTTCGAGGAATTCGAGGATGCGCTGGCGCTCGCGACGCAGGACTGGAAGCGCAAGGGCCGGATTTCCAAGATCATCCTCTACGGCAGCTATGCACGGGGTGGCTGGGTCGACGAGCCGCACACGGCGAAGGGCTATCAGTCGGACTATGACCTGCTGATCATCGTCAATGACAAGCGGCTGACCGATCGGGCGGACTATTGGTCGAAGCTCGACGATCGGCTCATTCGTGAGTTGTCGGTGACGAAGCGGCTCCGCACGCCGGTGAACTTCATCGTTCACAGCCTCGACGAGGTGAATTCCGGCCTTACGCAGGGGCGCTATTTCTTTATCGACGTCGCTCGTGACGGGATCGCGCTATACGAGGCCGACGGGAAGGAGCTCGCAGAACCCAAGCCTATGACGCCGCATGCAGCGCTCGAGATGGCGCGCGAGTATTTTGACGAGTGGTATCCTAGCGGAGCGCAGTTTCTTCATCACTATCGAAGCGCTGTCACTGAAGGGTGGTTGAATAATGCCGCCTTTCAGCTTCATCAGGCGACGGAACGATATTACCACTGCATTTTGTTGGTATGCACTTTCCACACGCCGCACATCCATAACCTTGTTTTTCTGCGCACCCAGGCCGAGCGGATCGACGACCGGTTGATCGAGGCATGGCCGCGAGAAGTGAAGGCCGACCGATCGCGCTTCGAAAAGCTGAAGGAAGCGTACATCAAGGCGCGCTATTCGAAGCATTACGCGATCACCGCGGACGAACTGGAATGGCTCGGCGCGCGGGTTCAGCACCTCGCCGATATCGTCGAGATTATCTGCCGTGACCGCATCGCTGAGCTTGAGGCAACAGCGCGTCAGGCAGGCTGAGGCCCGTTACTTCTTTCCGCGAAAGCGCTCGAAGCGAGCCTTGCCCTCGGCAGTCTCGACCGCGACATTGGCATTGCTGCATTCATCGCCGCGCATATCGCCAGCCGTGCAGCTTTGGACGACGTTGCGCGCCTCATCGAGATTGGCCTCGAAATATTGAACGCTGCGCGGCTCGGGCTCAGCGCATGCTGACAGGGTCGCCAGGCTGGCGATCGCCAGTATCTTGAAATCGATCATCACTACCTCCGATGAACGAACCTAGCGCCGACGGTCAGGTCCATGCAGGGGCGTGGCGGCAGATAGAACCAGATTGGGGCTAATTGTGTCGGTCTCTTCAGGTCTTCGATCAGGATCGAAAGTGGAACGCCGCCGTGGCTATGGCGCGGGAGCGGCCACAATGGATACTGTGCCCGCGTCGCTTACGAACAGGACCGTCAAGCGCACCCTGTCTAATCCGCCCCTGATTTCCTCGGTGAGAGTCCGATATCGCGGGAAATCGGGAAACGCCAAGGCGACCGTGGCGTTCGGATATTCATTTTGCAGTCGCATGCCCTTGAGCAGGGCGTGCGAGAACCATTGCTGGGCTTGCAGGGAAGGACTGGTGCGCTTCTTCTCCCCAGCGCGTCTCGGATCGCGATACTGTGCTGAGGGATAGCCCTTGACCTCGACCAGCAGCGTCGCTCCCGACCGCTCAGCGTGGATGTCAGGCCCCGGTTCGCGCGATGCCGTGTCCGCGCACCGGACGATCGTCCATCCGTCGCGGATGAAATGTGCCGCGAGCTTCTCGACGACATTCCCCTCCCAGAACCAGTCCGTCGGGAGGATAGAGGGCAGCTTCGTGGCCCTCGCTGAATGTGCGTCGGTTATTGGTTCAGCTTCGCCAGAAGCAGGGTAATTGCCGATCTTGCCTTGCCCGTTGGGGCGCCGCTCAAGTTGTCCGCTCTGGACCAAGGCCCTGCAAATCTGATTGACGGTCTGACGTCGCGTGATGTGAAGCGCCTGCGCAATTTCGTCATCGTCACGGCCAGCAAACCGGCTCACAAAATCCAACACGCGTTCCCGATGCCCCATGCCTGGAGATTGGGCGGCGACGCCGGTCAATTCAAGCGCATTCCTCGTTGTGTGAGGTCCTTTCGGCTGTTTCTGAAACTGCCATTGGGCTTGGAGCGCGAACAATTATCCCGCATCTGAAATGCGCGAAAATCCCAATTGCGGTTCATCGGCAGGAGCGGGCTTCTGCTGGCCCGGCAGCGCTCGCTAATCGTCGCCGCAAACCACCTCGAACGCGACAGTGCCGGTTATTGGATCGATGGGCTCGTTGGCGGTAATTTCGAATTCGGCTTCAAACGACTTGATGTCTTCGGCAGTCGCGAAAGAAATGACGAATGAGTCGAACGTCAAGCTATGGTTGTGCTTCAGCTCGTCTGCCGAGAAAGTGACGCGGCGTTCGGTTGGATGGACCCGCGTGGACCGTAACATCCAGCCAGGATTAAGCGAGGTTGGAATGTCTATCCCGACATGGCGGATGATTGCGGTGCCCGGCCCCATTGGGCGCAGGGGAGGCGCTTCTGGTGGTTCTGGCTCGGCCGCGAATTTCTCATCATCGTCGTAGAGGACGATCCCCTCGGGGAAATAGATATCGACGTCGATATCGGTCGCCGGGAGGGTGCCGTTGTTTTCGAGACGCAGATTGACCTGGAAGCTCCGGAGGCGGAGGCGCTCGAAGTCGACGCGTTTCTCGAGAAATCTAGCGTAAGAGGCATAATAGGCCTGAACGTGCCTGTTATATCCCTCTGTTTCTTCCGTCGTCCATTGCGAGACGGGCCGCTTGTGGCCGAGGCTGTCCAGAATGCCGATTTGGCTGGACATGGTGATTCTTGCTGGACCGATGCGGCCGCCTTTGGCCGGTAGTGGAAGAAGGGGCGTTTCCTTCTTGATATCTTCCAGCGTCCGCACGCCGAGGCTGGTCACTTTCTGGCTTATGTGCTGCGGCCCTTCGACATCTCCATCGAGGGTGACGCTCAGTTCGGGCATTCGGTTCGTGCGCCGTTCGTCTTCTCGCATCTTCTTTTCCGCAAGCTTCAGGCCCGGTAAGATCGCCCTGCGAAGGTTGATCTTCAGTTCAGCCGCAACCTCGAGCCTCCGCTCTTCGGGGGCATCTTTGTGCAACTTATAGATGATCGGTGCCCGCCAGTGGCGCAAATCGAACGGAAGATATTTCAGGGCTGCGCCTTCTGCCCCGTTCATCACGAGCACGATCCGCTCATGTTCCAGCACGCGAAGGGCGTAGCCGAGTTCGATCATGACGTTGGGATTTGGAACCCGCTTGCCCGCCGCGGTTTCAGTGATCGGCGTAACGTCGGCGACGAAAACCGCCGCCGCGCGGATTTTGCGGAGAATCGTTTCGGCGATCGGCGGTGATCCGCCTACACCGTAGGTGTCGTGATCGACCTCGACGCGGCCGTCGTCGGCGGGAAGATCGTCCGCCTCGTCCTCGTCGTCCACTTCGGGCCTTTCGGCGTCCTCGGTATCATCTTCGCCGTTGAGGCTGCGCGCGACGTCGGCGATGACCTCGCGTACAAAATGTCGACCCGCGTTCTGCGGCGTGTCGCTTTGCCAAGACCAGAAAATCTTCATTCCCGGAATGTAGGCTGAGGTGACGTCATGTGAAAGTGGTGCAACGGTTTAAGAGCGGATGATCAGCATGCCCATTTGGGGCACGGCGTGGTTAGAACTTCGACAGCATCGAGGTCACTTTGAAGGTGCCGAAAAAGCAGTGTGCGATGGTGATATGTCCCCCGAAACCGGCGTGGCCGAAGATTTCGGCGGTGTAGATCCGCTCGTTCTGCAGATTTGGTTTGCCAAAGTCGAAACTGTCGATTGGCGGACCGCTATAGAATGCGCCGATCGCTGCTTCGAGCAATTGCACGGCGGGATCAGCGTCGCTCGTGAATGCATGATAAATGTGCCCGATCCGGTAGCTGGTGGGTAAGGGCGACTTCTGCGATTTGTAAATTAGCCCGCACGAAAGGGCCGTGAAGAAGTCGTCAAACCGTCTCTTGTTGACGGGATATTTCACCCCGTCGCTATTCGGCTTTGCGCCCGCCGCAAGCATTTCCCGAAACTTGTCGCCATTGAATGAGAGCTGGGGAACCACCTTCGCTTCCCAAACCTCGCGCGCGCGATTGCTCGGCGAGGCGTTCATGCAGATATGCGCCAGGACATAGAGATCGTCGTTCGATTTTGCGTTGTTGTGGTGAGGACAAGATCGCACCGTCAGCAGCTGATCGCGCTCGCCCTCGGGAAAGAAGGCCTTGGGTGGGATATGCTCCTTCGTAGTCCCTTTGCTGGTACAGCCCTGATAATAGCAGGTCATTCGCGTCCTTCCCGGAATTTCGGTAATTATGAGGCTATTGCGATTTGGGCAAAATCCGCGCCAAAGATTTTTCTCATTTTTTTAATGCAAATTTTCTGCGCAGCAAATATCAACGTTTTTCCGAATATTCACTTTTATGCTGATTTTTGCTGGACACAAAATATGGCCGAATTTGAAAATTCTCAGCGCGAATTGCTCGATGCGCTTTTGGAGGCGCTTTTGGCGCTGCCTCAGTCGCACGCGCAGATCGAGCGATATGAGGTCGAAATTGGGCCGCGCGGCCGCGCCGATGCGCTGATTGGTGCATTTATCAACCGCCAGCCGCTGCTCCTGCTTGTCGAAATCAAGGCGCAGCTTTTTCCGCGCGATGTGCGCGAAGCAATCTGGCAGCTTCGGAATAATCAGGCCCATCTCAGCAATTCCGGGGACGACCGGGAAATTATTCCCTTTTTCGTCGCTCGTGCCATCTCGCCGGGCGCTCGAGAAATCTTTCGGGAAGAGCGCGTCGGATATTTCGACCTTGGAGGCTCGCTTTATATTCCGGGCAAAAAGGCATTTATATTCCTCGATAAACCGGCTCCGAAAAAAGGGACTAAGAAATTCGATTCCATTTTTCAGGGCCAAAAAGCGCGCGCACTCCATGAAATTTATGAGAGGCGGCAGGACTGGTTGGGCGTGAAGGATCTCGCCGATGCGAGCGGCGTTTCGCCAGCCACGGCTTCCGAGACCCTCACGGAGCTCGAACGGCGCGAGTGGGTCGATGTGCAGGGCGCGGGTCCGTCGAAACAGCGTCGCCTGCGCGCCGCACGGCCCCTTCTCGAAGCCTGGACCAGCTATGCGAGCGATCAGAAGGCGCCGACGGTGCGGCGTTACTATGTCCCGAAAGGGAGTGACGCACTGGCGCTCGCGCTGCGCCTTGATCAGGCGTGCGACGAGGCGAAGGCCGCCTATGCGGTCACCGGCGAAGTCGCCGCTCAAATCTATGCCCCCTATCTCTCGTCGATCTCACAGCTCCGTTGCCGGATCGAGCCCGGGCAGAAGCTGATCGAGGCGCTGCTCAATCTCGACGCGCGGCCGGTCGCTGAAGGATGGAACCTCGGCATCATCGAGGCGAAGAGCCGGCGCGATGTCGCGGTGGGCCAACGGATCGACGGCGTCTGCTACGCGCCGCCGCTGCAGGTCTATCTCGACCTGCTCCAGGCGTCCGGCCGTTCCCGTGAAATGGCGATGCACCTCCGTAGCGAACGTCTGGATAAATAATGCCCAAACCACAGACGATCAGCGGCTATGAAGACATGGTCACCGACGCGTGCGAGCGCGTGCTGGTCACGCTCCTGCGCGGGCTTGGACCATGGAAGGATTCGGTCTTTCTCGTCGGCGGTCTCGCGCCGCGCTATCTCGTGACCGCCCGGCCTCCGAAGGTTCCGAAACATGCGGGTACGGGCGACGTCGATATCGTCGTCGACGTCGGAATCCTCACGACGACCGAAGCCTACAGCACGCTTGAAGAAAATCTGAAGGCGATGAACTTCGAGCGCGCCGAGAATGACAAGGGTGCGAAGCAATCCTGGCGGTGGCGCGCCGAGATCGAGGACGGCACGACGATGATCCTCGAGTTTCTGGCGGACTCGCCGGAACTTGGAGGCGGCAAGGTCAAGGAACTGCCTTCGGACGGAAATGTCTCGGCGTTGAACATCCCTCACGCGTCCATGGTGTTCTACCATCACGGGACCGTCGAAATCACGGCGGACCTGCTGAACGGTAAGGGCCGTGCCACCGAGGTCGTGCGCTACGCTGATATCGTCACCTTCACCTGTCTCAAGGCCTTTGCTTTCGATCAGAGGTTCGAGCGCAAGGATGCGCACGACCTGATCTACTGCATCGAGAATCTGGAAGGTGGCGTCGGCGCGGCGCAATCCGCATTCGCGGCTGCACTGACCGGTCCGCATGCCGAGGCGATACGCGAGGCTCTTACTCGCTTGGCGGCTCGCTTCCGCGATCCCAATCCCGACGAGAGCTATTTGCGCGACGGGCCCGTCGCCGTGGCAAGTTTCGAAGACGACGAAGCCGATGTCTCGGCCGACCACGATCTGCTGAACGCCCGGATCTTGCGGCAGCGACATGCCGCGGAAATTATGGCCGACTTTCTCGGAGCATTTGAAATCTGATGACGAAGGCTGTGATCGGAGTCATGTTCCGGCGCATTCCAGGAGCTTGACCGTGAACAGAGCGATCATAGTCGGCGCGAGTTCGGGGATCGGCCGAGAGCTGGCGATGCTGCTCTCGCGTCATGGCTACTCGGTTGGCGTCACCGGTCGGCGCCGCGACCTGCTCGCCGATCTCGCTGGCAATTCTTCCGGTTCGATAATCTACGAGGCTTTCGATGTGGCCGACACGAACGCGATGCAACGCGGACTCGCCGCCCTGATCGAGCGGCTTGGCGGGCTCGACTTGCTGGTGATCAGTGCCGGGGTCGGCCACATAAATGCCGATCTTGACTGGGCGGCGGAACGCGAGACGATCGCGGTGAATGTGGAGGGGTTCGCGGCCGCGGCCAATATCGGCATGCAGCACTTCCTCGCTCAAGGCACGGGGCATCTTGTGGCCATTTCGTCGATCGCGGGATTACGCGGCGGCGGCGACGCGCCTGCCTACAATGCGTCCAAGGCCTTCGTCTCCAACTATATGGAGGGGCTTCGCCAGAACATGGCACGCCGGGGCTTGCCGATCGCAACGACCGACGTGAGGCCCGGCTTCGTCGACACCGCAATGGCGAAGGGTGACGGACTCTTCTGGGTTGCGTCGCCTGAAAAGGCGGCAAACCAGATCTACGGCGCCATTCGCGCCCGCAAATCTCATGCCTATGTCACCAAACGCTGGCGGCTCGTCGCTGGCCTGATGAAATTTCTGCCGAAGGCTATCTACGATCGCCTCTAGCCGCTCGCGATCACCGCCCGTGGCAGATTTTGAATTTCTTGCCAGAACCGCAGGGACATTTTTCGTTGCGGCCGACCTTTTTCCTCGGCTCAACCTCTCCGGGGGTACCGCGACGCTGATCGAACAGCGCCTGCAAAGGGGCAGGAATCACAACTTGGCGCTGCGGGGGACCGCCCTCGCGCCGAACCTCGCGAATGATGGCCTTCTGCTCCTGGAAAGCCGCGCGATGGTTCGGATCCATCGCGTCCTCGAACGGTAGCAGCCGCTCGACCTCATTCGCCGCCGCATCATGCTCGCCACAGTACGCAAGAACCACCGCATATAGAGCGCGAGCTTCGAGAACGCGTCCCGCGAGGCCCGCGCCTTGCAAGATGGGGAATATGTTCCGTTCGAAGGCTTCACGGGCGCTTATGAAGTCGTTCACCCGGACCAGTTCTTCGACAAGATCGAGACCAACCCGGACGAACGACTGGTAGGATTGCGACAGCTCGTAGAATTTCATCGCATGGATGCGCGCAAGAGTAGATCGTTGGCTCCGCCGACCCAAGGCCTGCGCGTAAAGATCGTGACTGTCTGCCAGATGCTTCAGCCGATCGGTGAGATCTTCGTCTTTACGGAGAAGCTCCCGAAGTTCGGGGGCGTTTCGTCCTACCACATCGCTGGGCCTGATCCCGAGCTCCCGATAATATTCGTCGATGAGGGCGAGTGCCTCACTTACCGCTGTATCGTTGTCGCCGAGCTTGAAGAGGGCGAGGGCGCGATTGTAACGAAACACGCGCAGATGTTCGGGCTGGTCGGGAAGTCGGTCCGCAACTTGGTCAAGCATGGCCCGGACGCCATCAATGTCGCCAAGCTCGGACAAGAGCAACATCTGCTTCATGCCCCAGGCCATCCACTCCTCGTCGCCGAGCTCGTTCGCCCTCAGCAGCGATTCCATCTCGTCGACCCGCTCCCGGCCGGCCTCATAATCTCCCTCCCGCAGATCGTTGAAGACCAGGCCGTCGAGCGCCCACAGTCTTGTCTCGGCATCTCCGTTCGGATCGGCCGCGATCGTCAGCAGATAGGGTTCGATTTCCGGCCAGACCCCGAGTTCGTGGAACAATTCGTCTGTGGCAAACTGCACCAATATTCTCGCCTGACCGAGAAGCCCGAACAGACGGATGAGCAGTCCTAACTTCGCGAGGCTCCAGTTGGTCCGGATCGAGCTTACGATGACCCGCTGCAGCGAGCCCAAGGCTTTCTGCTCGAAGTCCTGACCCTTTGCCGAGACGTCCGCCTTGCCGAGAATCCTCACCGCGTCGTGAATTTTTAAGCCGCTATTCCCGAATAATTCCAGCGCACCCGTTGCGGGAAGCGCGCGCAACCGGGCCGTGGCCGCCTTCGCGTCGATGTCGCACGCGGCTTGAAGCAAGGCACTGGCTTCGTCCCGTGAGAGCGCGACATCGGCGAGGCTCAGGACCGCGATCGTTTCTCTGTCGGCCGGCGGCAAGCCTTCGAACGCGCGCCTCAGGATAATCTCTTGAGCCGTCTCGACGATATTGGTCTGCTGCTCGATATCCGTACAAAAGGCCCGAATATCGCCGCCATATTCGCGCGCCGCGATCGTCGCCGCGTTGAGCACATAAAATGGCAGGCCTCCGGTAATTCTGGATAGCCGCTCGCAATCGCCGAAATCGGCACGGCAACCAGCATCTCGAACTGCCGCCGCGATAGTGTCTTCGTCCCAGCCGTTCAGAGTCTCGGCTTGAATATCTAGTCCTGCTTCGAGTTCGGCGATGTGCCGACCCGGTTGGCTCAGCAGGACAAATCGGAGATTGGGGCCCCGTGCTACCAGCGCCTCTATATCGGCCGCGGGAATGCGGTGGCTGTTATCGATGACGACAGCCGCGTGAAGGCCGTCTTCGCCGAGCTTGATGCTCAGTGCGCTCACCATGTCCAATCCGCTCGCGCCCGGCAGAAGAATTTCGCCGAGCTTGTCGTTGGAGCGACCGAACATCTTCGCCGCCACTTCGCGCGCTACCGCTGACGCGAGCGCGGGTCCCGGCGTGTCCCCAACGTCGAGATAGGTGACCGGGAGCGCAGCATGGACCGCGGCCTCGGCCATCCAGGCGGTTTTCCCCGAGCCCGAAAGTCCCGCTATGATGCGGACGGGCTGGTCACTTAGCAGGGCGGGTTCGTCGACCTGGGCGCGGTACACCGGGGGGGGCGCCGGAAGCTGCTGCATCTGGACCACGAGCTGCTCGAACAGGTCCGGCAATTCCTCGCGGGAAAAACTGTGATCCTCGCGCGGAGGCGTGCCAGCGGATGCGAGCATGACCATGGCGGCCAACTTCCAGGTCAGCGTCTCCGGCCTGAGCAACCCGAATGGCAGCTGCGCCGCGAGATCCGAGCAATATGCAGCCATACCGGCAACATTGTCGGTAGGTCGAGGCAGGCAATTGTCGGAGGGCTCAGGACCGCCTGGCCAATGCAGCTCGACATCGTCTGGCCAGTCATCCGCGGCAATCTTCTTGAGCAGGGCTGGCGACGGAGGCGCATTCGTCGCGATCACGAATCTCGCGTCGCCAGCTCGCAGGCCGTTCTGATGCTCCGCACGTATGTCCTCGAAACGCTCTAGTGCTCCTGAAATATCACTGGGGTTGAGGACGTCCTGCCGCGTTTTGACCTGAGCATAGATACGGGCGTCCGGAAGCTGGACTTCAATGTCCTCGTCCCGCTCGACGATGATATGTTCGGCTCCCGCCTTTCCCGCGAGGAGAAGGCACGCTGCCGCGTAAAGATGCTGGTAGAGGAAACCCCTGTGTACGGCCTCGATCCGGATGAGTTGGCGCTCGTCGAGAACGAGGAGTTCGTCGACCGGTGGCTGTGGGCGTCCTGCCTCATCCTCCGCGCGGTCATCGGCCGCATTGTGACCGGAATTGTCTCCGGGATCTTCTGACGCGGTCATCGTGTCGTGAAGGCTGCGACGACCTTGTTCGTCCCGTCCATGAGCAGGCCGCACTGAATGTCGGCGACCAGGACCGTCGAATTCACCGTGATATCGGTCGGATTGCTGATCGTCGTCTTGCCATAGGGGTAGGTGGCGCGAACGACATTCGGGAGCTTCGGCACGACAACAAAGGCAATCTTGGCTTGGGGTTTGAAGGCTTGCGCTTCGGCGACGCTCATGGGGACGGTCCCGATGACCCCACCCTTGTTGGCGATGAAAAGCTCTTCGCCATAGCGCGCCGGTTCCCCCTCGAAGATTGCCTTCTCGGTCCGGGTAATCTTGCTGATGGTGGCCTTTGCCCCGAAGCCATTCTGCGCGGAATAGGTGCCGGTCGTGACCTCGCTGCTCGAAATCGTCACGTCGAGGTTGCTGAGGGTGCTGGCCTTCGGACTTTCGACTTTTGCATAATAGAAGGTGTCCCAAGCGCTGAAGTTCGTATTGTCGAACAGATAGGACTTCACCTCGAAGGCTCCGAGATCGGCATTATAGGCCAGATATTCCGCGCCTTCGATCTTCTTCGAGATGATGAGGGGGCCGGAGCCGCCCGCTGCTGCGAGCCGGGCGCGGTATGCATCGCTGGTCTCGAATTCGTCCTTCGGCGCGACGGGCTTGATGGACGCGATAGCCTGGTCGAAGGTCTGGGGCTGCACCATGGTGCCCGTATAGGCTGCACAGCCCGATTGCGCCTGCGCCAGTCCCGGCGCGCAGATCAGCGCCGCAGCCAGAATGATTTTCCTCATTGGTTTTGCTCCCCCTTGAGCCCGTGCAAAATATCGAGACTAACGCTCCAGGCGAACGCGCAGGCGCCGTGCGCGCTCGCGAAACGCATGTTCCCCGCCCTCGAGAATGTCGCAGACCATCTTGCGGATCGGTGCATCTTCGAGGCCGCCGCTCGCATAGGTGATCTCGGGCAAGCCATCCCCCGGATGCGGGCCGGCCGATGCAACGATGACCTGATCGGCGTCGGTGTTGATCACCAGATTGGCATTATGCGTGACGATGATGACCTGGCGCTTCGCCTTGGCCTTGAGGAACAGGCCGACGAGTTCATCATAGATCGACTTGGGATCGAGATTTTCCTCGGGCTGATCGATGATCAGCGGCCGCTCATCTGCGTTGTCGAGCGCGAGGTATAGTAGCAGGAGTACGATGCCGCGCGTGCCCGGCGAAAGTTTGCGGATGTCCACCCCATCATAATCTACGCTGTATCGGACTTCGATATGATCGGTGCCATAGAGCCAGCGCGCGAACAGCTTGAGCCAGCCGCGGAATGCGGCGGGATCGCTGCGCTGTGCGAGAGCATGTTCGAAGAAGCTCTTCTGATATTTTTGGCGAAACTCCTTCAGCGCCTCGGTCACTTCTTCGGCGGTTCCGCTCTCCCAAACGCCGCGAAGCTCGTCATTCGCAGCCTCGAGCAATTTGCCCTCGCCGCGGAACGGGCCCTGTCGGCGAAGGTCCAGCAGATCCTCGCCGCGCTTTGCCCACTCCGCCATGTCTGCTCGGCGGGTGACAGTGAACGCAAGCTTCCCGAGCGTCCCGCCCGTCTCGTCCATTCGCGCCCGGATGGGTGCGTAAAGGTCGTTGAGGACCTGCTGTTCCGAAAACACCGCTTCGAAGATCCGCCGGTAGCTTGACTGCCTTTCCGTAGGCAGGCCCTTGGCGCGCTCCTCTGCGCCCTCATAGTCCTTCAGCTTGTCCTGCAGGACCGAGAGCAATTCGGTCTCGGTCGTGATTTTCGTCGACAGGGAATTGAACCGTTCGCGTGTTTCCTTGTCGACGTTTATGATATCGCCGAGCCGCCGGATTTCCGCATCAAGCCGGCCAAGGGGAAGTTTCGTCAGATCGGCATCGTCGGCGATGAGCGGGGTCGCTGGATCGGTGATTGCGATATCGATCCCGCGCCACCCGTCACGGTTCTTCCGGGTGGAGGACAGGTTGTCGTTGATGATGCCGTCCACATTGCCGCTGTACTGCGTCAGAAACGGGTCCCACGCCTCTCCGGCTATGCCGGCATCCTTGTGGCGCTCTTGCGCATCGCGCAGATTTTCGGGCGCCTGATGGGTCCGGAAGTCCGAAACCTCGTCCTGGACGAGTAGCAACTTCTGCTCGCGATTGGTCAGGCGCCTAACCCGTGCGCGCACCTCGTTTGCCGCCTCGGTCAGGGCCTCGAGGCGCTTGATCCGGTCCTCGCTGCCTTTGCGGACAAGCTTGCCGCGGTCATCGGTGAGCTGGGTAATCTTGAGCTTCTTCTCGTCGACCTGCTTCCGAATGGCCACGATCTGAGATTGCTTCTCGAGCTCGATGTTGATCCGGTCGGACAATTCCTCGAGCTTCTGTTCTTCGCGGCGTCGCGCCTCGCGGAACCGGGCTGCCTTGAGGTCGCGAAGGTCCGCAAAATCGACGGCGCCCTCGCGCTCGGTCGGGCTGTGCGCGTCAAAGACCACGCGCTCGACTTCCGACAACAGGCCATCGGTCATTCCCTCCGGTGAGCAGAGCGATTCCACGAACTGCTGTGTCAGGTATCGAGCGCGGGCGTAGCCGTCCCATGCCGCCGCGGCATTATCGAGGCCGCGTTCGGTGACAACGCCATTGCCCCAATCGAGCTTCACCGTCGCATCGTCGAGATATTCGCTCGCCCGAACCAGGAACGACTGCATAGGGAGCTGGTCGGCATGGGCATCGCAGCCCGCTGCGATCATGTCGGCCAGCGCGGTCTTGCCGGACCCGCGCGCACCAATGATCGCGACGAGGCCCGGGTTGAGATCGATCACCGAATTAGGGGCCCACGGCGCATTCGTCAGGGTCACACGGCGGATCGTCTCGGACGGCGCAGCTGCGGGCGGCGCCTCGGTCCCGACGTAAGCGCGGCCTTCGGGATCGATGCAGGCCTGCTTCAGTCCGTCGAATGTCGCCGCCCCCTTGATCCAGGTATAGCGGTCGCCATCGGGCGCGCCCGTTCGTTCCACAGAATGCCCGTCGCTGCCGTGCATGCACGGCTTGAGCCCGCCGTAGGTCTCGCAGATATGCTCGCGACTGGTTTTTCGGCCGAGCCAAAATTCACGTTGCGCCGGGCTCGACGCGAACATGATGTGAGCAAAATGTTCAATCTGCTGGCGCAAAGCCTGGTCTGCGCCATCTTGAAGTCCCGATGTCCCATCGCCCTTCGCGCCGGCGACCGCGATCAGGATATTCTCCTGCGCCCAGCTCATCCCCTTATATTCTTCACGGAGCTGATCGAAGCTTACCTTGAATTGTTCGGAGCCGTGGCGAAGCGCTGAACGATCATCGGTCAGCTCGGAATTGAGCGACCGTCCCAAGCGGATCAGCTCCGAAGGATTGCAGGCGAAGGTGTCGGTCGTGGTCTTGAAGGTCAGGCGCTGAAGGAAGCGCGTGAGCTGCTCGATATGATCGGGATCGTCGGGGCAGACGAGCAGATGGGCGTTGATCCACGACCGCGCGGTTCCCACGCTGAACCGAAGCTCGATATTCGGAAAGATCAGGTCGCAGTCCTTGAGGCGACCTTGCTCCTTGCGCGCGCGAACCTCCTTGTAGAGTTCAAGCCCGTAATAGTCGGTAATACCGAGCGCGCGGATCGCCGGCGTCGCACCCTCGATCGCGGCAAGATAGGCTTCCCAATCGCCCTTGAACTGGTCGTTGAAGATCGTGCCCGGGGCGTGGACGTGAGGATCCCATCGCAGCCACAACGATCCCGGTCCGATCGATTCCTCTTCCCCCACGGTCATGGCGCGGCACGCTATCGTCAACAGGGGGGAAACGGAAGTGCCGGCGCCAGATCAAACCATTTTGGATCTATTTTGTGCCGGGGCCTGCGGCCTGATCGCAGGGCGGCTCGGGCTCGCCGGAACCGCAGGACTTGCCGGCCGTTTCCCAGTGGCAACGTCCATAGGAGCTGTCATGGCAAGCGCACCGCCCGACCCGCATCCCGATTCTCCCCCGACCGGCCCCGAGCAAGTTCCGGAGCAGGTTCCCCTTCCTGATGATGACGGTCGGGAAAGTGTCGAGGACGTGCCTGACGCAGAATGATTGGCGAGCTGCTTGGCTTCTCGCTTGCGGCATGGCGCCCGCATATCTGCGGAGCGGAAATGGTAAGCCCCGCTACATCTCTGCAGCTGGGCTTCCCTAGATTTCATCCGAAGATGCCATCAAATTCTGCCATTCTTTCGTCTGGACAGGTAAGTGAAACGTGCCGGGCGCGGATGGTTCCGTAGGTTACTTCGAGGCCCGGAATTTTTCTATCGCCGCAGCGTGACCGCGATCGGGCAGTGGTCCGAGTAATGCTTCTCGCCGGGCGCATAGAGCGTCTCGCTGAACCCCGTCCGGTCGGCAGCGGCGCGCCGGTCGAGCACGATATGATCGATGAAACTGTCGTAACGCGGATCGCAGGCCGGCGGCTTGCCCGCGTCGGCGAGGGTCAGATCGGCGTTCGCCGGATCACCATCGTCGATTTCGGTCCAGATCATATCGCCGGGAAGCGCGAGCCGGCGGTTCCAGTCTCCAAGCACCGCGAAGCGGTCGGGCCCGGCGGCGGCCCCATCGATCCAGGCTTCGAGCGCCGGAATCTGATCCTGGAATATGGGGCAGGCCTTCGCCTCGCTCCCGGAGAAGCAGCCTGACTTGAGGTGGATGCCGAGAAGGCGGATCGGTGTGCGGCCCTCGGGGCGGAGCGTGATGTCGACGCCCGAGCGAAGCTGTTCGTTGCCGCGCATCAGCGACGTCACATCGGCATGGCGATCGAAGGCCATGTCCTTGCGGATCGCAAAACCGACCGCCTGGCGGATCACCGTCTGCGACGGGAACTTGCCGCCGCAGGTGCCGCCCGGCGCGCCCTTCCGGGCTTCCATGATCACGACATATTTGGCGGGGTCGAAGACCCGCGCTGCGGCGGCCTCATTCTCGGCTTCCTGAAAGGCGATCACATCGGCGTCGAGGTCGTCGACGATGCGGCGCATCGCTGCATAATCGCTGTCATCCCTGGGGTTGCAGCCTTCGCCGTTCCTCGCGGCGAGAAATTCAAGGTTCCAGCTCGCGAGCTTGATCGGTTTCGATGGAATAGTCGGGTTTGCGGGTGCGGAGGTCGCGGGCGCGCAAGCAGTGGCAAGCAGGAGAAGCGCGGATGCGATGAGGCGGTGGGGTAGCATCGGCCGCTACTGCCGCACGTCGCCACCGAGTGCAACTCGCCGTTCCGCGCCTTGGCGCGGCGCAGATGGCGCCGATCCGTCCGCGGCGCTATAGCGCCCGCCCGGCCGGGATCCTTCCGGTCGCTCAAGGAGATGATTTTATGAACCACGCCGAACTGTCGGACAGCGTCGCAACCGCACTTGGTCTGAGCAAGGCCGATGCGAAGAAGGCTGTCGATGCCGTTTTCGCCGCGATCACCGACGCCGCCGCCAAGGGCGACGAAGTCTCGGTGAACGGCTTCGGCAAGTTCAAGGTCAAGGAATCGGCCGCGCGCGAAGGTCGTAACCCCTCGACCGGCGAAACCATCCAGATTGCGGCTTCGAAGAAGCTGACCTTCGGCGCCGCGAAGGCCGTCAAGGACCGTCTGAACGGCTGAGCCGGTACGTCCCGCCGGTGTGCCGACGGGACGGCCGCGCGGCGGCATGTCGGGCGCGGCATCTGATGAGCGCGCTCTGGCCTCGCAGGCTCGGCCAGGGGTCGCACTTTTGTTTTGGCCGCGCGGCACACTCGGCTCGCTATCCTTGCGGTGCGTCGGCTAGGCACGGACGCGCATCGCACGCCGCCCCGCTGCGGGCTCGCCAAGAGTGCGGTTGTGCGGGCCCTGCGGGCCGGCGACATCATGATCTAGAGCGGAAGCTCTGCCTGTTTGCGCAAAGGCTCAACGAACAGCGTATGACGCGGTGGTTCCTCGAACAGCAGCTCGTTCGGCAGGCTGCCGTCGAGCCAATGGTTCGCGTCGCGCCGCTGGATGATCACGCCGTGGCGCGACTGATAAGGAATGACATCGGCGCCCGCCGGGATGGTGAGGATGCGGTAGGACAGCGGCCAGTCGGCAAGTGGCGGGTCCCACACTGCGGCGAGATAGAAGAAATTGCCGCTGTCGAGCGTCACCCGGTAGCGGTGGTCGCCGGTTCCCATGCGGAACTCGGACGCCGGGATCAGGCAGCGGCGCGCCGGGAAGGCACGGCCCTCGGCGCGCACGAAACGATAATTGATCCCGTCGTTGAACCGCGGGTCGGAACCCCAAACCGCTTTGACCATTTCGATCTCGGTCATATTGTCGGGATTGCGCCGGACGAGCGCCTGCACGCCTCCGCTCGGGGCGTCGGGATCGAAAGGGGTTGGCGCGATACCCATATGTGGAACATAATGGGAACGATGTTGAGTCGCAAGGGCGAGGGGACCGACGCGCATGTGCAATGATTATCGGCTCGAGGTAGACATCGCGTCGATCGCCGAAGACTTCGACAACCTCCAGATCAAGATCGATATGCCCGAGGGCGCACCGAACGTGCCGGCGCGCGAGGATGTCCGCATCACCGATACCGCGCCGATCGTGAAGAGCAGCGACGGCGCCTCCGCCGGATCGATTGTCAACCGGCGCTGGAGTTGGCCCGGACAGGGCGGCAAACCGGTCTATAATGTGCGCTCGGAGCGCCGCGATCTCGGCATGCAGCGATGCCTCGTCCTCTGCGACGGTTTCTACGAGTTCACCGATCCCACCGACCCCGCGCAAAAGCGGCTCGACAAGTGGCTGTTCACGATGAAGGACCATCGCTGGTTCTGCATGGCCGGTGTGTGGCGCGACAGCCATGTCGGCGAAGCCTTCAGCCTCCTGACCATGGACGCCGGTCCCGACATCGCACCCTATCACCATCGCCAGATCATTCCGCTGCCACGCGATCAATGGGCCGCCTGGCTCGATCCGCGCGTTCCGGCCGAGGACATATTGAAATGGCTTCCCGAAGGCAGCCTTGAGGTCACGCAGGTATATGGCAAGCCCCCTGCGCAAGGCGCTCTTGCCTTATGACAAACGAAGAGGGGCTCGACCTGTTCGTGACGGCGCAGGAGCAAATCTATGCGCGCGCGCTCGGCGAGATTCGCCGCGGCAAGAAGTGCTCGCACTGGATGTGGTTCATATTCCCGCAGCTGGCAGGCCTTGGCCGAAGCGCGACGTCGAAGCTCTACGGTCTCGCGGGAGCCGATGAGGCGCGGGCCTATCTGGCCCATCCGCTTCTCGGCGCGCGCTATGCCGAATGCGTCGAGGCGATCCAGGACCTGCCCGCAAGCGACCCGGTGGCGGTCTTCGGCGAGGTCGACACCGTCAAGCTGCGTTCGTCGCTGACGTTGTTCGAGGCCGTGAGCCGGCGGCCGCTCTTCTCCGCCGCGCTCATCCGCTGGTTCGGCGGCGAGCGCGATGAGCGCACCCTGGGCCTGCTCAGCCGCGACGACAGCATGCCGTGACGCCGACGCGTGTCAGCCGCGCGGATTGCGAAACAGCGGCAGCATCCGGTGAAGCACTTCGTCCTTGTCGAAAAAATGATGCTTGAGCGCGCCGAGAACATGCAGCCCAAGCACGACGTAAATGGCCTTCACCATCAGCTTGTGTATGTCGCCGAGCTCTTCCGCGAGATCCTCATTCAGCGGTAGCGGAAGATTGGGTGCGGGCACGGCGCCGTAAAGCGGCACTTCGGGCGCGCCGCCCGCCGACGCTGCGGCCCAGCCGAGAAGCGGGGCGCCGATCATCAGCACATAAAAGAGGATATGGGTCGTGCGCGCGAGCAGCCGTTCCCATGACGGCATGCCGCCGGGGAAGGCCGGCCAGGGATGGCCGAAGCGCCAGCCGAGCCGGATAAGGCTGAGCGCGAGGATCGTGATCCCGACCGATTTGTGCAGCTGATAATAGCCGAGTTTCTCGCTGTCCGAGGCGTCCTCCATCCAGCCGCCAAAGGTGGCATTGGCGATGATCAGGATGGCGATCGTCCAGTGCAGGACGATCGAGACGGTGGAATAGCGGCTGTGCTTCTCGCGCATGATTCGCCTCGCAATAGGTCCGTCACCGGTCTTCCAATGCTTTGGCGGCGATCCTCGTTCCGTCAGCACGACGCAGCCGTCACGATCATGAGCCCAATTTGTTGCGCTTTTACAGAGGCTGAGCGGAAGGCGCACACCGATTCCCGGCGGTTCGTCGCGGCCCGCTTGACGCGCCCTTTGACTCGGTGGAACATAAAGGGAACATTTGAGTCGATATTCCCATGAGCACGACGCCCCAATCTGCACCTCGGCCAAGTGCCAGAGATATCGACGTGCTTCGCGCGGCGGTGGCGCGTGCAGCCGCCTCGCGCGGGCCGGTCCTGCCGTTCGGCGTCGGGCCGGTCGATCATCTTCTCGCTGGCGGCGGGCTCGATGGCGCAGGCCTGCATGAGGTCGCGGGCGCCTCGGCAAGCTGGAGCGACGACGCTGCGGCAACGCTCTTCGCGGCTGGAATCGCGTCGCGCTTCGCGGCGGCGCCCGACGTGTCGGCGCTCTGGGCGCTCACGCGGTTCGATCTCTATGCCCCCGGTCTCGAACAGGCGGGGCTCGGTCCGGACCGCGTGCTCTATGCTCAAGGCAGGACCGACAAGGAACTGCTGGCGCTGTGCGAGGACGCGCTGCGCGATGGTTCGCTCGCCTGCGTCGTTGCCGAAGTGAAAGCGGCCGATCAGACCGCGACGCGCCGGCTGCAACTGGCCGCATCCGAGGGCAACACGCCGATGATCCTCTATCGCCGGTACCGGCGTTACGGCCAATGCCCGCTCGCCGATCCGTCGCTCGCAATGACCCGCTGGCGCATCGGCATCTTGTCGTCGGGCCGCCTCGCCTCGCCCGGCGTCGGGCGCGGGCGCTGGAATGTCGAGCTGGTCCGGCAGCGCGGCGGGCCGCCTTTTTCCCTCGAACTGGAGGCGTGCGATGACCAGGGTCGCCTCGCTCTTCCTGCCGCAACTGCCGATCGAGCGGTTGCGCCGGGCAGAACGGACACCGTTGCATTCGGGCACGCCGCCTGATCGGGCGCGGGCTGGTCCGCGCTGCCCCGAGCCTGTCGACGACAATCCCGGCACCTGTTCGGTGCCGCGCGGCGGCGGCTGGCGTCCGGGCGCGCGCTGGGCGCAAGGCACGCACTCCGGCAGGCCGTCGCTCGACGCCCTCCCGGCGCACCAGCGACCGACGATGCGCGAGCTGGGACGGCGGAGCGAAGCTGCCGCACCGGTGTTCCGGGCGTTGCGCTCGGACGACGGGACGTCGGGCGGGCTCGCTGCGCCGCTGCCGCCGCTCTGGGGCCTCCGTCCGACGATCGTCGTCGCGCGAACCGGCCAGCGCGACGTCGTGACCGCCGCCTGTCCGGCGGCGCTCGATCTCGGCCTCGTGCCCGGCATGGCGGCCGCCCATGCGCGCGCGCTGGTCTCCGATCTCGACATACTCGACGCCGCACCCGACGCCGATCGCGCGTGGCTCGATCGCCTTGCGCTCCACGCCGCCCGCTGCTGGACGCCGACGGCGGCGGTGTCGGGCACCGACGGGCTGTGGCTCGACCTGTCGGGCACGACGCATCTCTTCGGCGGCGAAGAGCGTTTCGCGGCGCGTCTGCTCGGTTTTCTGCGGCGCCTCGGCTTCACCGCGCGTGTCGCGATCGCCGGCACGCCGGGCGCCGCGCACGCGCTCGCGCGCTATGGCGGCGCGGGCGTGGGGATCTTGCCGGAAGGAGGCGAGAGCGACGCGCTGGCGCCTTTGCCGCTGGCGGCGCTCCGGCTGGCGCCGGAGGCGCTCGCCGCGGCGGCGCGCTTCGGGATCGAGCGGATCGCCGATCTTTATCCGATGCCGCGCGGGCCCTTGGCCCGGCGGCTCGGGCGCGGCGCGGTCGAGCGGCTCGATCAGGCGCGCGGCTTTGTGCCCGAGCCGATCGTTCCGGTCGTGCCGTTCGACATGCCCGAGGCGCGCCGTTCCTTGCTCGAACCGATCGGGACCGCCGAGGCGATCGAGCAGGTCATCGCCGACCTGCTCGGCGATCTCGTGCTCGCGCTGCGCGAGCGTAGTCTTGGCGTGCGGAGCCTCGTCTTGCGCTGCGACCGGCTGGACATGGGCGCGCAGTTCATCACCGTCGGGACGGCGCGCGCGACGCGCGACGCGAAACATCTGATGCGCCTGTTCAGACTCCGGATCGACCGGATCGAACCGGGGCTCGGGATCGAGACGATGGTTCTCGCGGCGCCGCAGGTCGAAGCGCTGGCGCCCGAGGCGATCGCCGCCGCCCTCGACACGGCACGCCAGGCGCCCGACCTCGCTCCGCTCGTCGATGCGCTGGCCGGCCGCGCCGGCGATGCCGCGCTGTTCCGCCTGTCCGCGATCGAAAGCGATGTCCCCGAGCGCGCGATCGTGCGCGCCGGGCCTTTGGTCAAGCCCGCCGGCTGGCCCGTCTGGCCGCGGCCGATCCGGATGCTCGCGCGGCCCGAGGCGCTGTCGGGCGTCGTCGCCTTGCTTCCCGACCATCCGCCGCGCCGCTTCGCGTGGCGCGGGCGGAGCTATGCCGTGGTCGCAGGCGATGGCCCCGAGCGGATCCATGGCGAATGGTGGCGTCGTCCCGGCGAGATGTGGGCGGTTCGCGACTATTTCCGGGTCGAGGCGACAAGCGGCGAGCGCTTCTGGCTCTTCCGCCGCGGCGACGCGATCACCGACAAGACGGGTGACCTCAGCTGGTACATGCATGGCGTGTTCGGATGACGGAACCCGTTACGACCTATGTCGAACTCTACGCCACGAGCCATTTTTCCTTTCTGCGGGGGGCCTCTTCGCCCGAGGAATTGTTCGCGGCCGCCGTTGCCCTCGGCCATTCGGCTCTCGGGCTTTGCGACCGGGGCAGTGTCGCCGGCATGGTGCGCGGCCTGTCGGGACAGGAAACAACCGGCGTCCGGCTGATCGCGGGGACGCGCGTCGACCTCCGCGACGGTCGCTCGATCCTCCTCTATCCGACCGATCGCGCGGCCTGGTCGCGGCTGACCCGGCTGCTTTCCTTGGGGAAGGCGCGCGGCGGCAAGGGCAATTGCTGGCTCGACTGGCCCGATGTCGCGGCCGCGGCCGAGGGCCTCGTCGCGATCCTCCTGCCCGGTGAAGCCGACGAGCGGGCGCGGCTCGATCTCGCCGAGCTCAGCGGCGCCTTCGGCCCGCGCGCCTTTCTCGCGCTCGCGCTGCGCCGCCGGCCCGGCGATTTCGCGCGGCTTCGCGCGCTCGATGCGCTGGCGCAGGAGCTCGGGGTGCGGAGCGTCGCGCTCGGCGACATCCTCTACCATGCGCCCGAACGGCGCCCGCTGCAGGACGTGCTGACCGCGATCCGCGAGAAGACGACGGTCGATGCACTCGGGTTCAAGCGCGAACGCTTCATGGACCGGGCGTTGAAGAGCCCGGCCGAAATGGAAAGGCGCTTCGCGCTCTTCCCCGACGCGATCGCGGCGACCGCCGACATCGCGGCAGCCTGCCGCTTCGACCTTGGCGAGATCCGCTACCAATATCCCTATGAGCAGGTGATGGAGGGCCGCACCGCGCAAGAGGCGTTGGCGGCGTTGACCGAGGAAGGTGCGAACCGGATGTTTCCGGGCGGCGTGCCGCCTGCCTATCGGAAGCAGATCGCGCATGAGCTGCGCCTGATCGGCGAGCTCGGCTACGCGCCCTATTTCCTGACCGTCAATTCGATCGTCGCCGAGAGCCGGCGCCGCGGCATATTGTGCCAAGGGCGCGGGTCGGCGGCGAACAGCTGCGTCTGCTTCCTGCTCGGCGTCACCTCGATCGACCCGATCAAGCACGAGTTGCTCTTCGAGCGCTTCGTGTCGGGCGAGCGCAAGGAGCCGCCCGATATCGACGTCGACTTCGAGCATGAGCGGCGCGAGGAAATCATCCAGTGGATTTACGAGACCTACGGCCGTCATCGCTCCGCGCTGACCGCCGTGGTCACGCGATCGTGGAGGAGAAGCCTGTAAAGCTCTCGGTCGAGTTTTCGGGTGCTTTGATGCGCGACCTCACCGACTATGCCGCGGTTCATGCGCGCTTGAATGGTCTCGCCTCGCCGCTACCGCTGGAGAAGCTGATACCGCCGATCGTCGACCGGTTCATCGCGAGCGATCGCGAGTTCAGCAAGCAACGTCGCAGGGAGTGAGGTTCACCCAGGCGTCGTCGGCGATCCGTCAGGAGCCGAAATAGGCTTTGACCTCGTTGCGGAATTCCTGCGTCAGCCTGGACGGGCGCGACACATTGGATACGGCAAAGGCATATTCATGGGTGATGGGCGGCTCGAATGGCCGGGTCACCAGCGGCTTGTGGAGGTACGGCTTCACCAGAAGTTCGTTCAAAATGGCCATTCCATTGCCTCGCGCGGCAAGCGCGCAGGCCGACCCGTGGGTGTGGGTCTCGACCGCGACAACGGGTCGAAGCCCGAAGGAGGCGAAGGCTGCATCGACCTGCGTCCGCCAGTGGCGGCCCGCGCCGAGAAGAATGAGCGGATGCTGACCGATCTCGGCCGGGGTGATGGTGGCGTGACCAGCGAGGGGATGATCCTCGTGCATGACGCATACCGAGCCGCTCGCAACAATCTGCTCGATCGCCAGATCATTTTCTTCCGCGGGCAGCTTCACGAATCCGCAGTCGACGTAGCGCATCGCGATCATGGTCCGTGCCGTCTCGACACTGCGCGAGTCGATGTTGAACTCAACGCCCGGGAAGCGCTCGCGAAACCGCGAGACGATATCGGGCAGGATGCCCTCGGCAAAGCTCGGCGGTGCAACGATCCGGATCGTTCCGGCCGAATAGCCTGCGATGTCGCGAACAAGGCTGTTGAACCTGTCGATGCTGGCGAGGGTCAGCTCGACCTCCTGGATCAGCTTGGTCCCGTCGGCGGTCGGCACCAGCTTGCCGCGATCACGGTAGAACAGGTCGAAGCCGACCTGCGTCTCGAGCTGCGCGATGACGCGGCTGACCGCGGGCTGCGACAGCGACAATTGCTTGCCTGCCGCGGTCGCGGACCCGGTGCGCATGATCTCGGAGAAGACGCGAAGTGCGCGGAAACTGACATCCTTGTCGGGCTCGACGCCGGCCGGCGCACGCGGCTTTCGCACCGTCAGTCCGCTCCGTCGATCACGACCGGCAGCAGGATTTGCGAGGCCTGGTTGCCGCCGAGGTGGATGCTCGTCTCCGCGACAACCGGCGCCAGTCCCTCGATCCGCCAGTCGGTATTGGGATTGATGTCGAAGTGCGGGAAGTTGCTGCCGGCGATCTCGATCCGGATGCGATGCCCGTTCGCGAAAAGGTTGCTCATCGGAAAAGACGCAATCTGCACGCGATAGACCTTTCCCGGCTCCATGGCTTCAGGGGCCTCGAACGAATTGCGGAAGCGCATCCGCACCAGCCCGTGCGCAATGTTGAGCGCATAGCCCTCCGGATAATCGGCGCTCGCCGGATAAACATCAACGATTTTGATCGTGACGTCGGTGTCGATGGCCGTCGAGCTGACGAACAGGTCGGCTATGGCCTGGCCGGTCAGTTCGACATCGGCGCGCAGTATCGGCGTCTCGAAGGTCAGGACGTCAGACCGATCGGCCAGTGCCCGTCCCGCCACGCTCGAACCGAAGAAGTCCGGTCCTTCCCGCTGGTCGAATCCGCCGGCCTCCATGACCGGCGCGCCCGAGGCGATCGCTCCGCCGATTGTCGGAACCGGACGATGCGGGTCGTGCACAAATTCGCGGGCATCGGGCTTGGAAGGTGGCGTCTCGCCGAGGCTTCCGTCGGCATGCAGATGGAACGGGGTCATCCGCATGGCGGGGAGCGGCCAGTTGGCGGCACTCCGCCATTGCCCGCCATGGTCCAACCGCCCGCTCGACAGGCGGCGGCCTGTTCCGCCGCCCATGGTGAAAAGATAGACCGAAGCAGGTAGCGGATCGGTCGCGGCGTCCCGCATATGGCAATCGAACCAGCGCATGCGGAGCGTGACATAGTCGCCGAACAGATGGTCGAGGGTCGATTGCGGTCCGAAATCGGCATCGCCCGAAAAGGTCAGCGAGCGCTTGCCATGCGTCCACGGGCCCATGATCAGCTTTACCGGGCCGCGCTTACGCGCCGCAAGACCCGTGAAATTCTCGACGGCCGTCAGCGCATAAGGGTCGTACCAGCTCGACATATGCACCATCGGCACATCGGCGAAGCTGTCGTACCAGCCTCGGGCATAAAGGCCGCGCTGCTTCCAGAAGTCGGTAAAACTGTCCGCATTCCATTGCTCGAGGATGAAATCCTCATACTCGGGCGCCGCACTGATCGGAGAATGGCCGGGGCGCCATTTCTCCACGCCAACCCAATCGCGAATGTCCGCGGCCTCGAGCGCCGCGCGCCGCGCCGGGTCGGCCAGGGTTTCGGGAGCGAGCAGCGCGTGTTTGAACGCCCAGGTCAGCTGCTTCAGCTCATAGGCGCCGCCCTGACGGATCCCGCTATGATAGGCGCTCGAGAAGCCACCTGAATCCAGGAACATCGCCGCGAGACCCGGTGGATCGAGCGTGGCGAGCGCGGCCTGGACATGCGCGCCATAAGAGAGGCCGAGCGTCCCGATCCGGCCGTTGCACCATGGTTGGTCCATGATCCATGCCATCGTGTCTTCGCCATCTTCGGCTTCCGCCAGATATTTGCGGAATACGCCCTCCGAGCCATAGCGGCCCCGGCAGTCCTGAAGGACAAAGGCATAGCCATGGCGGGCAAAGATTTGTGCAAGCTCGGGCTTCGAGAGCGGTGTCTGATCGGCAGCCGAGAAGTCCGCGTGGTTGGTGCCGTCCTTGTCATAGGGGATGCGCTCGAGGAGCACCGGGAGCGCGGCGCCCTCTACAGGCAGATAGACATCGGTCGCCAGATGCACGCCGTCGCGCATGGGTACCATTGCGTTGCGTATCACCCGAATATCCATTGTCTCGATCATCGGGCGGCCATCTCATAAGTTGCGGCCGCGCCAGGGCCCACGGGGAGTTCGAAGCTTGTCCAGGCTCCGATGAGGCAGAGGCCGGTCAGCCCGATCGCGATCGAAAAGGGCAGCATCAGCGCGATCAGCGAGCCGACGCCAAAATCCTGCCGCCAGCGCTGTGCGAGGACGAGGACCAGGACGAAGTTCGCCGCTACCGGGGTGACGATATTGAAGATCGAGTCGCCCATCCGATAGGCTGCGGTCGTCATTTCGGGCGACACGCCGAGCAGCATCAACATCGGCACGACGATAGGCGCCATCGCGCTCCACTTCGCCGAGGCGGATCCGATGACGAGATCGAACACCGAGGACATGAGCAGCAGGAGGATCAACATCACCGGGGTTGCGAGATGCTGTGCACGAAGCCAGTCGGCACCGTTGATCGCCATGACAGGACCAAGGTTCGACCAGGCGAACATCGCGATGAAATGGGCGGCGAAGAAGGAGATGACGAGGAAAGGCGTCATGGTCGCGAGGCCCTCGGTCATCATCTTCACCACGTCGCGGTGCGATTTGATCGTGCCGACAGCGGCGCCATAGGCCCAGCCGCAGACGAGAAAGAGCAGCATGAAGCCTGCCACCAGCGAGGCGTAGAAGGGTCCGAGCCGTGCTGGCCCCTCTGCCGCGGTGTCGATGAGCGGGGTGTAGCTCGGCCATAGCGCAAGGGCCGCGAAGAGCAGCGCGATGGCGAGGGCTGCAACCCCGGCGCGGCGCAGGCCTTTGCGCTGTGCCGCCGGATCGGCTTGATCCTCGATCTCCCCCTCGGGCGGCGAACCGGTCCAGGCGCCGAGGCGGGGCTCGACGATGCGGTCGTTCACGAACCAGGTCACGGGGATCAGGATCAGTCCGAGCGCGGCGGTGAAATACCAGTTGCCGAGCGGATTGAGCATATGGTCGGGGACAAGCAATGCGGTCGCCGACTTGGTAATGCCGAGCATCAGCACGTCGAACTGTCCCGGCACAAGATTGGCCGCGAAGGCGCCGGAAATGCCGGCATAGGCAATTGCAATCCCCGAGAGCGGGTGGCGTCCCGCCGCCGCGAAGATGATCGCCGAGAGCGGGATCAACACGACATAAGCGGCATCGGCCGCCTGATGCGACAGCAGCCCGATCAGGAAGATCGCCGGGCTGAGGAAACGGGTCGGGACGCCGCGCATCGCGCGGGTCATGAGGGCTGTGAACAATCCCGAGCGCTCGGCGACCGCGGCGCCGAGCATGACGACGAGGATCAGTCCCAATGGCGGGAAATGCGCCATCGTCTCGGGCATCTGGGTCAGCAGCTTGCCGACATTCTCGGCGGAGAGCAGGCTCTTCGTCGTGAGCGTCTCGCCGCTCACCGGGTTGACCGCGCTCCAACCGAGCAGCGCCGCGGCGACCGAAACGCCGACCAGCGCGGCAATAAGGCCAAGGAAGATGAAGACCGGGTCGGGAAGAGCGTTACCCCAGCGTTCGACCCGGTCCAGCCATTTTTCCGTCTTTCCTGACATGGTCGACGCGCCCCGCCTAATTGGGGCCGCGCCGCTGTCGGCGCGGCCGAACCCGATCACATCTTTACCGAGAAGCTGGCGTAGACGAAACGGCCGCGCGCATCATAGGTGTAGATGTCATAGTTGATCGGGGCATTGGCGTAGGAAGCCGGCGGTGCCTTGTCGAACAGGTTGTTGACGCCGAGGCTGAAGCGCGCGGCATCGTCGTTGATGCTGAAGCCGACTTCGAGATCCGTATAGATGATCGACTTGGTGCGCGCATCCTTGACGGCATTCACGACGTCGGTCGTCGGGCCGATATAGCGGCCGCGCAGCATCACATCGACGGCATCGCCGGTCCAGCCGAGCGAGGCCTGACCCTTCCAGTGCGGATAGGTCGCGCGCGGCGTGTCGCCTTTGCCGGCGCGCTCATCGACGATCGGGTCGCCGCCGGCGGGGTTCGGTGCCGTGGTCCGGAACGAATTGAGATAAGAGGCGTCGATCACGGCCGAGATGCGTCCGATGTCGGTGCTGAAGTCGTACCGCAGCGTCGCGTCGACCCCGTCGGTCGTGATCGAGTTCAGATTTTGCGCGCCCTGCAGGAGTTGAAGGATTTCGCCGGTCCCCGCATCGCGGGTGACGAGGTCGCAGAACACGCCCCCGCGCACCGCGCACAGCTGCATGATCTGGGTCGGCGTCTGGGCCGCGATCGCGTTCTTGATCTTGATCTTGTAATAATCGACCGTCAGCGACAGCCCGCGAATGCCGCTCGGCGTGATGGCAATACCGCCGCTGAAGGTATCGGCTGTTTCGGGCTTGAGACCGACATTGCCGCTGATCACGCCGGCAATCAGGCCGTTGAGGTTGAAGTTGACCTGGTTGTAACCCGCCGGCACGCCCGCGCACCCGGGAAGGCCTGCATTGGCCGCTGCGCCGCCATTGCAAGGGTCGATGCCCTGGAAGCTCGCCTGCCGCGCACCCTGATAGAGTTCCAGGATCGACGGTGCACGGAAGCCCTGCGAATAGGTGCCGCGCAGAAGGATGTCGTCGATCGGACGATAGCCGACGCCGGCTTTCAGCGTCACCTTGTTGCCGACCGTCGAATAGTCCGAGTAGCGGCCCGCGAGGCTGAGTTCGAGGCTCTTCGCAAAGGCCTGGTCGCGGAAGATCGGTACATTCAGCTCGGCATAGGCTTCGTGCAGGTCGTAGCTGCCGACGGTGGCCGTGCGTGTCTGCCCGGTGGTCTTCGTATAGAGCGCGGGATTGAGATAGGTCGGGGCGGCATTGACGATCGGATCGGGCGCGTCGAAGCCACGATTCTGACGATATTCATAACCGACTGCGAGCGCGACCGGCCCTGCGGGCAGGTCGAACAGGTTCCCCGTCACGTTGAACGCGGCGTTATAGAGTTCGGTGCGATTATATTCACGCGTCGTGAAGCGAATGAAGGCCGCCTGCTCGGCGGTCATCGGCGCGAACAGGTTGATCGGCACGCATCCCGCCGCCGCAGCGCAGGCCGCGGGCGACCCGAGCCCCAGGAACAGATTGTCATAGTTGATGCCATTTTCGGCGACCGTGTTGATGCTGTTCTTCGAATAGGAGCCGAAGACGTCCCAGCGCCACTCGCCACCCCCGATCATGAAACTGCCGTCGACCCCGACCGAGAAGCGGATCGTCTCGACGTCCTGAATATTGTTGCGGTTGCCGACGTCGGTCATCACCTTGCGGATGCGCCACGCGCTGTTGGCCCCGAACGCGAGTGCATTGGCGGTGGGAACGCCATTGGCGGTGCCGAAGGGGTTGAATGCCTGGTTGTTGGGGATGGAGAAGCCGCGAACCGAACCCGCGGTACCGCCGACGTCGAGCAGCACGGGCGAGAAGAGCTGGTTCGACTTGCGCCGGTTATAGACGCCCTCCAGCTTGATCGTGACATCGTCGGTCAGTTCATAGTCGAACCGGCCATAGAAACCGTAGCGTTCCGACGGGCCCGCCGAGTAGATGCCCTGCGCCTGCGTGTTGTAGAAGTCGCCCGGAAGCGCGCCGACATGGAAAGCATTGTCGGCGCTATTCCCCGCGCCGATCGTCGCGCCATTGTTGAGCACGATCGGGTTCGCCGAACTGGCGAAGCCGGCGCCGGTGCCGAAATAGGCATTGTTCGCGAGGCCCGGCAGGATGAACAGCCCATTGGGGTTATTGCCCACCGCGGTTTGCGGGACGAGCGTCAGCGTCGTCAGGTCGCGCGCGTCGGTGCGGATCGGACGCGAGCGGAAATAGCTGCCCGACAAAATGATCGAAGCGCGGTCCCAGGTCTTGCCGACAGTCAGCTTGCCGCCAAGCTCGGCGCCATCGCCCTGGGTGGTGATACCGGCACGGACGGAGCCGCGCAGCCCATCGAACGGCTGGACCGTCTTGATGTTGACGACGCCCGCGATCGCGTCGGCACCGTAGATTGCCGACGCACCGTCCTTCAGGATTTCAATGCCATCGATCATGCCCTGCGGCATCGTGTTGAGGTCGACGAAATCGCGGAAGCCGCGCTGGCCTACACCGTCGACCCAGCGATGCCCGTCGACGAGAACGAGGACCCGGTTGCCGCTGCCTTCGCCGCCGCCGAGATAGCGCAGGTTGATCGAGCTGGCGCCGTAGGAGGTGCCTTGCGTGCCGTTCGAATTGAGGCTGACGCCCGCCGAAGGCAGTTTCTGGAGCAGGTCGCCGATCGACGAGGTGCCCGACTTGGTAATGTCTTCGGAGGTGACCGTCAGGATCGGACCGACCGAGGCCGCATCCTTGCGTCCGATGCGTGAACCCGTGACGATGATATCGCCGCCGGGATCGACGTCCGTTGCCGTGTCCTCTTCAGCTTCCACCGTATCTTGTGCCTGAACCAGCGACGGCCAGGCGAGGGCGCCAAGGCTGATTCCGGCGGCGGCGGCAAGTCTGGCAAGCTGGATACGCCGGGCGAAACGAGCGGATGCGATGGTCATATTGTCCCCCAATCTGTGATTCGCAGATGGCTTAGGGCCAAGCGCTGCCGCAAAAAATATTATGACAGCTCTACATACAGTCATAACAAAAGTGCATGACATTGCCCTGCATTGCTCACTCTTCGTATGACGCGCTTAGAGAGAGGGGACGACGATGCGAGCGAGCTTCAGCACACCCACGCGCCGGCAACTGATTGGTGCCGGAATTTCGGTGGCTTTTCTGCCGGTTCTGACGGGCGCGGGAAAGCGGTCGCTGCGGATCAGTCTCTTGGGTCAGTCGCTCATTAAGACGGATTTACGGGCTATCGGCTGGACCGGCCTGGCGGAGTTTAAGCAACTGCTGGACGGGCGCGATGCGGTTTTCACCGACCTTGAAACGGTGATCGCCGGACCGCTTGCGGGCAAGTCGACACGGCCCGCGGACAGCGAGGTGCTGCATGTCGGAGAGCCGTCGGTTATCGATTGCTTGCAGGCGATCGGGGTGAATCTCGTCGCGACCTCCAACAATCACGCCTGGGATCTCGATACCGGCGGCATCTTGTCGACGATCGACGCGCTTCGTTCGCGGCGGCTCACCTTTGCAGGGACCGGCGCCAATCTGGCGGAGGCGAGCGCGCCCGCAGCTTTGAATGGCTCCAATGCCGTCGCGCTGGTGTCTGCGGCCGCAGGCGCGATCCGTGATGGCGCTGCGGCCACCGACAGCCGGCCGGGCGTAAACGAGTTACGCCGCGCGCCCGATGGTGCGCTTGTGACATTGGATGTCGAACGCTACGACCTTGAGCGCACCGTTGCCTGCATCGCCAAGGATGCCGGCCATCCCGATCCCGATGGTTTCAGCCGGCGCTGGATGCGGCGATATAATGTCGACGGCCGAAATCCTTGGAAGGTGGCGGCGGAAGGCGGCGATGATTTTCACGCGCTGGACAAGCGGGTCCGGGCGATCTTCGACATGTCGCGCAACCAGCCAGCGGGCGACCTCGGTGGTCGGCCGCTGGTTACCGGCAGCCCGCAACCGCACAGCATCGAGACCCGCGTTATCGGCATGCGCGTCGCGGTGCATCTATCGGGCAGCGACACAGCGCTGCTCGCCGGCCAAACCCTGCTGGCGGTTATCGACACGCTGTTTGCTACGGTTATCGGCCTGCGGATCGGAGCATTCGTCGAGCGCTTTGATATCGATCTCGTGGAAAGCGATGTTGCCACAGCACCGAGCGTTGATTTCGATGGCAATAAAATGCGCGCCAAACTTCATTGGCCTGCCGGATCGACACCCGCCGATCATCTCGGTGAGAGCGGAACCCATAGCCAATTCCTGCTTCTCTCGACGCTGATGCTCGTCGCGACCTCACTCGCCGACCGGCAAAAAATATCTCTGGAGAAGCTTTTTCGGGAAGAATCGCTCCTTGAGCGCGTCAGCGCCGCAGTCGCGAGTTCGAACAGCCGCATCCGGGCGATGAACAGTCCAGCGTCGCGACTGACGGATTGGAACGAGCTATCGCTCGAGCGGTTTCCGCCGAAGGCCGACCGGCCGGTAATTGTAAGGGTGCCAGAGGCTGATCCCGAAGAAGAAACAATCAGCGAGCGATACGCGACTGGCGATCACCGCAGCGTCGAAGTGCGCTCTATCTTGGACATTCCGCAATGGGAGCAGGCCCGCTGGATCGGCGTGATGCTCGGTCTGCAGCATGATCTCCCGATCGTCGGATTGCACTTTGAGGATCGCGAGGCGGGACGCCAAATTTTCGAGCGTTGGCGCGAACGGTTCGGCGCACGAGATGCCGAAGGGGCTATCCACATCGCGATCTTGCGCGAACTACCTGGTCGGCCCCCGTCCCACTATGCGGTGCTATTGATGGCGGGAACTGAGCCAGGGGATTTCGCTGGTACGCTGGTGAGCATGCCGAGCCGCCTCAAGCTGCTCGAACCTGCCGCCGACACGAATCTGAGGTTCTTTCTCGATAACTATCCCGCGGGTGGCTCGTTCATTCTGGTTCCCACTTACGTGAAGGAGAATGGGGAGCCCGATCTGATGATGGACCTTGCCATACTAAAGCATGACCTCTCGATCCGGAGAGTAGCCGATATCGGCAAGTCCGATTTGGAGATCATCGGAGTGCAGCTTCTCGAGCAAATGGAAGCGCGCGACGGTTCGCTGCCTTGATCAGGCGGCGAACTTCATCTTTGCCGCCTTCCGCACGCCAGTCTCGAGATGTTTTGCGATCTCGTCCGAAGTGCGGCTGACTGCCAGCTTCACGGCTTCATCGATATGAACATAGTCCTGCGTCACACTTTGCGACGCGTGGCCTAGCATCGCGCGGATCGTGAGCTCGGAGAAGCCGAGTTCGCCCGCCATGCTCCCGAAGGTGTGGCGCAGCGTATGCGGCGTTACACCCTCGATGCCGGCCGAGCGGCATAGCCGGGCCAGGCAGTCGCTGACGGCGGTAAACGGGCCTTCGCCATTCGACGCTGGAAAGACGTAGGGGCAGCCAGCAATCTCGGGCTGTGCGACGACGATCTTGATCGCCTCGGGTCCGATCGCCCGATATTGCGCGTCGCTCTTCGTGTCGGGGAACGCGACGTAACCGCCCATGGGGTTAACCCACTGCCGCTGCAGCGCCTGCGCCTCTTCGCGCCGATAGCCGGTCAGAAGGAGCGTCCTGACAATTGCGAGCGCAACGGGGTTCTCGGAACCCAGTTCGGCCCGGCCGATCGCCCGACCCAGCAGCTCGATCTCGGCGATGCTGAGACGCCGGGTCTTCTTCTTGGTCGCGAGCTTCTTCGCGCCCTTCGTGGGATGTTCCGCAATCAGTCCCTTGTGCTTTGCATGGCCTAGGATGGCCTGGAGGGTGCCGAGGCTCCTCCCGGCAACGCCGGCACCGCCCGTCGGGCGGCCGCCGCGCCCGCCCGAAGGAGGCTTTCGGGTCTGACCGGTTGCAATGTCATTTTGCATTGCCTCGACGTCGGCGATCGTCAGCTTCCGCACGAGGCGTTTGCCCATCAGCGGGATGATATGCGTTCGGATGCGGCTCTCATCCATGTTGAGCGAGGTGTCCTTGATCGGGCGGTTCTTCCGTCCAAGAATGCGGCCGGCTCGCGCTTCGACGAGATACCATTCGCACATCTCGGCGACATTGAGATCCTTCCGGACCCGGCGCGACTCCTCTGCGGGATCTTCGCCAGAGGCGACCTTGCCCAACTGAATCTTCGCGAGCTCGCGGGCTTGCTCGACCGTCATCACTCCGAAGCGCCCGATCTTCACTCGCCGAACCCGGCCTTCCTCATTCATATACTGGATGACGAAGGTTTTCGTCCCGGTTGCGCCGACACGGACACCGAAACCTTTGATCTCGGTATCCCAAAGAAATGCCTGGCCTGTCGCTGGTGCAGCCAGCGCATCGACCGTCCGCTTATTGAGCTTTGCAAGCGCCACAAGTTCCTCCATCATATTACGCGAGGGTGGGCGATTCGAAAAGTAATAAGGACGTAATAGAAATTCACCGCTTCGCAGGGTAGGTCGAGGATAGAATATCGTAGGTTGAAGTCAACAAAAGCTTGCTTTTTAGTGCCTTGGCGTAGAAAAAGAAGTTCTGGCGTAGTTGTCGTAATTTCTTGCCAAGGTTGGGGTCGAGGGTTCGAATCCCTTCGCCCGCTCCAGAAACCGCAGTTTTCTGCGGTTTATTTGACCCCCTGTTTTCTGAAAATCCAAAATCCGGTATATACGGATCACATACGGATATGTGATTTGGAGGAGAGGTTTTGGAAAAATTGGGTCTTAACGAATCCACGATTGGCAGCATCGATTCACAGGAATCGAAAAGTCCCAGTGGAAAGAACATCTTGAAATCGAAGACTTTCAAGGACGGAGGCATCTACCTCTTCGTTCGTGGGGACTATGTGAAACCGACATGGATGTGTCGGATCAAGGCACCGGGGATGCCGGGATACGTCTATAAGTCCACGAGGACGACCGACGAGCATCAGGCATACAAGTTTGCCGACGACCTCTAGGCGAGCACGTCGGTTTCGGCCTCGTCCATGCAGGCGCCGAGCTTGGGCCAACGGGTGCGCAACTGGTCGGCGACCTGTCGCCAGACCTGCGTTGCGCTTTTCTGATCGGGCTGCAGGA